>CAZDYP010000040.1:23437-31756 GCA_964509505.1 uncultured Anaerolineae bacterium | reverse complement strand
TCTTTTTGCTCGAAAGACAAGCGCGAATGACTAACGCTGAGCCGTGTTGTTTGATCCAAGTGTTCCTGTATCAAGAAGGCCTCAAGCATCAACACGAAAAACATCACAGCGCACGCGCGCCGCCCGCTGCGCGCGAGCAATCATCCAGCTGATGAAAGGAGCATGAATCCATGAAACTTTCTTGGCGCTCATGTCAAGAAAATATGCGTCGGTGCGGAGCGCGCGCTCTCTTGCGCGCGGGCGGCGTTAAAGAACGCCGCTACCTCCCCATGTTCCGCCGCGCACGATTTCTGAACATGAGTGTTTCTTGGTTGATCACAACCGCACTCATCAGCGCCAGCGTGTGGATGAGCGCGGGCTGTCAACCAGCGCGGACACCTCGCGCAACGCCCACGACTGAGGTCACGATTGTAACGAGCGAGTTCAAATTCTCGCCCAACACCCTCACGGTCAAAGCGGGCGAGCGTGTCCGAGTGACATTCGACAACAGTCAAGGCGCGCTCAAGCATGATCTGAAGCAAGCCAAGCTGAACATCGCCGTCAGCGCCGAGTCGCGACAAAAAACGACGTTCGAGTTCGACGCGACGACGACAGGCACATTCGAGTTCATTTGCAGTTTGGCGGGCCACAAAGAAGCAGGCATGGTCGGTCAGATTGTTATTCAATAAATCTCGCGCGGTATCGCGCGGACAATTTTACGGAGGCGAAAGATGGATGCAGTCACAATTTTCTTGCGGTTGCTGCACGTGTTTGGCGGCGTCTTTTGGGCGGGAACGAATTTGGCGCTGGCGTTCTTCATCATGCCCACAGTCAGCGCTGCTGGCGCTGAAGGTGGACGGTTCATAGAACGGCTCATGGGTGCGCGGCGTTTGTCGCTCTTCATGAACCTCGCCGCGCCCATCACGACGCTGAGCGGGTTGCTCCTGTATTGGCGGGCTTCAGGTTTTCAACTCGCGTGGATCACCACCAACTCAGGGCTCGGTTTTACCATCGGCGGACTGGCGGGAATTGCCACGTTCTTTTTGGGCATTCTGCTGATGAGTCCAACGGCGCTGGGCATCTCGACGCTCGGCAAAGAGCTGGCGACGGCAGGCGGTCCCCCCGCGCCAGAGAAACTCGCGCGCATGCAAACGCTACAAAATCGTTTGCGCGTCGGCGGCATGTGGGATGCCTCGTTGATGATTCTTGCTATCGTGCTAATGGCCGTCGCGCGCTATCTGTGAGGCGGCTTAGCTCAAATGTCTAATCAGACCCGCAGGGTTTCCAAAACCCTGCGGGTCTCTCGAAAGGATTTCTCATGTCACTCAAAACGATTTGCATAGCATCGCTGAAATGTCTAGGGCTTGCCACTCTTTACCTCGTCGTGTTTGGAATTAGCTCAGCCTTCGTTGACACCGGTCTGTCTTGGACCCCGACGCCAGAGCAGCAGCTAGGGGCGGTGGTGGGGCTTGGCTTGGTGGCGTTGGTGAATACATTGGTCATCTCACTTATCATCGAGCGCTCCACGTGGTGCGGCTGGCGTTTGGTTATGGCGACCATGTTCGCCTGGTACGGCGTGATGACCATCATGTCACAAATAGAAACAGCTTGGTTTGCCCCAGCCTTGAACATCCCACGCAGCTTGGCAGTCGCCGTCGCATTGCAAACGCTTCCGCTCGTCCTGATCTTCACGCCCGCAGCGGTCTTCGTCTGGGGCCGTTGGCACTCAACGGGAACAGAGCCCGAGACACGCGCGCGTCTGCCGCTGACTGCCACAGAATGGTTGTGGAAACTGGCGCTTATCGCCGTGCTCTACCTCGTGCTGTATTTCGGGTTCGGCTACATAGTCGCTTGGCAGAATCCCACGCTGCGCGCGCTGTATGGCGAAGGCATGAATCAAGAGGTCTTCAACTTCGCCTTGCTGATCCCGTTGCAGCTTGTGCGCTCGGCGCTCTGGGTGCTCTTCGCGTTGCCCGTCATGTGCATGGCGCGCGGTCCGGTGTGGCAAGTGGCGTTGTTGGTGGGTCTGCTCTACGCACTGCCGATGAACATCGCCCATGCCGTTCCCAATCCCATCATGCCCGACGCCAGTGTGCGCCTTTCGCATTTCATCGAGACGGCAACCTCTAACTTCATCTTCGGCTTCCTCGTCACCGAGTTGTTGAGCTGGCGCTCTCGCCATGCAGTCGTGAAAGCTGTGAGACTAGCGAAGACCTAGCGCAGCTTCAGATTGCATCACGATCCTGTGAGTCTCTCTGAGTCTTGTTTTTAGGAGTGTGACCATGCAAACACCACTATGCATGACTATCATTTTTCTGATCAGTTTGGCGATGCTGTTGGGGCTGACCTCTGGCAAGGAAGTTCCTTCTGCCGTTGCGCAAGAGCCAACACCGACACCAACGCTGATAGCGCGACTAGCCAACAATTATCAAGTTTACTTACCGCTCGTCGTGCGCGCCCCGACAGGCAGCACCCCAATCATCAACAGCTTCAGCGCCAATCCCTCCACCGTCGCCTCGGGCGGCGCCAGCACGTTGTCGTGGAACGTGAGCGGCGCAACCACACTGACCATCATGCCAACCATTGGAACCGTCACGGGGCCAAGCGGCAGCGGTCCCGTGAACCCAACGACAACCACCGAATACACGCTCACCGCCGCCAACGCCTTTGGCACGACGACTGCCAAAACGACTGTGACGGTTAGCAGCAGCGGAGGAGGCAACGCCGCGTTCTGGTTGCCCTATACCACGACGACGGGGACGATCATTCCGACCTATGGCACGTCGGTTGGCATAGATGGCGCGGGTGGCATCCACGTCAGCTACGCCATCTTCTCGGATGTGGACAACGGTCAGCGTCCCGCATACTACACCTATTGCGCGGCAAACTGCGCCCAGCCAGCGAACTGGACGCGGGTGCGTCTCAGTAACTATGCACAGGATGTGCGTTTGGCGCTCGACTCGGCGGGCCATCCACGTTTGTTACTCTACACCAGCGACAACCCCGCGCTGCCGAGTGACACCCATGAATATCAGTACGCCGTCTGCAATAGCGGTTGCGTGAACAGCGCCAATTGGACCATCAGCGTGGTCGCCATCGTCAACGAAACAGCGGGCCAACGCAGCTTTCAAAACAACCACTACTTCGCGCTCGACGCGCAGGGCCGCCCCGCGTTTGTCTATGCGGATTACAGCAACGATCACTATGGCACGTTCTACACTCATTGCGATGCGAATTGCGAGACGGCTGCCAATTGGTCAGAGGTGCTGCTGGCCGATGGCAAATGGTTCCTCAAGCCTTCATTGGCATTCACACCCGACGGCAAGCCGCGCCTCTTGCTGGATTACTTCGTCTATGCTGAGCAACGTCAGGCTTATGTCACCAACTTGCTTTATTTAGGGTGCGACACCGCGTGCGACACGCTTACAAACTGGTACATCTTGATTCTGCATAGTTCCATCGGCAATGCCGACGCCCAGTTCAGTTTGCGGCTGGACTCGCAAGGACGGCCACGCATCGCGCTCTACACGGGCAACTACGTCAGCCAACCCTTGCAACCTTACCGCTTGCATTATCTCTGGTGCAACACCGCTTGTTTCCAAAACGCTGTCAACGACTGGAATCAAGCGCTCGTCGGCACGCCCGACAATCATGGGCGCGAGGTTGACTTGGCGCTCGACGCGACCAATCGCCCGCGCCTGGCGTACGAGCGTGATGGCGCAGGGTTGGGCTATGCGTGGTGCAATGTGAATTGCGAATCTACGTCGGCGACGTGGCAAGCCAACTCGGTCGAATCCACGTCCGCCATCATCGGGCAATATCCTGAACTGCCCCAGTACAGTTGCCCCATCCAAACGTGGTTCAATGGCAAGCGCCCCTCGTTGGCATTAGATGTGACGGGACACCCGCGCATCGGATACGACGCCGAACACTGGTGGGGCGGCTACGATGCGTTCGGCAATCGTTGCCACATCGAGGTGCCCTTGGCGCGCTTCGCGCTATTCAATCAACCATAGGGCATATCACAATCCAGACTTCCGAAGTCTTGGCAAAGTCATAATTGGGTCTAATGAGCGCGCTCGAAAAACATCAGGCGGAACCCTCGCATGGGAGTTCCGCCTGATCATTGAGCCAGCTGCCGAGACTTGACAGGTCTGACCGCTTATGTCCAACACTAAACTAAGTTAAGCCAACTGCTTCTTGTAAAACTCCACCAAACGCGCCCACGCTTCTTTGGCTTGCGATTCCACAAAGCGCGGACCGCTGTCGTTGAAGAAGGCGTGTTGTGTGCCTGGATAGTTCTTGTACTCGAATGATTTGTTGTGCTTCTTCATCGCCTCGACCAACGCAGGGATGCCGCCATTGATGCCCTGATCGTTTTCTGCATAGATGCCCAACACGGGCCCGTTGATCTTGGCTACATCGTCAAGATTAGCTGGATTACGCCCATAAAAGACGATTGTTGCGACGATGTCGGGACTGGCCGCAATCGCCCCGTTCAGCGCGTTGCCGCCGCCCCAGCAAAAGCCCATGATGCCGAATTTCGGCTTCACGAACGCTAGGGTTTTGAGGTAGGCAACTGAAGCCACAATGTCCTTATTGATATCCGCTTGCTGCAACTGACCAATTGCACGCGTCGGATCTTCGGGTGGATTGGCGTACTTGGCTGAACCGCCCAAGCGCGACAGAAAATCCACGCTCAACGCGACGTAACCGAGGTTCGCCACGCGGCGCGCGACATCTTTGTGATGATCGGTGATGCCACGATTTTCGTGAATCGTGATGACCGCGGGCCAGGGACCGCTGCCCGTCTTCGGCTTTGCCAAATAGCCGATCATCTTCACATCGCCACTCGGGTAGTTGACCTCGCTGAAATCAACCGCCGCTGCGTCAACGTAGCCGGGCAACGCGCTGGTCGGCGGCGGCGTGAATGGCGCGGGCGTGGGTTGCGGTGGGCGAGTCGGCGTCGCCGGCACGGGTGTGGGCGGCACGGCTGTGGGCGGCACGGCTGTGGGCGGCACAGGTGTGGGCGGCGGTGGCAGAGTTGTCGCTGTTGCTTGCGCGACGGGCGCGACGGGCGCGCTCGTGGGCGATGGCACGACGGCGGGTGAACAGGCGGCTAGCAACGCTTCCGCTGCTGTCGCACTGCCCAACAAAAAGAGGGCGCGTTGAAAAAACTCACGGCGGTTCATCGCGCCGTGTTCCCATTCATTGACGAGATGTTGTACGGGGTCGGGATGCGCATGATTGTCACACATTTTTCTCCTCCTTGTGAGAATTAGACTGAACGTGCATGACCTTTTTCCATCACTCAATACTACGAGTGAACACACACATCAGATTACTGACTCTGATGATTGGCTACGGACTGCTGATGCCATAAAACTCCGACTTCGCTCCACGCCCCATCAAGTCGCCAATGGCTTGACGCGGCGACTTGCCTTCAAACAACACCGCGTACACTTGCTCGACCAGCGGCATCTCGACGCCGCAACGCACGGCGAGTTGTCGCGCGGCCTTCGTTGTCGTCACCCCCTCGGCCACCATCTTCATGCTCGCCAAAATTTCGCCCAGCGGCTGACCTTGCGCCAACTTTTCGCCGACGGTATGGTTGCGGCTATGACGGCTATTGCAAGTGCAAATCAAATCGCCAATACCCGCGAGTCCCGCAAAGGTCATGGGATTCGCGCCGCACGCCACACCCAAACGCGACATCTCTGCGAGCGCGCGGGTAAGCAACGTCGCCTTCGCGTTCTCGCCGACGTTGAAGCCATCGGCTACCCCAGCGGCAATCGCCATCACGTTCTTGAGCGCGCCTGCAAGTTCGACGCCCACGATATCGCTGTGTGTGTAGATGCGAAACGTCGGCGTCAACAAGTGCGTCTGCGCTTCGCGCGCCACCGCTTCGTCTTGCGCTGCAATCACCGTCGAGGCTGGCAAGCCCGCGGCAATCTCGCGTGCGATATTTGGTCCTGACAACACGCATAAGCGCTCGGCTGGCATGTGCGGCCATTCTGCGCGCATGATTTCGCTCATGCGTTGCAGCGTCTCCAGCTCGATGCCTTTCGCTGCGCTGATGACAATTTGCGCAGGACGCACGAGCGCACGCAACCGCGCGACGTTCGCGCGAAAAGTTTGTGAAGGCACGACGAGCAGGATGAGGTGCGCGTCGCCTGTCGCGGCGGCGAGGTCGTGCGTAACGCGCAACGTGAGCGGAAAGGGAATGCCGGGCAAAAAGGTGACGTTCTCGCGGCGCGCATTGAGCGCGGCGGCTTCGTCGGGTGTGCGCGCCCACAACGTCACGTTCAAACCGAGCCGCGCCCACAACACCGCGAGCGTCGTGCCCCAGCTGCCCGTGCCGATAAGGGTGATATTGGCTGACGTCATAGCTCATTTCCCCTAATCTTCCCTAATTTCCTTGCAGGGAGATTAAAGGAAATTAGGGAAGCGCAATCAGTTCTTCTTCGCAGGCTCGCCAATTTTTCGCTCACGCCCTTCGCGCAAGCGTTGGATATTCGGCGCGTGAACGACGATGAGCAGTGCGCCCGCGGCGAGCAAATAAATGAAGTGCTCGGTCGGTTGCTTCAGTGGCTTGAGCAACTCAATGTCCGCAAAGGTCAACACGCCGAACCATAGCGGTATCAGCACGGCCGCCGCAAGCGAGCCAATCGAGGCAATGCGCGTAAGCCACACGAGCAACACGGGAAACCATCCAATTAACAACACCGGCACAGGCGCGATGGCGAACATGGTGCCGCTTGCCGTCATCACGCCCGCCCCGCCATGCCCACGCAAGAAGAGCGACCAATTGTTGCCGACGAGCGCAAAGAAGGCAGCGAACAAATACCAGGGAGAACCCCAAAGCGCATTCGCAATCAATACAGCCACAAAGCCTTTGCCGATGTCGCTCACAATGGTCAGCAAAAACGCAGTGCGTCCCGCCGCGCGATAGACATTGGTGCCGCCCGTGCGCCCACTGCCGACGGTTCGCACGTCTTGTCCTGTGAACACCTTCACCCAAATGAAGCCCGAGGGCACCGAGCCCAGCAAGTAACCGACGATCACTGAGCCTAGCAGCGAAATGAAGTTGAATGACATGGAGAACTCCTTGCCAATAGCAAATGGAGAATGGCAGATGGCAAATGGCAAATGGCTATCCGCCATCTGCTATCGGCTATCCGCCACGATACGCGTACCTGTCTCACCGCGTAACGCGCGCCCGATGTTTTCAGGATTCGTAATCAGCGCTTCACGGCTGTGTCCTGAGCGTGTCGCAGGCTCGCCGTGCTCGATGAACGAGATAGCCGCTTGAATTTTCGGTCCCATGCTGCCTGCGGGGAACTGTCCCTCGGCGAGATAGCGCTTTGCTTCTGCGACCGTGAGTTGTGCGATGGTTTGCTGCTGCGGTTGTTTGTAGTGGATGGCGGCTTGCTCGACCGCCGTCGAAATCAAAAACAAATCGGCGTGGATGGTAGCCGCCAGCAGCGCCGACGCATAATCTTTGTCAATCACCGCTTCGACGCCGCGCAAGTTGCCTGTGGTGTCGCGCACGACGGGAATGCCGCCGCCGCCCACTGCGATGACGATGAAGCCGGCGGCAATCAAATGTTGAATCGCGTCCACCTCGACAATCTCTTTGGGCAAGGGCGATGGCACGACGCGCCGCCAACCGCGCCCCGCATCTTCCGCCATCGTCCAGCCATGCTTCGCCATCTGCTCACGCGCTTTCGCTTCGTCGTAGAACGAGCCAATAGGTTTGCTGGGTTGCTGAAACGCAGGGTCGTTGCGGTCCACCAACACTTGCGTCACGACGGTCACAGCTTGTTTGGCAAGACCGCGTCGTTGGAACTCGTTCTGCAAACATTGTTGAATCATGTAGCCAATCGCGCCCTGCGTGTCGGCGCCGCATGAATCGAGCGGCACGCGATGGAGGACGTGCGCGGCAAGGTCAGAACGCAACAAGATGAAGCCGATTTGCGGCCCGTTGCCATGTGTCACGACGATGTTCCAACCCGCCGCCACCATCGCCACGAGATGTTTTGCCGTTTCGCGCGTGGCCGCGAATTGGTCAGGCACAGTTTGATGTTGTGGGTCGGCAATCAGGGAATTGCCGCCGATGGCGACGACGGCGGTGGGCATTAGACACTCCTCTTTATCTTTAGGGCTATCACGCGCTTCCCCCCACCTTCTCAAACATCGCAATCAGCTGTGCCAGAGGTTATTGGCAATGTCCGGCGTGAACAGACGATTGATGGGGATGTGCGCTGCCTGCTTTGCGTCGGCGTTGCGTTCTTTGTCAATGGCGGGAGCGGGCTTGCGAACGATCAAAATATATTCCGT
>CAZDYP010000040.1:0-23337 GCA_964509505.1 uncultured Anaerolineae bacterium | reverse complement strand
ATGGAACTCCCAACCCACGTGAGGCAGGCGCGCGACCACCTCAAAGGGCGCAGGTAATGCTTGCCATTCAGCAGCGCCGTGCCAACCACCATCGCGCAAAAATCGCCGGGCTTCGTCGCGCGCAAGACTTCCATGCAGATGCGCTCCAGTCAGGCGAGATCGTCTTCGTAATCGGAGTAATCGTTAGTATAAGCCCCTGTGCGAACATGTTGTGACTTGTCTGTCGCATGAATGGCATAATCAATCGCGTTCCAATCTGGCGGCGAAGTCACCATCAACGCCACACAGCCATCGGGCAGCTCGGGCATCGCTTCGCACGAATGGCGATCAATTGGGGTGAACAGCAAAATCCCTCAATCCATTTCATGCCATCGGCAATGCGACGCCGCCCAACAACCACGCCAAGAGCGCCTTTTGGGCGTGCAAGCGATTCTCGGCTTGGTCAAACACAATCGAGTGCGGCAGTTCCACCACGTCGTCGGTGATCTCTTCGCCGCGATGCGCGGGCAGGCAGTGCATGATGCGCGCGTGCGACGGCGCGGACCGCAGCAGCGTATCATTCAACTGATAATCGTGAAATGCTTTGCGCCGCACTTCGTTCTCCGCTTCTTGTCCCATGCTCGTCCACACATCCGTATAAACCACATCGGCATTGCGCAGCGCTTCGTGCGGATCCGTCGTCCAACGCACCTGCGCGCCGCTCTCTTCGGAAAATTCCATCGCCTTCGCCATCACCGCTTTCGTTGGCTTGTAGGCTTCGGGCGTGGCGACGGTGATATGCAAGCCGATTTTGCTCGCGCCAAACAACAACCCATTCGCCATGTTGTAACCATCGCCGATGAACACGAGTTGTTTGCCCTTGAGCTCTGCGCCGAGATGCTCTTGCAACGTCAACAAATCTGCCATCACCTGACACGGGTGGTCGTAGTCGGATAAGCCATTGATGACAGGCACACTCGCATAGCGCGCGAGTTCTTCAATGTCGCTGTGCTTGAAAACGCGCGCCATGATGCCTTGTGTGTAGCGGCTTAACACGCGCGCAATGTCTTTGACGGCTTCGCGTTTGCCCATGCCGATTTCCGCATCGGATAGATACAACCCGCGCCCGCCAAGCTGTTGCATCCCTACTTCAAATGAGACGCGCGTGCGCAGCGAGGGCTTCTGAAAATACAATGCCAATGTTTGTCCTGTGAGAATGGGACGGTTGCCGCCCTGCTTCCACTCGTGTTTAAGCGTCGTTGCCAAACTCAACAAGCCAAGAATTTCAGCTGAGGTTAAATCAGTGAGGGTCAGTAGATGACGCATAGAAAATCTCCAGCAGACAGTAACCAGTAGCCAGTAGCCAGATAAATGCCCAATTACTGGCTACTGGCTGCTGTCTACTGGCTGCTGGCTACTCTTAATACGCGCCGCGCGCGAACAGCACGCTCGGCACGGTGCGCAGCATGATGGTGAGGTCGAGCAGCAACGACCAATTCTCGATGTAGAACAAATCCAGCATGACCATCTCATCGAAGGTCAGCAGCGAACGGCCGCTGACCTGCCACAAGCCCGTCATGCCCGGCGCAACTTCAAGGCGTTTCTTGTGCCAGTCATCGTATTGCGCGACCTCGCGCGGCAACGGCGGGCGCGGTCCGACGAGGCTCATTTCACCACGCATGACGTTGATAATTTGCGGCAGCTCGTCAAGCGAGGTGCGGCGGAAGATGCGTCCCATGCGTGTTAAGCGCGGATCATTTTTGATTTTGAACAAGGGGCCCGTCGCTTCGTTCATGGCTGCGAGCTGTTGCACTTCGTCGTCTGCGCCGACGCGCATGGAGCGAAACTTGTAGCAGGTGAAAAGCTTGCCGCCGCGCCCCAGACGTTGCTGCTTGAAGAACACGGGGCCGGGCGAGTCGAGTTTGATGGCGAGCGCAATCGGCGGGAAGAAGATCACCCAAAAGATGATGAACGCGACGCCTCCCACTGCCCAATCCATCGCACGCTTGAGCGCGTAGTTCCAGCCGCTAATCGTCACCTCGCGCAAGCCGATGAGCGGAATGCCGTTGATGTCGTCGAGCGTGACGCGGTTCAACGACAACGTGAACAAGTCTGGCACGATCTTCACGCGCACTTGATGGCGTTCGCATTGGTCGAGAATTGCAAGGATTTGCGCGTGCTGCTCGGCAGGCAACGTAACCACCACTTCGTCGGGCTTTTGCGTGCGGAGGATGTGCGACAAATTGTTGAGGGGCCCCAGCGCGGAGAAGCGTCCAAGGTTCGTCGTTTGGCGCACCGGATTATCGTCAAGAAAGCCAATCACCCGATAACCCAGCTCGGGGCGCGCGACGATGTTGCCCATCAACGCGCGTCCCGTTTCGCCCGCGCCGACGATCAACAATCGGTCAATACCAATTTCGTGTCGCCGCAAATAGGCTAAGAGCCAACCCATCACAAGCCGCAGGAGCGCCAGCGCCGCGACGACGAACACGCCGACGAAACCGAACATCAGGCGCGAATAAAAGAAGGGACGATACAGAAAGAAGACGACTATCATCGCAGCGACAGCGACGAGCGTGCCGCTGAAGATCGTGATGGCGCGGTCGAGCCAGCTCGCGCCACGGCGCGGCGTGTAGGCGCCTGAAAGTCTGAAGACGACAAGCAGCGTCGCCGTCAAGAGCGCGGCCACCGGCGCATATTCGCCGAACGGCACATAGTTCACGGACTCAAGCGGCGCGAGCCATTCAGCTTCGTAACGCGCCCAATACGCCAGGGCGAACGCGATATTGATCAGTATGGCATCGCTCAGCATCCAAAGCGCGGATTGATAACGGCGGAGATGGTCAAACATAGTTGGATAGTCGGTTGGTCGCTTAGTCGGAGAGTCGGTCAGTTGGTTGGTTGGTTGGTTGGTTGGTTGGTTGGTTGGACGATTGGTCGAATAGTTACCTTGTCACCCCTTCATCCCTTCATCATGTCATCGTGTCATCAGATCACTTCGTCACATCCAACTTAAGCACATCTGCATACACTTGCGCGGTTTGTTGCGCGGTGTGTTGCCAGCTGAATCGCGCGGCTTGACGAAACCCATGCTCACGTAATTGGGCGCGCAATGCTGCGTCGCGCAATACCTGTGCCATCGCTTCGCTCAGTGCGCGCGTGTCGGTAGGTGTGATGGTGAGCGCGGCCTCGCCCGCCACTTCGGGCAACGACGAAACGTTAGACGTGATGGCCGGCGTGCCACATGCCATCGCCTCCAGCACGGGCAACCCGAAGCCCTCGAACAGCGACGGATATACAAATAATTCAGCCGCATTATACCAAAGCGGTAATTCTTCGGCTGGCACGTAGCCGGTGAATATCACCTCAGCCTTGAGGCCATGTTGCTCCACCGCCGCGAACACCTCGTCGTAGCCCCACCCTTTCGCGCCCGCAATCACCAGTTTGTAGTGGCGACTTAAGTCGTCACTACGCAATTGCGAATACGCCTTCACAATCTGCGGCACGTTCTTGCGCGGTTCGAGCGTGCCAAGATACAAAATGAAGCGTGACGGCAAGCCCTTTGCCGCGCGAAAGGCTTCGACCTCATGGCGACTGCGCGGCGCGAATTGTTCGTCCACGCCGCAATAGGTCACGACAATTTTATCAGGTGACACACCGCAGAAACGCACCACGTCCTCTTTCGTGCTGTGCGAGATGACGAGCAAGCGCGCGGCGCGCCGCGTCGAGTAGCGCGTCATCGTCTGCAAATAGAAACGCTGGAAACGCGGAAAGCGTTCGGGCATCCGCACGAAGCTCAGGTCGTAAATCGTGATGACGACGGGACAATGCGCGATGAGGGGGCGCACGAAGGCGAGGCTGTGCAGTAAATCCAGCTGTTCGGTGTATGTCGCAATAGGTAACACCGTTTGTTCCCAGACGATGCGCGGCGAGGGCTTTTGTGTAGGCAAACGCGTGCGCCGCAGTTGCATTGAAGGGTGTGGTGAGCTCATGCGCGTGTCGTTGAGGAACGTGAGATAACGATGCTGCGGCGCGGCAGTCGGCAGATTCAATAATAGTTGATGGATGTAACGATGAATGCCCGCGCCGCGATACGAAGCGGAGAGGTTGAGCAAGTGGGCGTTCAGTCCGATGATAGACATGGGGATTACGAGGATTATAGCATAGGCAAACGAACGTTTTACAACCTTTATAGCTTGCAGTAAGATACGCACAAGGAGTTGCGTATGTGACTAAATGTGCGTGTTATGAACACAGTCGTCGCGCCACAATTGGCTGAAGTATTTCCATGGGTGGAATTTCTGACCGAGGCCGAACAAACCGACTTTTGGACGGAGCTCATTACTGAATTACGTCGCGCCCTGACGCAGGGTGACTGGACCGAACTCAAACAAGTGATTGATGAATGGAAAGCGACCGCTGAAATCAAGGCCCACCCTGCTCTGGAAGCCACACTCACGCAGCATCCCTCACGAGGCGATTGGGTGAATTGGGAGGAAGCGCGTCTCTGTTCCGGCGGGAGTTGGGCTCCCGCCAGCTGCACAACCTAATCGGCGTAACCGATTTCATCGTGTGGAACATTTGAATAATCACCATAGATAGTAATTTGACCCATCGCATTTTTTTTTCGGTATAATCAAAACACATCGGTTGACGTGTGAAATACCCATCGAGTGAAAATGTGTTTTGCGGAGGAATCATGTCTATCTATCGAGTGCTGATCGTTCTCCTTGCAATCACTATTTTAGGGACATTATTTAGTGGCTGCGCCACGCCCGAGTCTCCCAAAGCGCAACCAACCGCTTCAGCAATTCCACCTTACCCCTTGCCAGCGACACCCACGCCTGCCACCACACAAATTCCTACAACGACATTGACCACGACGCCTCCCACAGCACCTACACCCTTACGAACTCCAACCAACACGATTCCGCCACCACCTGATCCTTCCAAAGTTCCAACACCTATTGGAACGCCCAATACCCCTACACCCAATCCGCAACAAATAGGAACTCCACAGCCTTCACAGCCTAGCATTACGCCCCTGCCTATATCTAAAATTACCGATAAGGCACCCCAATTAGCAGAAGATCAAAAAGCAAAGCTATATGTTTTGCATCCTGACGGAACTTACGAGTTGTTCTTAATAGACTATGCAACAGATTCAAAAACATACCTATTGCCGGGGGATGTGTTCGTTGATTTAGTCCCACCACGCGCTCTGATCGGACATGATGCCCCAAAGCAGCCACCACCATTTGTTGCAACCTTAACCACAACGCCAGCGCTCTATCCAGTTTCGACCCGATAAAAAAGACCCAATGACCACGCGACTAACCGACTCAGTGACTACCCAAGCATCTGCCGATAAACGCCGACGGTCTGCTCCGCGACCCTCGCCTGTGTGAACTGCTCCAGCACTCGTTCACGCCCGCATTTTTGCAGTTGCGCTTGTAATGGCGCGTCACACCTCACACGCTCGATCTGTGCGCGCAACGCCTCCGCATCCTCTTCGGGAAAAATCAAACCTGCGTCGCCAATCACATTCGGAATGTCACCGCTGTCCGAGCCAATGACGGGCACGCCACTCGCCATCGCCTCAATCAACACGCGCCCAAACTGCTCCATCCAATTGGGCGCGCGGCGCGACGGCAACACGCACAAATCCAATTGCCGATAATAGTCGGGCATCTGTGTCGAAGGAATGGGCGCGTCGAACTGCACACGCTCTGCGATGCGGAGTTGCGTCGCGAGCTGTTGCAGATGTTCCTTTTCAGGACCCGCGCCCAACACCCGCACCCGCCAATCACCCTGCAAGCCCGCGACAGCGCGCAACAACACATCCACGCCCTTCTCATGTTTCAATCGCCCGATGTATGCAAGCGTGTAGGGGCGTGCCTTGCGCGCGTCCTGTTCCACTGCGCATGGACAAAAAATGTCAGGGTCAACCCCAAACTGTGGGATGACGCTGACATGGCCATCATAGCCTTTCGCGCGCAACACACGCTCGACGCTCGCCATGCCCGCGATGGCGTGCGTGCAATGACGAAAGGCGTAGCGCGCGAACCACTCGAAGGGCGGGGGATAGCGTCGCAACAAATTTTGCCACGAGAAAAACAGCGGGCGCGCCTGGACGGCTAACGAATTGCGCAGCGCATGAAACGTCACGAGGTCCCATGGCTCTTCGTCAATATGAACAATGTCGGGGCGCGCCTCACGGAGACTATGCGACAGCGAGGGGTAGTAGTGAAGGTGAAAATGTCCATTGAAACGCATCGGCGCGACGACGAGCCGATAGCCCTGCGTGTATTTTTTTTCGAGCGGCATCACACCGCGCTCATCGCGCCAATTGGGTGGCACGACGACGGTCAGCTCGACGCCGCGCGCCGCAATCTCCTCTAGCTTACGCTGATACGCGCCGACGACGCAGGCTTTGGAAAGCATGAGGATGTTCATAGAAGATGAAGAGGTGAAGGGGTGAGAGAGTGAAAGGGTGATAAGGTGACACGATGAATTGTATCTAAAGCACTACCCCTTCACCCTTTCACCTTGTCACCCCTTCAGATTGTCAGTGGTTCAACACTTCTCGATAGACGGCGACGGTCTCACGCGCGCATTGTTGCCAACTGAACTTCGCGGCTTGCGCGAGACCTTTAGCGATCAGCTCGCGGCGCAATGGTTCATCAACGATACTCGCAATGATAGCGCCTGCCATGCGATTCACGTCGTCTGGCTGAATGAGGAAGCCTGCATTGCCGACAATTTCGACCAGCGAACTGGTGTCGCCTGCGACGACGGGCGCGCCACACGCCAGCGCTTCGAGCGGCGGCAAGCCAAAGCCTTCGTAGTATGATGGGAACACAAAACAATCGGCGAGTGTATAAAGCGCAGGTTTGTCTTCTTCGGACACGCCGCCAATGAAACGCACACGCTCGCCCAGTTCCAATTCGTCAACCAGCTTTACCACATCGGGAAAGAGCGGCGACACATTCGGCGGTGGATAGCCTGCGAGGACGAGACGATGGTCGGGCAAGCCTTTAGCGACTTTGACGAATGCGCGTACCAGATTCATGACGTTCTTGCGTTGATCGAAGCCGCCGAGGTACAGCACGAATGAATCGGGCAATTGATACTTCGCGCGCACCGCCTCCAACGTCGCTGCCTCCGTGACCCGCCGATAGCGCGCATCCGCCGCGAGATAGATGACGTGCACCTTGCGCTCGTCAATGCCCAACATGCGCACGATGTCGCGCTTGGATGATTCCGAATCGGCGATGATGGCGTGCGCGCGTATCGCGGCGGCTGCGACGAGTTGTGTGTATGCGCGCACCTGCAACGAGCCGCGATAGAGCGGCAAGACCAGCGGTATCAAATCGTGAATGGTGACGACAGTTGGCGCGCGCGGCACAAATGCCGACCCGAAGTATGGCACGTGCGCTAGGTCGGCGCGCAGCGCCTTCGCCATGAATGGAAAACCGAGTTGCTCGAAGCGCAATTTCTCAAGGTTGCTATCCGAGCGTGGCTCGATAAGTTGAGCTTCTATACCATAGTCAGGTTGGCGGAATTCCTCGATTAGATGCAGCAGATATTGACCGCTGCCCGTATCGGGGCGATGGAGAAAGGCGGCGTTTATAGCAACTTTCATAGCCAGCTAATGAGTAAAAAGTAAAAAGTAGAGATGCTACTCCGTTACTTTTTACTTCATTACTTTTTACTCTCTACTCTTTTCCCAGTTGCGCTGCCCACTGTTCAGGCAACGCATCGGTGATGAATGACCCTGCGCCTGTCTCGCAGCCCGCACGATATTTTAGCTTCTCCCGCGTGCGTTGCAAGGGATAGAACTCGATATGAAAATGCGCGTCGTCGTGATTGACGGCGTTGCCTGTGGGTGATTGATGCAAGACCATCATGTATGGCAGGGGCATGTCGAACAGCGCATCGTAACGCAGCAGCACAGCTTTCAACGTACGCGCCAAGGCCCAACTTTCGTCGTCAGTGAATTGGGAGAGGGAGGGGCGATGCATCGTCGTAGCGATATGCACTTCATACGGGAAACGCGCGAAGAACGGCACATACGCAACCGTGCCATGATCAACCCTGATGAGGCGCCGCCCATCCCGTTGTTCCGCCGCAATAATATCGCACAGCAAACAGCGTCCGGTTTTTATACGATGTGCATGCGCGGCGTCGAGTTCGCGTTGGATGATGGGCGGCACATAAGGAAACGCATACAATTGTCCGTGTGGATGATGCAGCGTCGTGCCGACGGCGACGCCGCGATTCTCGAAGATGAACACGTACTCGACGAAGGGCAATGCGCCGAGCGCTTGATAACGATCCGTCCACACGAGAATTAGTTTGTAAATTTTTTCGACGGGCAAATCAGCCAGCGAGCCTGCGTGTTGCGGCGTATAGACGATGACTTCGCAGATGCCTTGGGCTGGCGCGACAGGATACAGGTCCGTGCTTTCAACCTCGGGCACCGGCGGTGTTTGATGCAACGATGGAAAGCGATTATCAAAAACGGTGATGTCGAAATCGTCGTGCGGAATCTCGGTGGGCGCTTGGGGATCACGCGTCGGACACAACGGGCACTGCGCCGCCGACGGCAGATAGGTGCGCTCTTGGCGCGCCGTCGCCGTGATGACCCATTCGCGCAAGAGAGGATGCCAACGCAGCTCGGACATGATAACCCAACAAAGGGAAATCAGGGGACATTAGGGCAACAAGCGAGAATCACGCGTTCACCCCTTTCCCCTATCTCCCCGAATGTCCCCTATCGCCCTTGCTTGAAATAGGTAACGGTCTGTGCCAGCCCATCCGCCAAACTCACTTGTACGTCCCAACCCAGCTCAGCTTTGGCTTTGTCCGCTTTGAGATAGATGCGGGAGACTTCGCCGAGTTTGGGGGGGCCATGCGCGCGCTGACCGGCGAAATGGGTCAGCTCTTGCAGGTGATCGAAAATTTCGTTGACGGTCGTGCCGCGCCCAGAACCAATGTTGTATATCTCGCCGTCGCCTTTGTCGAGCGAGAGCAAATTCGCCCGCGCCACATCGCCCACATAGACGAAGTCGCGTTGCTGTTCGCCTGTGCCGTTGATGATGGGCTGCTCGCCGTGCAACATTTTGCCTGTGAAGATGGCGACGACGCCCGCTTCGCCGTGTGGGTCTTGGCGGGGCCCATACACGTTCGGATAGCGTAAGATGGTGTATTGCAAGCCGTAGTGCGCGCGATACAAATACAAATAATGCTCGACGTGATGTTTGCTCGCGCCATAAGGGTCGAGGGGGTTGATGGGATGCGCTTCGTCCACCGGCACGTATTGCGGCTCGCCATAGGTTGCACCGCCCGTTGAAGCGTAAATGATTTTGCGGACGCCGTGCTTGCGCGCTAACTCCAAAATGTTCAATGAGCCGAGGATGTTCACATCGGCATAAAACAGCGGCTTGTCCATAGACTCACGCACGTTGGCTTTGGCGGCTTGGTGGCTGACAATCTCGAATTTTTCGGCGGCGAACAATGTCTCCAAGTTCGGATCGCGGATGTCGGCTTGCACGAGCTTGGCGGCGGGGTTCACGTTGGCAGGTTTGCCCGTCGAGCAATCGTCGAGAATGACGACGGAGTGTCCTGCGGCAATGAAGATATCGGCGATGTGCGAGCCGATGAAACCCGCGCCGCCCGTCACTAAAATTTTCATGACTTTGTTTCTTTCGGGATGGATTTGTCTGAGCTCGTGTCCGTGTCAGAATCCTTGCGAAGGGTCGCAACCTGCGCAAGGATTTCGCGCTCGAAGGTGTAGAAAATCACCTTGCGCCCATCGTCTTTGACAACGACCTCTTTGCGAATTTTCAATGACTCAGACATGGGCGCAATTATAATGCGGGAGAGGTGAGGCGTGAAACGTGGGCGCTAAGGGCAATTGTTCGGCTGGATGAGTAACTCTGGTGACACACATCCGCATCTCTGCAACGCTTCCCCATTTTACGCGTAGCGCACGATGGCAGCGTGACGACGAGCAGCCACGCGGGGAGACTGAGTTTTTTGAGGTGTAACATCGAGGGGGGATTTTACTGTGAATGGAGGGAAACAAAAAGAAACCCATTTTCTTCGAGAAAACGGGGAGTCTATTGTGATGATAAGTTTAGGTTAAGCGTTCGGACTAATATCTGGTTTGAGTCGTCGGGCTTCCTTAGCATCGGCTTCTGCTTGTTTAATATCACCTTTCTTGTGGTATGCCTGTCCGCGATTCCAGAAGGCAGCCGCTAGATTAGCCAGATCAGCAGGCAATTTGGACTCGCCTATTAATTCAATGGCGCGGTTGCAATCCAGAATAGCCGCATCCCAATCGTTCCGCTGTAAATGAAAACTCCCACGGTTGATGTAAGGCAAACTCCATTTAGGAGATAGTCGGATGGCTTCGGCTAGATCCGCAAGTCCCTCATTCAGTTTACCTAGGCGGTAATAGATCAGTCCTCGACTGTTATAAGCCTCTGCATTATTAGGTTCAATTTCTATGGCAATAGCGCAGTCAGCCAAAGCCTGGGCGAATTGCCCTAGTGTGTCGTGTGCCACTCCGCGTGTCCAATAGACATGCGCATAACGCAGACCACGCCTAATCGCTTCTGTACAATCCTCAATGCATGGAATCCAATTACCTTGACTGCGATGAAGCGTCCCTCGTACAGCATACGCGATCGGTAAGTCAGGTTCGAGCGCAAGAATTTTGTCACATTCAGCTAAAGCTCCTGCAAGGTCGTTGTTGCGTTGAAGATTTTCTACTAGGCGTAGCCGCTGTTCACCACGCGAGAGCGGAATATCGGCATAGGGTAACTTGCTGAAATTAAACATGTTGTTGTATTGGTTTTTATATAGTAGCTCCAACAGTTCAGCGTCTAAGCCATTGTGTGTGAGCCAAGTCGTCAAGCGGTTGCCATCTTGTAATGGTGCGTCGTGTTTCCACCTATTCCATCGAATAGCACGCCCATGTTGCAAACCAATAGTGGCGACAAGCTCTTGCCCTGCATATAATTCGATGGTCGGGCCACCTAGGCAGTTGCAACGGGTAAAGGCTTGCTCGTCTATGATAATCTTCAAACTGTCTTTTAATGACGCAAGAGCGGTGACGTCAGTAGTGTCTATCACCACCTCAGATACCATTGCTTTACCGCGATACATCCCACAGGACAGAACTCGCGCACGTGTCATAGCCGCTGTCAATTGGTCGAGGTCGTCTTGAGCAGGATTTGACCCTGGTAGTATGTCTTGCGCGTATTCATACGACTCACGGTCAATAATTACCATCCTGCCTGTTTTATCTATACCCATAATCCAAGGAGAATTATCATCGCCTATACTACGCACATTTTTAAGGGCTTTCAGTGAAAAATCTAACGCATTTGCTTCTGCCGTGTTCGATGGTGATTGCGGTGATAGCAATTTCTTAATGCGGGTGAAGATTTGGCTAAAGATATTCATGCAAATCCTCCTTGACATTCACTATGACTATCCGAAAAGGTTTTGCCTAAGAAAGTGTTTTGAACATATCAGACCGAGACCCTAACGGTTTCGCTGGCCAGCAACAAAGCATTTCACGCAGGCCTGCGGCGCCACTGGTGAACCCGCTGCGCCAGAAAAACCTTTAGGGTCTGAATTTCAAAACACTCTCTCAGGTCTTTCAGGGTGGTGATGTTGGATTTTTTCATGTAGCTATGGATTTTCCACCACTCACAAGTATAAGCCAACCCTAATGCCCGTCAAGGATTTTATGCTACAATACGCGCGGAGGCAACGCCATGATTTTCCTCATCCTCTTCCTCACACTCGCAGGCGCGATCATCCCCACCATCTTTTACATCAACCTCGTTTGGTGGCTCGACCGCTACGAAAAAGAGCCACTGTGGTTATTGACTGTCGCGTTCTTGTGGGGCGCGATTCCCGCCATCATGCTCGGACTCATCGGCGAGCTCGTCTTCGACGCAGGCTTAAGCAGCTTCTTCGGCGACGGCTTCGTGAGCGACGCGCTCGGCGCGGGCATCTCTGCGCCGTTGTTCGAGGAGAGCGCGAAGGGCATCTTCCTCGTTGGCTTGTTGCTGTTGTTTTGGCGTCACTACGACGACCCGCTCGACGGCATCATCTACGGCAGCATGGTTGGCTTCGGCTTCGCCACAGTCGAGAACATCTTCTATTTTCTTGATGCGTTTGGCGGCGGCTTGGCTAGCGGCTTGGTCAACATTTTTCTGCGCGCATTTGTGTTCGGCTTGAACCACGCTTTCTTCACCAGTTGGATGGGACTCGCGCTCGGCTACGCGCGCACGCATTTCGGCTTCGTCAATCGCCTCGTCGCGCCCGTGTTGGGCTGGCTGGCAGCGATGTTCTTTCACAGCATCCACAACTTCGGCGCGGCCTTTGCCGAAGCGACGTATTGCTTCTCATTCGTGATCATCCTCATCAGCGATTGGGGCGGCGTGATTCTGCTGACGATCATCGCCTTCGTCTTGCTCGGTCACGAAAAGCAATGGTTGATGGCAGAGCTCAAGCCCGAAGTCGCCGCTGGGTTGTTGACGCAAGGCGAATATGACATTTTGATTTCGTCCACGCGGCGCGCCAACGTGCGCCTCTCAGCCTTATTCAAACGCGGTTGGCAAGCGTATCGTCAGCTCGGCAAATTCTTTGCTGCGGCAACCGACCTCGCATTCACCAAGTACCAACTCAAGACCTTCGGCGAAGAAGGCGGCAACACGCAAGAGATTGAGCAATTGCGAACGCAACTCCGCGCCATGAAACAAGCCCAATAAAAAACCTGAGTAGAAGTGAATTCAACACGAAGGCACAAAGTATCACTAGGAACACGAAGAAAACTTTTGTGTTCTTTGTGATTCTTCGTGTCTAAGTCCTCTGATGAACGTTCAAAAAATAATACAGGTCTAGAGCGCGGCGACCACGGACACCCAAACGGACAAACTGACAGCCACGGCTGCCGTCCGTTAGTCTGTTGGGTTGTCCGGTGTCGCCGCCGTACCCGAATTAATTTCTTAAAGTTAATTAGAGGATTGTGTTGAGAGCATTCTGAGATTTCCTCCAATGCTAAAGCACCGCTTCGCTGTTTCCTCTGATCTCTCCTAATTTCCCCCACAGCTGCGCTTTCAACGCCTCCAACTTTTCTCGATACGCTGCAGCGTCAATCGCTTTCGCCGTCATCAAGAGCGCATCTTCGCCGTTGTCAGGGTAATAGCGTTTGCGCTTGCCGACGATAGCGAAGCCATACTTGAGATAGAGCTGGTGCGCCACCGTGTTGCCCACACGCACTTCGAGCGTCACCTCACGCGCTCGCAACTCCAGCGCCTTGTCAAGCAAACTCACGAGCAACAATTCGCCCAAGCGTCGCCCACGCCACGCGCTCGCTATGGCAACCGTCGTAATGTGCGCTTCATCCACCACCAGCAGGAAACCGCCATAACCCAGCACAGGCGGTAACAGCAACTTCGGCAGCGGCGGCGGCTGGCTTGCGCCGAACACTGTTTGCCACAACCAATGACGTTTGAGGCGATTGAGCAAAGGACGCTTCACAGGCGCAAGCGTTGGATGTGATTGTCTCACGACGAAGTAATGCGCCGTTTCATTTTTCGTAATCTCGTAACGATACGCGCTCGCCGACCATGGCAACGTGAACGCTTCATACTCAATCTGCATGACCTCGTCAATGTCGTTCACTTGCATTGGCTCAACGAGGTAGGGGAGGTGAGAGTAATCAATCATTTGAAAGCAGTAAACGAGTAAACGGGAAGAAGGGGAAATGAGGAAATTACATGCCTCCGTTTATCTATCTCCGCATTTACCCGCTTACTCGTTCACCCTAACCATAAAATGGCGCAAGCGTCATCACATTGTCATGCTCACCGCGTTGCCAACGCGCATACGCCAAGCGCGCCAACACACGCGGATCACGGGTGCGTTCAGCTTCGGGTGCGAAGGTGGCTTGCGCGCCCAAGTGTTCACGTAACACTTGTTCGCTTGGCGCGTCGAGCTCGCCGGCAAAGAAGGTGGGTTGTGTGATAATAGCCGCTAGCTCGTCGGCGCGCCCTAAGAAGTGCGCGCCTGTCGCTTGCCATGTGCCGTCGGCCACATGATAGCAGCGCGCGCTCAAACGTCCGCGCCCCGCTTGCAACACGGCGCAGAGCGGCGTTGCGCGCGGTGTGTAGGCGTGCGCGCTGATGTCGAGCGTGGGGATGCCGATGAGCGCGGCGCCGTGCGCGAAGCAAAACCCTTTGGCGACGCTCAAACCAATCCGCAAACCTGTGTACGAACCCGGCCCAAGCGCGACGGCGACCGCTTGCAAGGCGCGCGCGGCGATGCCCGTTTGCGTGAGCAACGCGACGATGTTCGGCAAGAGCTCAACCGTATGATTTTGTTGGGTCTGCCACGTCACGGCGCCGCGTATCCCTTGCGCGTCCATCAACGCAAGCGCGGCGAAGCTAGTGGCGGTATCAATCGCAAGCAACATAAAAAGTGTCAGGTATCAAGGCGCAGGTGTCAGCTATCCAGTGTCAGGTGTTGGGCAGCATGTCCAAACAGACGACCTGCCCCATGACACTTGACACTATGCCTTGCTCACCTGGCGCAATAGTTGTGCTGCGCGCGCGCCTACCGCAGTGAAATGCAGCGAGCGTGAGTCTTCGTCAAGGATGGCGATGTGAATGTGCAAGCCAATTTGTTTATCATGCGCCTCGAAGCGTTCCGCCCATTCAAGCACGCAGACGCCAGCGCCCTCGAGATAGTCGCGCAAGCCGAGGTTGTCAATGTCGCGCGCGGAATCCAGACGATATAAGTCAATGTGATAGAGCGGCAAGCGTCCGTGATATATGCGCATCAAGACGAAGGTTGGACTGATGATGGGCGCGTCAATCTGTAAGCCGTATCCGAGTCCTTGCGTGAACGTTGTCTTGCCCGCGCCCAAATCGCCCGACAACCATAGCACGTCACCCCCACACAGCTGCGCGCCGATGCGGGCGGCTAGGTCTTGCGTTTCCGTCGCATGATGCGTGGTGATGATCCACTCAGTGAGCATGAGTGCGATTATACCATGTCCTGTGAGGCGCGTTTCTCTATTTACCCCATTCCATGCTATTATCACGCTTGGAGAACATCATGCGCATTGGTATCATCTCGGACATCCACGCCAACCTCGTCGCGTTAGAAAAAGTGATGCAGGTCATGGGGAGCGTGGAGCGGCTTTGGTGCTTGGGTGATGTGGTTGGCTATGGGCCCAATCCCAACGAGTGCATTGAGTTTTTGTTGACGCAACCGCATTTGGAAATTTGCTTGACTGGCAATCACGATTACGCCGTGATCGGCAAGCTGGAGCTCGCTGACTTCAACACCGATGCGCGCCTCGCTGTGCAATGGACACGCGAGCAGCTCAGCGAAAAGCATTTTCAATTTTTGTGCGAGCGTCCAGACATGGTGCGCATGAACGACGAGTTCACATTGGCGCACGCCAGCCCACGCCATCCCATTTGGGAATACATTACCAGCGCGGCCATCGCCCGTCCCAACTTCGCGCACTTTAGCACGCCGATTTGCCTCGTCGGTCACACGCACGTTCCTATTGTCTATACACAAGATGGCGAGCAAGGTGTGTACGAACAATTGGCGACCGATGGCTTGGTTGTCAACTTGCGCACGGGCTTTCGCTTCATCGTGAACCCCGGCAGCGTCGGCCAACCGCGCGACGAAGACCCGCGCGCGAGCTACGCGATCTGGGACACCCTGAAGGGCTTGTTCGAGTTTCATCGCGTCGAGTATGATATCGCACTCACGCAAGCGCGGATGCGCGCGGCGGGCTTGCCGCCGCGTTTAGCGGCGCGCTTGAATTATGGTTGGTAAAAGACGAACGCACGTAAATACACCGCGAAGAGACGAAGAACGCGAAGAAAAAACTTTGCGCTCTGCGCCTCTTCGCGGTTATCTTTTATGGGAGGCATCATCATGCGTTTAGGCACAAGTCTGGGACAATGGACAGGGCAAGGCGGCATTGCCGCACAAGTGGCGCGCGCGCAAGAAGCAGAACGACTCGGCTATCATTCCATCTGGTCAGCCGAAGTCTATGGCACCGACGCGCTCTCGCCATTGATTTGGATTGCAGCGCATACGACGAAAATCAATCTCGGCACGGGCATCGTGCAGATGACGGCGCGCGCGCCAGCAATGATGGCGATGACAGCCGCTTCGATTGACCTGTTGTCGGGCGGGCGCTTCTTGTTGGGCATCGGCGCATCGGGACCGCAAGTCGTCGAAGGTTGGCATGGCGTCGCGTATGGCAATGCGTTGAAGCGCACACGCGAATATGTCAGCATCATCAACACAGTGTTGAAACGTGAGACGCCGCTCGAACATCATGGCGAGCATTATGATATTCCGTTACGTGGCGGCACAGGGCTTGGCAAACCGCTCAAGCTCATCGTGCATCCGCAACGGGCGCACATTCCCATTTACATCGCCGCGATTGGTCCGAAGAATGTCGCGCTCGCCGCAGAAATTGCGGATGGCTGGTTGCCCATCTTCTTCGCGCCGCAAAAGATGAGCATGTTCAAGCCATGGTTAGAGGAAGGCTTTGCGAAAGCAGGCAACGGCAAGAGCTTGGATAACTTCGACATCGCACCGAGCGTGAGCGTGATCGTCGGCGACGACGTAAAAGCATGTCTCGCGCAAGTGAAACCCCAACTCGCGTTCTACATTGGCGGCATGGGCGCGCGCAACAAAAACTTTTACAATGATCTCGCGTGTCGTTACGGTTACGAAGCTGAAGCGAAACAGATTCAAGATTTGTTCTTGAGCGGCAAGCGCGACGAAGCAACCGCGACCGTGCCTGATGCGCTCGCGGATGAAGTGTCGCTCTGCGGTCCGAAAGAACGCATCAAAGAACGACTTAGCCTGTGGAAGGAAGCAGGCATCACGACGCTACGAGTTGGCGGGAATGCGGACACGTTGCGGATGATGGCGGAGTTAGTGCTGTAAAGAAAAGGACACCGGGGCGATTAGGGGAGATAAAGGGAAGGTGCGAGCCATATCCCCTTATCTCCCCTTATTCCCTTTACCTCTCACATTGCGGCGCGCGCTGAGTTGGGTGAGGGAGTGGAGCATGGGCGGAATTATACCCAGACCCGCGAGGTTTCGAAAACCTCATGGGTCTTTTTGGGGGAGAAAAGGGTTTCTCATTACTCACTCTCCACTGTTCATTGCCTCACCAATTGCGCTGGGTTCACTGCTCACTGCTCCCTGCCCCTCCCTCAATGTCCGCGCATATAACCACACCGCCGGCGCGAGCAGCACGGATGACACGGCGAGCGCGGCGCGCAACGACAGATTCCCCACCGCGCCGACGGCAGGTCCGCCTGCAATTTGCCCAACCGCATCCGCTTGACTCCGCATCGAAATCACCGTTGCGCGAATTTGCGAATCGAGGTTCTGATTGAGCCACGCGGTTTGCAACGGCTCGTTTACGCTTCGCATCGGCACGATCAAGCAATACGCCACAATCGCCAATGCAAAGTTCCCCGCTAAACTAAATGTGATGGCGCCGACACACATCACCGCCGTCGCAATTTGCAACGCACGCGCGACGGCGGCGTGACTGTTCGTGTTGACGCGGCGGCGCACGAACTCCGATGCGCCCAAGCCCAGCACCGTCGTCAACGCGCGCAAAATGCCGAACCACACGACGGGCGTCCAAGCGACAAAGGTTGGAAACGCAAAATTGTCCAACAGATGTTTCGTCCACAAGCGATCAAAGCCTTCGCTCCACGCGCCATAGACGATGCCGATGGTGAGAATCGTGATGAGCGTCGGGCGACCACGCACCGCGCGCACGCCCTCGCGGAAAGTGTGCGCCAGCGCTTGCCACGAATTGTGATGCTCGCGTCGCGTCGGCTTGAAACCACACTCGGGCATGATGAACGCCAACAACAGCGATAGCAACATGAATCCAATGCCGCCTATCACAATCGGCAAATTGACTTGCAAGTTGCCTAACACCGTCCCCGCGCCAATCCCCAACAACGCACACACGTGACCAACTTGCAACGCGCGGATGAATGCTTGCCCCGCGCGCTCTGCGCCAATCTCGTCGGTGATCCACGCTTCAGTCGCGCCACTGGTGAAGGTGTAGCCCATGCCCCAGATGATTTGCGACAACAAGACCGCGCCGAAGAATGGAAACGAGCCCTCGACGACGAAGCCGATGCCAATCAAAAACCAACCGATGATGATGGATAAGCGGCGGCTATACACATCGGCGACGACGCCCGTCGGCACTTCGCACACGAGCGCCGTCGCTTCCAACAACGTGCCGACCAACACCAATTGCAACGGGCTGAGTCCTACCGTCGTCGCTTGATACACTAAATTGACCGTCACAATCATCATCCAAAAGAAGGCGTTGATACCTTCGAGGAGAATGAAGACGGGGTAAGCATTCGGTCGTTTCAACACGAGCTCCTTATTGAAGATGCAGGATGCAGGATGCAAGATACAGGATGCAGGATGCAGGATGAGAGAGCATTCATCTTGCATCGTGCATCGTGCATCGTGCGTCATGCCTCCTGCATCACATCCGCCCATATCTCCTGCGCGATGTGCGCTGCGTCGGCGCGCACCCCATAGCGCGCGAAGTATTGACAGATGCGCGTGACATCACGTTGGAACAGTTCGCGCGCGTCGGGGTTGACGAACGGGTCCACCGCTTGCGGAAAGTCAATGAGCTTGATGACGCCCTCCCAATACAGCACGTTGTAGGCGGACAGGTCGGCGTGAATGCGCGACTCGGACAGCATGAGAGCGATATTGCGCATGAGTTGCTCGAACAAGGGGCGCGCTTCGTCGCGCTCCAATTCGACTTCGTGCAGCGTCGGCGCGCCCGTTTCGAGGTCGCCCATGTATTCCATCAATATCACGTTGTCGCCGCGCGCGATAGGCTTCGGAACATCGGCACCGACCGCGTGTAATTTCGTCAGCGTCTCATATTCGTGACCGAGCCACGAACCATGTCGCAGCTCTTGCCCGAATTTCGTTTTCTTGAGCATGGCAACTTTCGCGCGCCGCCCACGCAAGAGGCCCTTGCCTTGCTCGTCCAACATCAGACGCCCTGCGCGATATTGCGAATCATTCTTCAAGTTGCGTAGTTTGCGCGGGCGATACACTTTCGCGGCGATGAACTCGTAACCCGTCGTCGGATGCGCGGCGCACACATAGACCGTCGCTTCTTTGCCACCTTGCAAACGCTTCACGACATCGGTGATGATGAGCTCATCGTAAAATGGCGTGAGATACTCCAGCAGCCATGCCCGTTCATGTTTGCGCGCATCCATCGAAGGATTGAAACCGTTGGGATTGGAGTCGCCCGCTTCAAACAAGGTGTCGGCGGCGCGCACCCGCTCCAGCTTCGGCTTGGAGCGCAGCTTACGGCGTTTCTCGAAGCCATTGCTTTCATACACGTCAAGATAATCTGAGAAATCTCGTAACTTCATGGCGAAGTTCTCCTTGAAATAAAAAGCCGTGAGTTCCAATGAACCCACGGCTACAAACGCGGCAGCGCCCTTCGGGTTTCCAAAACCCGAAGGGGCTGGCTATTGTTAGAGACAAAAAAGCCGTGGGCATGAGAGAAACGCCCACGGCTGACCTTCACACGCGATAGATGCGGAGAGGCGGAACCAAGCCTCGCAGGTTTTTGAAACCTGTGAAGTTGGGTCTAGCCAATCATATCACGCGCTGACGAATTTCAGCGAATGGAAACGCTTCCCTCAGAAAAGTAGAATTGGATAGAGGATTGGACTGACATCAGACAACTCCTTTCGTGACCTGCGTGTGAAATGGATTTTCGCAAGAACGGTGGGCATTATAGGGCTGTAGGGCAAATTGTCAATTTGCCTAGACTCAAGACTCAAGCGTGTTCTTGGCTGCGCGTCCGTCCGGCCGCATACACCAGCATCGCGTAGATCACGCCCGCAATCGGAATGCTAAAGAATGCGCCCCAGATACCGCCGATACGCGCGCCGATAAGCAAGGCAGCGAAGATCAAGACCGGATGCAAGCCCACGGAGTCCGCAAAAATTTTAGGCGCGATGGCGTTGGTGATGATCTGTTCATAGATGAACAACACCACGATCAGAATCAAGGCAGTGGTGAAGCTGCCAAAAAATAATGCAATCACAAACGGCGGAATGAGCGCGAGGAACACGCCAATCAACGGCAACAACATGAACACGCCCGATAAGATCGCGCACAACACGACGAAATCCAAGCGCGCAATCACCATGAGCACAACCACGCCAATGCTAACTAACACAGATTGAATGAGCTGCCCGCGAATGAAACCGCCGAAGTTTTGATTCACGGTGCGCGCAAAGACCAAGATCTCGTGGCGATATTGGCGCGGGCATAGTTCGATGAGTTCATGGCTCAACGAATGACCTCCAAAGCTTATGTAGAGCGCGAGGATGATGACCAGCAGGGCGCTCGTGACAGTGAGAGCAACCGTCGAGAGCGCGTTCAATGTCTCGCTCACGGCGCGACCTGAGAATTGACTCAACTGCGGCTCGATGTTCGTTCGATACACTGTGGGTAGGTCAAGGTCAACGCCGAGGCCTTTCAGTTGGCGTTGCGCGTCGTCCACAATGGTTGGCAAGCGACTCGCCAGCTGGGGCCAATCTTGGCTAAGGGTCTGCACTTGCGTGATGGCGATGGGGATGTAGCTGACGGGGCCAATGAGGATGAGGAGCAATAACAATAAATAAACGACCGCCACCGCCGCGCCATGCGGCAAAAAGCCACGTGCGGTGCGCGCGACAAAGCCCGCGGGCAAGCGTGCGCGCACCAACGCGGGCCACGTGGGACGTTTCAGCCAATCTACCACAGGTTCGAGTGTGAACGCGATGAGCCACGCCAGCGCGAACCAGAGGATGATGTCTTGAAATTGGAATGCGACAAGCCACAATTTTTCGACGATGAGGGTGAGCGCCGCAAAGATGACGCATACGGCTGCAAGGCGATAGAGACGTTCAGCGGGCATAGGCAGCTAAAGAGTAAGCAGTAAGAAGTAAAAAGCCATGGACTGTTTTTACTCTCTACTTTTTACTCAAGGTTTCACAACAATTTTGCCAAATACGTCGCCGTCTTGCAAGCGACGTTGCGCTTCGATGGCTTCCGATAATGGCAAGACTGAATCAACAGGAATCTTGATTTTGCGCTGAAAGACGAGTTTCATCACATCGCGGAAATCTTGTTGGCTGCCCATCGTGCTGCCAATGATGCGGATGTGCTTGGAGAAGATGAAGCGGCTGTCCATTTGGATGGTGTAACCGCTCGTGTTGCCGACGACCAACATGCGCCCGCCGCGCGCGAGGCTGCGAATGCTCATCATCCACGTCGCCTGTCCCACATTGTCCACGACCACATCCACGCCGCGCCGATTGGTCAGTTGGAACACCGCTTTGCCCCAATCCTCTTTGGAGCGATCAATCACGATGTCCGCGCCGAGCGCTTTCGCTTTTGCGGCTTTCGTTGCATCGGAGGCGACGACGAAGACCCGCGCGCCTGCGTGCTTCGCAATCTGAATCGAAGCGGTATTGACGCCGCCGCCCGCACCGACAATCAACACGTCTTCGCCCGCACGCAAGCCGCCTTGTCGAATCAACGAGTTCCACGCCGTCACCATCACGAGGTTCGCGGCGGCCGCTTCCTCGAAGGGAAAGTCGTCAGGCATCACCATCAGGTTGCGCGCAGGCACAGCAATTTGTTCGGCAAACGTGCCGCCTGTCGTTTCGCCGATGAGCCGAAAGCTGCGACACATCTGGTCGTCGCCGCGCCAACAGAACTCACAGTTGCCGCACGAGACCGATGGGTTGATGGTGACACGCTGACCCGCTTTGAAATCTTTCACGTGGTCGCCCAGTGCAGCAATGACGCCTGCGCCATCCGCGCCCAGCACGTGCGGCATGGGCAACTTCAAACCCGCCCACCCTTCACGCACCCACCAATCGAGCCGATTGAGCGCGGCCGCTTTCACATCCACCAACACATAATCAGATGGCACGGGTGGCGTTGGGATGTCGGCAATTTGCAACTTGTCGAGACCGCCGTGTTCATAGAAGACGAGGGCTTTCATCAATCAAACTCCAATCAAGCTGAAAGATAAGGAACAGAAGACAAGGGACAATAATGCTTTGCAATTCCTTGACCCTTATCCCTTGTCCCATGTTGTATAAGGATGCTCCACCAAATACGCATTGAAGTAACGCACATCGCCTGTCACTTCTTGCCCCACCCATGCTGGCAACGAGACGCGCGTCTGTTCGCTCTTGAGTTCAACTTCCGCGATCACCAAACCCGCATTCGCGCCCGCGAAGACATCCACTTCCCACACAAACCCATCATGCAAAATTTTGTAGCGCGTCTTTTCGATGATGGGCTGATGGCAGAGCGTGTCGAGCATGACGTTGGCATCGGTCACTGGAATCGGGTATTCAAATTCTGCGCGGCTCATGCCAACGGTGGGACCTTTGATCGTCAGATAAGCTCGCTCTCCGCCGATTCGCACGCGCACGGTTTTGCGCTCACCCAAGACGAGATAGCCTTGACGATAACCCACGCCTGGCGCGTCTTTGAGCATCGTCATGTCCTTCACCAAAAACTTGCGCTCAATCTCCGTGCCCATGATGACTCAACAGAATTTAGCTCTTCTGGCTTTGGTGTAGAACGCTCGCGCTGGATAGTCACAGCCACCGTCCGAGCGCGGGATTTGCGACCAACGGGAGTCCCACACGAGCATTCCACACTGAAGTCAGGAGACCCCAAATTTCAACACGAAGGCACAAAAGCTCACACAGAGCACAAAGTTCTTCTGCGCGCCCTTCGTGCTGCTGGATGTCTTCGTGTTGAAGGGTTTACATGTTTTGGCTCCCGCCTGCTTGTCGCGCGAGTGAATATCCGCCGCGCCCATAGCGCACCGCCACGATCTCCGCCATGATCGCCAGCGCCATCTCTTCGGGCGTGACCGCGCCGATGTCGAGCCCGATGGGGCCATACACGCGACGCAACAGGTCGGCTGGCACACCATCCTCGCTCAGTTGCGCGAAATGGTCTTTGCGTGTTTGCTTGCTGCCCATCGCGCCAATGTAACGCGCGTTGGTATAGACCAACAGCTTGAGCGCGGGCAGATCGAACTTGGGATCGTGCGTTAACACGGCGACACTCGTACTCGTATCAATTTTCAACTGTGGCACGGCTTCTTGGGGCCACGCGTGAATCACTCGGTCAGCATGTGGGAAGCGCGCAGGGTCGGCGAACTGCGCGCGCCGCGCGGCCTGG
>CAZDYP010000039.1:18643-32250 GCA_964509505.1 uncultured Anaerolineae bacterium | reverse complement strand
CAGCCAAAGATTTCACGGCGGTCGTTCATGATGTGAGTCTCCTTTTTGCCTGAGTTGTGATGCAGTATCACGCTTCTATAATTGTTGTGGCAAAGTGTGAAAAGCGTCTTAGGCTGCCGCCAAGCTAAAAACGGTTCCCCGTTTCCCCTCCCAGCGCAAAGCGGCCGCCTGATGGTCGCCTGCCTGTGATGTCACAGGCTAACGGGGGAAGGTTTTTTGTTTCGGGGCGATGAAGTGGTCTAGGCGCGCGGCGACACGAGCCACACTTCTTCCAATGTCATATCGGGATGCGCCAACATCAACGCGACGAGTTGCGCGACGCTCTCTGGCTCGATGACCTTCGTGCGGTCCCAGTTCGGCGTCGCTGCCCAGCGCATCGGTGTGTTCATCGGACTCGGCGCGAGGTAACTCACTTTGACGTTGTGCGGTTTCAGCTCCAACGCCAACGATTTGCTCAAGCCAATAACGCCCGCTTTCGCGGCAGCATACGCAGCGATGTTGGGCGCAGGATAAATGCCCGCGCGCGAGGCGACGTTGACGATATGTCCGCTCTGACGTTGGATCATGTGCGGCATCACCGCGCGGCACGTCAGAAATGTTGAGGTCAGGTTGCTGGTGATGATGCGTTGAAAATCATCGTCAGTGTATTCAGGTGTCGGCTTGATGAGCGCTTCACCCGCACAATTCACGAGTACATCAATTTGTCCAAACGTTTTCAGCACACTCTCAACGAGTTGTGCAACATCGTGTGGTTGTGTCGCATCGGCTTTGATGGCGATGGCTTGGCCACCTTGCGCGACGATGCTTGAGGCGACCTGTTCAACCTCGCTTGGCGTGCGTGAGGTGACGGCGATGCGATACTCATGACGCGCCAGCTCCAAGGCAATGGCGCGACCAAGTCCGCGTCCCGCGCCGACGACAAGGGCAACGGGTTTTGACGAATGGTTGCTCATGATGCTTCTCCGGACTGAGGTTGGTGTGACGCATGATACATACGAACAGGATGTTGGGCAAGCGCAAGCCCAATGCGTTTTGGAAACTCTTTGGGGCGATGTGATACAATAACGGTGGCGGTGAGGCGATTACGCATCACGTTTCGCGTCGGACCATGATTACCGACTCCCATTTAGACGAACTCAAAGCCATCTTCATCAAACAGGGCGTCACCCTCGCGTATCCATTCAGCTCGCACGCCGAGGCACGTGGACATCGCGGCGCTGTTGCCGCACGACCTAATGCCGCTGAATCTAAACAGGAATAACCCATGCTCTCTGCCCAAACGATTTACACCAACGCCCACGTCATCACCCTCGACGACCACAACTCCCGCGCGCAAGCCTTCGCCGTGCGTGATGGGCGTTTCGTGGCTGTCGGCGCACACGACGATATGCTGGCACATCGCGGCACGCAAACTGCTGTGATTGATTTGCACGGTCAGACCGTCATCCCCGGCTTGATTGACGCGCACAATCATCTGCTCAGCACGGGCAAGGTGTTGCGCGCGATTCCATTGTTTGGCTCGCGCTCCATTGCCGAGGTGCAAAACAAATTGCGCGAGCGCGTCGCCAGCACGCCCAAAGGACAATGGATCACAGGGCGCGGTTGGGATGAATCGTTGTTCGTTGAAGGACGCTCGCCCACGCGTCACGACCTCGACGCCGTTGCGCCCGACCATCCCGTCGTGTTGTATCGCGTGTGGAACAAGCTTGTGTGCAACTCGCTCGCGCTCAAACTCGCGGGCATCACCCACGAGACGGTCTATCCCGACACAAGCATCTTGAGCTTGTCGAAAGACGCGCTCTATCTGGGTCAAATCGTGCGTGATGAACATGGCGAGCCAACAGGCTTGTTCACCGATCGCGCCAAAGCGTTGATTGATAAAGCCATGCCGCCGCCCACCGACGACGAATTGCAAGCGTGCATTGAGACGGCGTGCAAAGCCTACAACGCAGTCGGTCTGGTTGGCGTCGTGGAGCCGGGTTTGTTGCCGCGTGACATTCGCGCGTTTCAGCGTGCGCGCGAGCGCGGCGCGTTGACGGTGCGCGTGCGGATGTGTCTCGCGGGTTGGGGCATTGCGCCGTTGGCGGATGAGCCGCAGCTGAAACGACGCATCGAAGAAATGGGCGTGACAAGCGGCTTCGGCGATGAGTGGCTCACGCTTGACGCGATCAAGTTCATGCCCGATGGCGGCGTGGGCGACCGCACGGCGTTGATGTTCGAGCCGTATCTCGACGAGCCAAACAACTATGGGCAGACGACGCTCGACCTCGAACTGTTTTACGAGCTCGTGCAATGGGCGCACGATATGGGCTGGGCGATTGAGACACACGCGTGCGGCGACCGCATGATCGAGTTGACCGCCGAAGCGTATGCCGATGCGGTAAAGCGCAATCCCAATCCAAAAGCGCGCCATCGCATTCACCACGCCTATCTACCCACACGCAAAGCGTTACAGCTCATGCGCGAGAGCGGCGCGATTGCGATTGTGCAACCCGCCTTCGTCTATAACTTAGGCGAATCGTACATCAAATCCATTGGTCTTGAGCGCGCGCGACGCATCAACCCCTATCGCACCTACTTGATGAACAGTATCCCGCTCGCAGGCTCATCCGATTCGGCGGTGACCGACTACAACCCCTTCGTCGGACTCTATGCGGCCGTAGCGCATCACACGGTGCTTGGCACACAGTACGATCAACGCGAGAACTTGACGATGTGGGAAGCGTTGCGCGCATACACACGCGGCTCGGCGTATGTGACGTTTGAAGAAGAGGTGCGCGGCTCGCTTGAAGCGGGAAAGTATGCGGACTTCGTGGTGTTGGAGCAGGACCTATTGACGATGCCGTTGGAGGATGTGAAAGGTATGAAGCCGACCATGACCGTCGTGGGAGGCCGTGTTTGTTACCAGCGATAAATCTCGGTGTCATCGCTGCGCTACTATCCGCCTTCAGTTGGGCGGTGACGACGGTGTTGATGCGTTCACAGTCCACACGGATTGATGCGATTTCGTTGAATGCGACGCGTAGCGCCATCAGCGCCATGTTTTTCATCAGCGCTATCATCGTGACGGATCGTTGGGAAGCCTTTCAACAAGTCACCCTCGTCAACTTTCTCGCCTTGTTTGGGTCGTTGTTCTTTGGGTTTGTATTGGGCGACACGCTCTTCTTTCGCAGCACAAACTTGATTGGCGTCTCTATCGCCTTCCCCATCTCGATGACCTATCCGTTATACGTGCTGGTCATCGCGTGGTTGTTCCTCGGCGAAACCATCACGCTGTGGACTGTGTTGGGCACCGTCGTCGTGATTGCCGGCACCATCGTCACTGCGCTCGCCACACGCAGCAGTCACGCCACGCCCGTGAAAGAGCGGCGCAAAGGGTTGCTGTTTGCCATTGCGACGGCGCTCTGTTTCGCGCTCTCCACGAGTGTTTTGAAAATTGGCGTGCAAGCCGCAGATGTGTTGGTCGTCAGTTTCATTCGGTTGAGTTTGGCAACCGCCGTGTTGTTTGCGGCGCGTGGGCTGCTGCGTAATCCATTGCCGTTGCGCGCTTATGGGCGACGCGCGTGGGCAGTTATCTGGCTCGCCAGCCTCATCGGTTCAGGGCTGGGTACCGTGACATACGTCGTCGCGGTGCAACAAATCGGCGCAGCGATTGCGGCGACCTTGGCGACGACGGCGCCGCTCTTCGCTGCGCCTATTTCCGTCATCTTCCTCAAAGAACGCTTGACCGCGCAAACCATCGTCGGCATGGTGTTGTGCCTGGTAGGGGTGTGGTTGGTGACGGTGAGGTGATAACGCGTTTGACACCCCCTTTCAACTTTCGCTATACTCACGTCGCTTCATCCGAGTAAAGCGCAGTGATGCGCGAAGAGCTATCTGCAAACTTTGCCCCCCGCGTATGGATGGGCGATTAGAAATCGCTGCACCTCATAGCCAAATCAGCCTACGCTGATTTTCCATAGCCGCGAATTCTATTCGCGTGGGCTTTTAAAACAATCTCCAAGTTTGCAGCTCAAATCATCTTAACCAAGGAGGGTTAAGCCATGCGGTATTTCAGAGTTGTTACGATCGTGCTGTCTGCGGTCCTGTTGTTGCTGATTCCGAGCACCACCTTCGCGGATCCATTGCAGCAGGGTCCCGTCCCTGCGATTCGCTTGCGCGGCGCGACCTTTGCGCCACGACGCGGCGAAGCGCCCAACCTTCCCGCAGGGTTGATGGTCGCCAACTACGCGCAAAACCAACGCGGCTACTTCATCGTGCAATTTCAAGGGCCCATAGACGCCTCGTGGAAAGCCGACGTGGCGGCGACGGGCGCGGAAATTTTGGACTACATTCCCGACTTCGCCTTCAAAGTGCGCATGACGCCCGCACAGGCGCGCGAGGTCGAGCAGCTCGATAGCGTTGGCTGGGTCGGTTTGTATCATCCTGCCTACAAGTTGAGCCACACGCTGCGGCGCAACGGCGTCGGCGTCTATCTTGTCAAAATCGAGCGCGGCGCAGATGCGGCAAATGCCGCCGCGGAAATGGCGCGCAGTGGCGCACAGGTGTTGGGACGACAGGGCAACGTCGTCACCGTCGCCGCCAACAGCGCGCAAGTGGATGCGTTGGCGCGCGTGTTAGATGTGGCGTGGGTCGAGAACTTCGTCTTCCGCGAAAAGCACAATGAGTATGGCGCGGGCGCTATCATGGGCGCGAACACGGCTAATGCCAACGGTTACGACGGCTCGACGCAAATTGTCGCCGTCGCCGACACCGGCTTGGGTGATGGCACCGCGGCGGGCGCGCATCCCGACATCCCCGCGAGTCGCATTGTCGCCATTTACAACTGGCCGGGCGTGACTGATAGTTGCTGGACGATCACCAACGACGGCGCGATTGACGTGGACAGCGGGCATGGCACACACACCGCCGGCTCAGTGTTGAGTGATGGGGGTACGAGCGGCGAAGGCAAAGGCACTGCGCCTGCGGCGCGCCTCGTCTTCCAAGCCACCGAAAACTGGGCCACGATGAAGGGTCTGTGCGCCTTGTATTATCCCAATGGCTATTACCTGACGGGACTCCCCAGCGACTTGAATCAGCTATTCCAGCAAGCCTACGATGCGGGCGCGCGCATTCATTCCAACTCGTGGGGGGCGGCGGTTGCAGGCGACTACACGCTGGACAGCGTTAATGCAGACACCTTCGTGTGGAACAATCGGGATATGGTGATTACGTTCTCGGCGGGCAACGAGGGCACCGATGCGGACGCGAATGGCGTCGTGGACAACGATTCGATTGGCTCGCCTGCGACGGCGAAAAACGTCATCACCGTCGGCGCGAGCGAGAATGATCGCGGTGGCAGCTACCCATGCGATACAAGCCTCACCTACACCTCGCACGATGCTTACCAAACAGGACAGACGTGCAACAGCATGGGCGGCAATCAAGTCAATTATCTTGGCACATACGGACAACGTTGGGGTGCAGACTTTCCTGCGAATCCTATTGCCAGCGATGTGACCGCTGGGAATGCTAACCAAATGGCCAGCTTCTCCAGTCGCGGTCCGACCGACGACAATCGTATCAAACCCGATGTGGTAGCGCCCGGCACGTGGATTTTATCGGGTTACTCCGGCTTATATCAAGAGGGCTATGGCGATCCCGTAAATCCGCAAGTGGGTGTGTACCAATGGGATGGTTGGGGCACGCCCTTTAGCGGCGCCTACAAATACATGGGCGGCACTTCGATGTCAAACCCACTGGCGGCGGGCGGCGCGGCGGTTGTGCGCGACTACTATCAGAAAGCGCACAGTCTTTCTGCGAGCGCGGCGCTCGTGAAGGCGACGCTCATCAACTCTGCCGTTGACATGCTTGACGAGAACAACGACGGCATCAACGACAACGACTTCCCAATTCCAAACAACCACGAAGGTTGGGGACGCGTGAATCTGGCTAACGCCACCGATGGCAGCCACAAATTTGTGGATTACACTACAGGCATCGGCACGAACAACACCAAGACGTATCGCGCGACGGTGGCAGGCGGCAGCGCGCTCAAAGTCACCGTGGTTTGGAGTGATTATCCTTCGACCGAATCGGCGAGCATCAACTTGGTGAACGACCTCGATGTGGTGGTGAAGTCGCCATCGGGCGGCACGACCTATCTGGGCAACGTCTTCAGCAGCGGTTGGAGCGCAACAGGCGGCAGCGCAGACCGCCGCAACAACGTCGAGAACGTCTATGTGCAATCGGCAACAGCAGGTGACTGGACGATTGAGGTGAAGGGCTTCAATGTGCCGAACGGACCTCAACCCTTCGCGCTCGTCGTGGATGGCGCCAGCGCGTTGACCGAAGTCGCCAGCCAAAACACCGGCTTCCAAAGTCCAACGGCGAATTCGCCAGTGACCTCCAGCGCGGGCGACAACAACGGCTTCGAGGTCAGCCCTGCCAACGCCCATGCCAACGATGGCGTGTTCGCAGTGGACAACAACAGCGGCACCGGCACCCAGACCTCATGCACCAGCAATCGCAAAGACAAGCACATCTATCGCGATTACAACTTCGGTTTCTCCGCTTCTGCGATTAACGGCATCGAGGTGCGGCTGGATGCGAAGGTGGACAGCACCTCCAACGCGCCAAAGTTGTGTGTGCAGCTGTCGTGGGATGGCGGCACAACGTGGACGACGGCAAAATCCACGCCGACGCTGACCACCAGCGAAGCGACATATATCCTGGGCGGCAACAGCGACACGTGGGGGCGCACTTGGACGAGCGCGAACTTTAGTAACGCCAACTTCCGCGTGCGCGTCATCAGCGTCGCCAGCTCCACCGCGCGCGACTTCTCGCTGGATTGGATCGCAGTAAACGTGCATTATCAGTAGCGCTGCCATCAGGCTTCGTTTGAGAAGTCCAACAGCCTCAACCATGCTACAAAACGTCAATTCGGGATAAGGTTGCGGGCGATTGGAAATGCCACAGGCACCGCTGCGCTGTCGCGCCTACTCAGCGCAAAACCCGCCTTCGCGGGTTCAGTGCCAGCCGACGGAGGTTGGCTTAGCGTTGTGTTGCACGCGAACTAGATTCGCTGTGGTTTATCCCAAACTTACGTTACAAACGAAACTCCCGCAAAGCTTCGAGCCTGCGGGAGTTTTTTGTGTCGTTTGATTGGGTATGGCTAGGGTTGCCAGGTTTTCGCTTACCCTGGCAGGTAGGCTAGGGAAAATCTGGCAGGTCTGGCGGCTGATCTAACCACAGCCTTGATAGATTGTGGAAAACTCAAACTGACGCTCCACAGATTTCCGCATAGCGCGCCTGTAAGGTTTGTACCTCTTATGCACCATTTTAAGAGTTACGCATTAATGCCCATATTTTAGACAGCCTGCGAGAGTAAGTTGGTAGTTTTTGAGAGTGTTTGTGTGCTAAATTGGACACTGGAAAGCCCGCTAAATCCGCAGGATTTTCCGAATCGTATAAATTTGCGCTCACAGAAGGTCATTATGACAAACTCCTCTCGACTCGAAGGCTTTTATAAGCATCCACTTGACGCCCGCACTCAAATTGTTATGGAATGGGCGACCTTGAACGACGAAGCCCAACAGACATTGCAGACTGGGGGCCTCTCGCTGAAATTGGCAGATTCATTGGTGGAAAACGCCATCGGCGTGTATAGCTTGCCTATGGGCATCGCCACCAACTTTTGCATCAACGGTAAAGATTATTTGATTCCGATGGTCATCGAAGAGCCATCCGTCGTCGCCGCATGTTCTTTCGCGGCGAAGTTGGCGCGGGCGGGCGGCGGTTTTACTACTTGGGCGGACGAACCCGTGATGATTGCCCAGATTCAAGTGTTGGAGCTCGGCGACCTCGACATGGCGCGCGAAAAAGTCTTAGCGCACAAGGCTGAGCTTATGGCGCAAGCCGACGCGCTCCATCCCAACATCGTCGCGCGCGGCGGCGGAGCGTGCGACCTCGAGGCGCGCATTTTGCAGACGGCAATTGGTCCCATGCTCATCGTGCATTTGCTCTACGATGTGCGCGATGCGATGGGCGCGAATGTGGTCAACACCTGCGCCGAAGCGCTTGCGCCAACGATTGAAGCGTTGACGGGCGGGCGCGTGTTGCTGCGCATCCTCTCGAATTTTTCAGACCGTCGTATGGCGGGCGCACGTTGCCAGATTCCCTTCAGCGCGTTGACGACCAAAGAGCTTGATGGCGCAGAAGTTGCGGCAGGCATCGTCGCGGCGTGGGCTTTCGCCGATGCCGATCCCTATCGCGCGACGACGCACAACAAAGGCGTGATGAACGGCATTGACGCAGTGTTGTTGGCGACGGGCAACGATTGGCGCGCGATTGAAGCAGGCGCACATGCGTATGCGACACGCAACGGACATTATGGTTCGCTGACGAAGTGGAGCATTGGCAATGGCTATCGCGCGAATGCCAATGGCAATGGGCAGGGCAAATTAGAGGAGATAAGAGGCAATGGCGCAACGTCCCAGTCCAAGCTTCAATCCTCACTCTTCAATCCTCACTCTTCGATTACCAATTACGCTTCTCCGATGCTCGTCGGTGAAATTGAGTTGCCGATGGCAATTGGCACCGTCGGCGGCACGACGAAGGCGCATCCGGGCGCGCGCACGGCGATGAAAATTTTGAACGTCAAGTCAGCGCCAGAGCTCGCAGGGATCATCGCCGCTGTCGGTCTCGCGCAAAACTTCGCGGCGATTCGCGCGCTCGCCACCGAGGGCATCCAAAAGGGTCACATGAAGTTGCACGCGCGCAAACACCAACTCCAAGTAGCCAGTCATCAGTAGTCAGTAGCCAGATGAACGCTTGGTCACTGAAGGCAGCGGACAGCACAGAAACCCATTTTCCACAATAGTCACACGGACGGTTTCTAACTCAAGCTCATATCCATGATCCGATAGCTGGCTACTGACTCCTGACTCCTCTCCATGAAACCCACTACGCTCTTTTTTCTCCGCCATGGCGAAGTCCATAACCCCCAAGACATTTTGTATGCGCGGCTACCGCGTTTTCGCCTGAGCGAGCGCGGACGACAGGAAGCAGAAATCACAGCAAAATTTTTGCGGCACGAACCGCTTCGTGTGATTTATTCCAGCCCGATGCTGCGCGCGCGGCAGACGGCGAAGATCGTGCAGAACTATCATCCCGATGCGCCCGTGCGTGTCTCGCAGCAGCTCATCGAAGTGAAAACATCGTATCAAGGCTCGCCGCGCGTGGAGATGCAGAAGATTGATTGGGACTTTTACACACATCGCCGCGATGGCGACGAATCGCTCGACGACATCCTCGTGCGTTTGCGGAAGCAATTAGACCTCACGCTCAAGCGGCATCACGGCGAAAAGGTTGTCTGGGTCGCGCACGGCGACCCCGTCATCATCTTCACACTCTGGGGACAAGGACGCCCACTGACCGACATCCGCACCTACAAAGGCGCAACATACATCGGTCACGCCTCAGTCACGAAGTTTGTATTCGAGCAAGGGCGCGAGTTGCCCGTGAGCGTGGAATATTTCGATCCAAACAAACATCAGTAATCATTTGTGGCTGCGAGACCACCCCTTGCGAAGGTTTAAAACCTTCGCAAGGGTTATGCAGATTCGTTTCACGCAAGGAGTTCGTATGACCATCATGCAACCCAACCGTCCCGTCGGCATCGCGGGCTATGGCGCATACGTACCACGCTATCGCATCGCAGCGGAAGAGATTGCGCGCGTGTGGAAGGGCAGCCACGATGCGTTGCCCATCAAAGAGAAGGCGGTACCCGGCCCCGACGAAGACACGGCGACGATGAGCATTGAGGCGGCGCGCAACGCATTGCAGCGCGCGGGCATCGCGCCGACGCGCCTGCGCGCGGTATGGGTTGGCACCGAGTCGAAGCCGTATGCCGTGAAGCCGACCGCCACGATTGTCGCGCAAGCCATTGGCGCGACGCCCTCCACACAAGCCGCCGATTGGGAGTTCGCGTGCAAGGCAGGCACCGAAGCAATGCAAGCGGCGCTTGGTTTCGTCGGGTCGGGGATGGCAGATTACGCGCTGGCAATTGGCATGGACACCGCGCAAGGCAAGCCGGGTGACGCGCTCGAATACACAGCCGCAGCAGGCGGCGCAGCCATCCTCATCGGGCCCGCCGACGATGCGCTCGCCGTGCTGGAAGCGTCATATTCGTATGTGAGCGACACCCCCGACTTCTTCCGCAGGCAACATCAGCATTACCCCGCCCATGGCCATCGCTTCACGGGCGAGCCTGCCTACTTCACGCACGTCATGGCGGCGGCGGAGACGATGCTACGCGAATTGAAGCGCACCGCGCAAGACTACACCTACGCGATTTTCCATCAACCGAACACGAAGTTTCCGCAGAGCACGGCGAAAGAGTTGGGCTTCACCACAGAGCAGATTGCGACGGGCTTGCTGGCGGGCGAAATCGGCAACACCTATGCGGGTTCCGCGATGATTGGCGCGACCGCCGTGCTGGATGTGGCGAAACCCAATGACCGCATCTTGTTTGTCTCGTTCGGTTCGGGCGCGGGCAGCGATGCGTTCTCATTCGTCGTCACCGAGAAAATTGTCGCACGACAAGGACGCGCGCCGTCCACACGCCAATACATCGCGCGCCGCAAGCCGATTGACTACGCGCTGTATGCAAAGTATCGAGAGAAGTACGTGTTGAATTGAGTTGGAGTTCTAGTTTTGAGTTCCAGTTTCCATTGCGAACTAGAACTGGAACAGGAACTGAAATTATGTTGACATTCTGGTTTGCGTGTGGCGGTTTCATTAGCGCCGCGATGGCAGGCGTATGGGGCTATCGGCAGCGCGGATGGTGGCTGGCAATTTTATCGGCAATTGTGACGCTGTTGGCATGGGCAGTGGTGAGCGTGTTGTTCATCATGTATGTCGTCAGCCAAATGCCATACCCAATGTAATATAGGACAAGCGATACAAGACAAGCACGATGAGCTGGTCGCATCATGCGGCTATCAATCATTCGCATCCTGAGCTTGTCGCAGGATGCTGACCTGATTTTTTTGAGGACATTATGCGAAACGTTTCCATCATCGGCATCGGTCAAACACAAGTCGGCGAATTGTGGGACAAGAGCATCCGCGCGCTCGCGATACAAGCAGCGCGCGCGGCGATGCGCGACGCGCACATTGAGCGCGCGGATGCTATCTACATCGGCAACATGTTGTCGGGCGAGGTGACGGGGCAAGCCCATCTTGGGCCCCTCGTAGCGAATGAGCTCGGCTTGCGCGGCGTCGAGGCGGTGAAGGTCGAGGCAGCGTGCGGCTCGGCGGCGTATGCCTTACGCCTCGCCTATCTTGCCGTCGCCGGTGGGATGCACGATACGATCATTGTGCTAGGCGTCGAGAAGATGACTGACCGCGCGCCGAACATCGTGACCAATGGCTTGGTCGGCGCGGCTGATGGCGAGCTTGAGGCAGCACAGGGTCTATCGTTCGTCGCCCTCAACGCACTGTTGATGCAACGCTATATGCACGAATTCGGCTGGCAGAAGAAAGACTTCGCCAACTTCGCCGTCAACGCGCACCTCAACGCCGCATCGAATCCCAACGCGATGTTCCACCACCCCATCACCGCGGCAGACTTCGAGCAGGCGAAAGCGATTGCGTCGCCCATCAACTTGCTCGACTCGTCGCCAATGGCGGATGGCGCGGCCGCCGTCATCATCACTGCCGATGCGCTGGCGAAAGAATTTGCCGAGCAACCGATTCGCATCAAAGCCTCATCGTCGGCGACTGATTCCATTTCATTGGTGGAGCGGCGCGATTTGCTCGCACTCGACGCGGCGAAAAAATCTGCATTGAAGGCGTATGACCTCGCGGGCGTGCAGCCGAGCGATATAGATTTGTTCGAGCTGCACGATGCGTTCACGATTATGTCGGCGTTGTCGCTCGAAGCGTGTGGCTTCGCGGAACGCGGGCAAGGTGTGCGCCTCGCGTTGGATGAAGAGCTTGGTGTTGAGGGTCGCTTGCCCATCAGCACCCTGGGCGGACTGAAAGGGCGAGGGCATCCCGTCGGCGCGACGGGGTTGTATCAGGTGGTCGAAGCGTCGTTGCAATTGCGGGGACAAGCGGGGCGCAATCAAGTGCAGGATGCGCGGCTCGCGATGACGCAGAACATTGGCGGCAGCGGCGCGACGGTGACGACGCATATTTTGGAGGCGTGGAGTTAAAAAGGTGTCAAAGTATCATGTATCATGTGTCACGTAACCCATGACACTTTGACACTTGATGCGTGACACGAGGTTAAAATGACAGACGCGAATCTGCCACAACTGTGGCGCTTGCGTGACCAACGCTATCGCTTGATAGGCGGGCGATGTGAATTGTGTGGCGCATACTCATTTCCCGCGAAAGCCATGTGTCCGCAATGTCAGAGTGACCGCATCGAAGCGTATGCGTTTAGCGGAGAGGGCGAAATTTATTCGCATACGCTGATGTATCAAGCGCCGCCTGGCTTCGAGCAAGCTGTACCGTACACCGTCGCGCTCGTCAAGCTCGCCGAGGGGCCGTTGGTGACGGCGCAACTCACCGACATAGATGCAGGCGAGGCGCGGATTGGCATGAAGGTCGAGATGGTGACGCGCGTGTTGACGGCGGACGGTGAAGCAGGGGCGATTGAGTATGGGTATAAGTTTCGCCCGCAGGTGGTCGGAGTGGTCTAATGGGTCGGAGTAGTCAGTTGGTCAGGTAGTCATTTGAGCAAAGGAAAACGGGTAGCTGAGTGGTAACTCAGCTACCCGTTTTGGCTCATAGAAAGCGTGCTGCTTCAACACAACAACGAATCGAGAAAGTGACGAACTGCATCACCAGTGATTCCTTTCTTTCCTAATTCGTTGTTGTGTTCTGTCATGGCTCACCGCACGATCAACGGCAGATATACTCGCTTCATCGTATCCGCTACCACCACGACGATTTGCGCCGTCTGGCTGTTGGTGTTGTTCCTCGCCGTCACCGTGACCGTGTATGTTCCAGCAGTCGTGAAGGTGTACGGCAAAGTGCTGCCCACGCCGACGACTACATTGTTCACACTCCACGTGTAGGTGATGTTTGTGCCTGTGGCTTGGGTCGCCGTGAACGTTGTCGCCGCGCCCAGCGTTACCGTGACGTTGCCGACGATTTGCAGATTAGTGATAGCTTGGTCATTCGCGCTGAACGTCGCCGTCACCATCTTGTCTGCATCCATCGTTACGATGCAGTTACCTGTGCCACCGCACGCGCCACTCCAACCCGTGAACGTCGAGCCAGTGTTTGCATTCGCCGTCAACGTGACGACCGCGCCATACGTGAACACCGAACCCCCTGGCGTGTTGCTGATCGTCCCACTACCCGTACCAGTCGTAACCTTCGTTAGCGTGTAGCTGTTGAGGTTAAACGTCGCCGTGATGGTTGTATCGGCGGTCAAGGTCACGACGCAACTGCCTGTCCCACTACACGCGCCACTCCAACCCGTGAACGTCGAACCTGTGTCGGCGCTTGCGGTCAAGGTGACAATGGTGCCGTAATTGAACACAGAACCCGCCGGGGTGTTGTCAATCGTGCCGCTGCCCGTGCCTGTCGTGATCTTCGTCAACGTATAAC
>CAZDYP010000039.1:0-18543 GCA_964509505.1 uncultured Anaerolineae bacterium | reverse complement strand
CTTCGTCAACGTATAACTATTGAGGCTGAACGTCGCCGTGATGGTTGTATCGGCGCTGATGGTCACGATGCATGTGCCTGGGCCGCTGCACGCGCCACTCCAACCCGTGAACGTCGAGCCGGTGTCGGCGGTTGCGGTGAACGTCATCACCGTGCCAGCGATGATGACCGCCGAACAGGTCGCGCCGCAGTTGATGGCGCTGCTCGTATCGGTGACCGTGCCGCTGCCCACGCCGTCGCGCGTGACCGTGACGATATACGTCGGGGCGATGATGAACGTGCCAGTGATTTGCGTATCCGCCGTGATGGTGAACACACACGCGCCCAAGCCCGCGCTCGCGCACGCGCTCACGGGCAGACTGCTCCAACCCGTGAACGCCGAACCGGTATTCGACGCAGGCGTCAACGTAATGACCGTGCCATAGTTGAACACACTGCCAGCAGGCGTTTGGTTGATGACGCCGCTGCCGCCGCCATCGGTGATGACGGACAACGAGTGGGTGTTGATGGTGAATGTGCCTGTCACATTCGCATTGCTGGTCATGGTCACGACACAAACGCCAACGCCAGCACAATCGCCGCTCCAGCCTGCAAACGTCGAACCGGTGTTAGCTATTGCCGTGAGTGTGACGATGGTGTCATAGTTGAACACGGAACCCGCAGGCGTGTTGTTGATGACGCCGCTGCCCGTGCCTGTTGTCGCTGTCACCAAGCTGAACGTCTTGATGGCAAAGGTCGCTGTCACGCTGGTGTTCGCAGTCATTGTGACGATACATGTGCCTGTGCCACTACATCCACCGCTCCAGCCGCTAAACGTCGAGCTGATGCTGGACGTCGCCGTCAACATCACCACCGTGCCATAGTTGAAGGTCGTGCCTGCTGGATTCTGCGAAATAACTCCCGTGCCAGTTCCACTAGTCGCTGTCACCAAGCTAAACGTCTTGACAGCAAAGGTCGCAGTGACATTTGTGTTCGCCGTCATCGTCACGACGCACACGCCAGCGCCGCTGCACGCGCCACTCCAGCCGCTAAATGTCGAGCTGATGTCGGGCGTTGCCGTCAGTGTGACGATTGTGCCATAGTTGAACGTTGTGCCTGATGGCGTTTGATTGATCGTGCCGCTGCCCGTGCCGGTCGTCGCCACCGACAACGTATGCGTGTTGATGGCGAACGTGCCTGTGACATTCGTGTTCGCGGTCATCGTTACGACGCACGCGCCAGCGCCGCTGCACGCGCCGCTCCAACCCGTGAACGTCGAACCCGTGTTGGCGCTTGCGGTCAGCGTTACGATGACGCCATAATTGAACACAGAACCCGCCGGGGTGTTGCTGATGATGCCGCTGCCAGTGCCTGTTGTCGCTGTCACCAAGCTGAACGTCTTGATGGCAAAGGTCGCCGTCACGCTCGTGTTCGCGGTCATCGTCACGACGCACGTGCCTGCGCCGCTGCACGCGCCGCTCCAACCACTGAACGTCGAGCTGATGCTGGGTGTCGCCGTCAACGTCACCACTGTGTTGTAATTGAACGACGTGCCTGTTGGATTCTGTGATACCGTACCGCTGCCTGTGCCTGTTATCACCGTCGTCAGCGTGTAGGTCGTCGTGTTGAAAGTTGCCGTCACATTGGTGTTCGCGGTCATCGTCACGACGCACGTGCCTGCGCCGCTGCACGCGCCGCTCCAACTGCTAAAGACTGACCCGCCACTCGGCGTGGCCGTCAACGTCACGACGGCGCCATACGCAAACGTCTTCGCGCACGTGCTACCGCAATTGATGCCTTCGGGCGAGCTGCTGACCGTGCCACTGCCCGCGCCGCTCTTGCCGACGGTCAACACCCTCGAACGCCCTTCATACGCGCCGATGTCGTAGCCTGCGCCTTGCGGGCGCGTGTTCCCATTCAAATCATAAGTCACGCCGAGATTCGTCCCCGCATCCAGTGCCGCGCTGCCTGTGTTGATTTGATAGTCATTCGTGCTAGGCGACACAAAGACTGCTGTGCCTGTGATGGAGTTCGCGCCTGTGCTGATGGGTCCGCCGTACGGCGTCGTCACCCCCGCGAACAAATTGTAGTTCTCGCTCACGCTCCCGCTCGTGTTGCTGATGCCCATGGTATAGCTGGCGATGATGGTGTTGGTGATGTTCACGACGCCTTTGCCGATGAAGATAGCGGAGCCGCTCGCCAACGTCGGCGTCGCAACCGTGACGTGCCGCAGTTGCAACGAGCTAGTGCTAGTATGATAGATTGCCGCGCCCAAAGATGACGAAGCCGTGTTGCCTGCAAACAGCACATTCAAGAACCGCCGCGCTTGCGATGGATCATCAAAGCTGAGATATGCGCCGCCGCCGGTGGGCGCAGAATTGTTGAGGAAGATGGTGTTGGTTACGAACGCCGCGCCATCCAACCACACCCCGCCCGCGCTGGTCGTCGCCGTGTTGGTCGCAAAGGTTGTGGCGGTGATGGTCGCGGTATCGAAGAAGTACGCGCCGCCGCCCGACGCGCCTGAGCTGTTGCCGCTGAAGGCGTTGCTGGTCAATGTCGCAGCGCCAAAGAAGGACGCGCCGCCGCCGTTCGCACTGGAGCTGCTGTTGCTGCTGAAGGTGTTGCTCGTTAAGGTGGCTGTGCCATTGAAATATGCGCCCGCGCCGCCGCCATTCAGAGCGGTGCTGCTATTGCTGCTGAAGATATTGCTGGTCAACGTCGCCGTGTTATTGAAGTACGCGCCGCCGCCCGTGGTGTTAGCCGTATTGCTGCTGAAGGTGTTGCCCGTCAACGTCGCAGCGCCATCGAAATACGCGCCCGCGCCGCGCCGCGCGCTGTTGCCGCGCACTTCGGCGTTGGTCACGATCGCGTTACCCTGCGCGTAGAAACCGCCGCCACACGAGGCCGTCGTGAGGCAAACCACACCGCCCGTCGTGTTCAATGAATTCGTCAAGAATTGTGTGCCGCTGATGGTGACCGTGCCGCTAAAGACAGCGCCGCCGCCATACATGTACTGCCCTGCGCGATTTTGTTGGAAGCGCCCGCCCGTGACATTTGCCGCGCCGACGATGTACGCGCCGCCGCCATGTCTGCCTGTCGCCGTGTTGGTATAGACGACCACATGCGTCAACGTCAACGCGCCCGCCGCATAGATGCCGCCGCCATCGCCCGACACGGTGCCGCGCGTGACCGTGAAGCCATTGAGCGTCGCCGCCACCGTGATGGACAATACACGCCCCGCGTTTTGCGCGTCCAACGTCGTGACGTGCGCGGTTAACGCTTGGGTTGTCCAATTCGTGTTGGTGTAGCCGCCTTGTAACGTCAACGTCTTCGTGATGAGCGCGACTTGCGTCGTGCCGCCCTGCGCCGTCGCGCCCGCGCACGTGCCTGCAATCTTCACGGTGCTGCCCGCGCTCGCCGCCGCAATCGCGTTGCGAACCGCGCTCGCATCCAAACTCTGGAAATCGCTCACGTTGTCGCCCGTGTATTCGGCGTAGCACAACGGCGTGAGGATGGTGACACTGGTCGTCGCCGTGATGACGCCCGCCGCATTGGTTGCCGTGACAATCGCGGTGTATGCGCCGCTCGCAGCGTAGGCGTGTGTGGTAGCGGCTGCAGTCGCTACGACCGTGCCATCGCCAAAGTTCCACGTGTAGGTGAAGTTGCTGCCATTCGTCAGCGTCGCCGTGAATGCAATCGTATCGCTCGGCAATGCCGAACCCGAATTCGCTGCGCTGAGAGTTGCGGTGTAACTCGCTTCGTCGTAACCAATGTCATAACCATAACCAAGCGGGCGCGTGTTGCCATCAATATCAAACGTGACGCTCGCATTCGCGCCCGCATTCAATGCCGCGCTGCCATTGCCCAAGCGATAGTTGCCTGTGCTAGGCGACACGAACAACGCCGTGCCTGTGATGGAGTTGGCGCCCGTGCTAATGCTGCCCTCGTATGGGGTGGCGACGTTATCGAACAGGTTGTAATTTTCCGAGATGGCGCCATTGTTGCTCAAGCCGATGGTGTGACTGGCGACGATCGTGTTGGTGATGGCAGCGCTGCCGCTGTCCACTTGTACAGCCGCATCGCTGACCAAGGTTGGGCTGGCAATCGTGCTGTGGCGGATAGTCACAACGCTGCTGAACGTAACTTGAAGCGCTTGTCCCCAGCCACTGCCGCTCGTATTGCCATTGAACAACGCGTTGACAACCTGCTTCGTCGTGGCGTTGCGGAAGACGAGCGCGCCGCCCCCCGTCACCGAACGATTGAAGCTAAACGTCGAATTGACGATGTTCGCCGCGCCATCAAACCGCGCCGCGCCTGCTTCATCCGTCGTCGCTCGATTGTAGCTAAACGCCGTTGCAGTAAGGCTCGCCGTGCTGGCGAAGTGTGCGCCGCCCATGGCGTTGCTGGCGCTGTTGGAGGTGAAGGTCGTGTTGGTCAGGCTGACCGTCGCGTTAAAGGCCGCGCCGCCGGCATTGGCGCTCGCGCTGTTGTTCGTGAACGCGCTATTTTGCGCGGTGGTCACGGCATTAAAGCTGCCGCCGCCGCCATAGGCAGCGGAATTGTTGGCAAAAGTTGTGTTCAAGAGCGATGCCGCTGCGTTGAAGTATGCGCCGCCACCGTTGCTGCTCGCCGTGTTGGTTTGGAAGGTGGTGTTGCTGATGGAAGCCGTGTTGCCAAAATATGCGCCGCCGCCATTGTCGCTTGCCGTGTTGGTTTGGAAACTGGTGTTACTGATAACTGCGGTGTTGCCGAAGTACGCGCCGCCGCCATCAATCGCGCTGTTGTTCTGAATGAATGCACTATTTGTGATGATGGCAGCGCCCAGCACGTACAAGCCACCGCCGTTGTTGCTGCTCGTCGTGTTGCTATACACCTTCACGTTGCTCAATGTCAACGCCGCCGTCGCATACACGCCGCCGCCGTCGTCCACCGTGACGCCATTCGTCACCGTAAACCCTTCGAGCGTCGCTGCTGCCGTGGCATAGATCACGCGCCCGCCGCCTTGTGCGTTCAAAATCGTTGGGTTGCTAGTAGGGTTGCTGGTCGTCCAGTTGGTGATGGTGTAGCCGCCGCGCAGCGTCAACGTCTTCGTGAGGAGCGCGACTTGTGTGGTGCCGCTCTGCGTGATAGCGCCCGCACATGTGCCAGCGATGCGAACGACGCTGCCTGCGCTCGCAGCGGCAATCGCATTGCGTAATGCGCTGGCATCATTGCTCGCAAAGTCCGTCACGCCATCGCCATTGTATTCCGTCGAACACGCTCCCAGAAAATCAAAACTCGCCGTCACGCTTTTCGTCGTCGTGATTGTCACCGTGCATGTGCCGGTGCCGCTGCACGCGCCGGCCCACCCCGAAAACACGTTGCTGGCATTCGGCGTCGCCGTCAGCGTGACGACGGTGCCATAGTTGTATGCTTCGCTACAATCGCTCGCGCAACTGATACCACTGGGATTGCTTGTCACTGAGCCGCTGCCGGTGCCGCCTGTCGTCACGGTCAAGGTGTAGGTGATGAGCGTGAACGTCGCGGTGACGTTGCGTGTGGTCGTCATCGTCGTCGTGCAAGTGCCGGCGCCGCTGCATACGCCGCTCCAACCTGTGAAGGTTGAACCCGTGTTCGGCGTCGCAGTCAGTGTGACGACGGTACCATAGTTGTATGCTTCGGAACAATCGCTCGCGCAGCTGATACCGCTTGGATTGCTGCTCACACTGCCGCTGCCGTTGCCTGTGTTCGTGACGGTCAAAGTGTAGGTGATGAGCGTGAACGTTGCGGTGACACGCCGCGCGGTGTTGATGGTCATCGCACATGTGCCTGTGCCACTGCAATCGCCGCTCCAACCCGTGAAGGTCGAGCCGGTATTGGGCGTCGCCGTCAGTGTGACAACGGTGCCATAGCTGTAAATCTCGAAGCAGTCGGCGCCACAGCTGATGCCGCTCGGATTGCTGCTGACGCTGCCGCTGCCGTTGCCTGTGCGCGTGACGGTCAGCGTCGTCGTGACGTTGTAGAGCGTGAAGGTCACAGGTGCGCTCGCGTTCATCACTGTCGCCGTCACGTTGTAGCTGCCTGCGGTGCTATTCGCCGTGACGCTCTTCGTGGCGACGGCGCTGGAGTTGATGGTCGCCGTCAACACCGAACTACTCAAGCTCGCGCCGCTGCCGGGTGCGGTGAACGTCACGGTACCGCTGCTGCCCACAGGTTCGGAGCTGACGTTGGTCGTGACAGTCACGGCGAGCGCGGTGCTGAAGGCGGTGCCGACCGTCGTCGTTTGATTGTTACCTGCTTTGATTGTCAACGTGAACCCTTGCGATTCGAACGCGCCGAGGTCGCACGTGCCGAAACGCGCGCTGTCGCGCTGATCTAACGTGTCGCAATAGGTCGTATTGCCCGCGTTGATGGCTTTGGAGCCGAGTTGCAACGCGAAGGTCTGCGTCTTGCCGCCATAGTTGCCTAACGCCGACAAATTCGGATCGCCTGAATACGTCGCGCTGCACGAGCCATCTTCGACGAGGTTATTGGCGTTCTGGCTGAGCGTGCCGGAGTTTTGGCAATCTGCGCCCACGCTGTTGGCGATGAGGGTATTACGTATATACAGGGTGCTGCCTGTATTGTTGAAAAGACCACTTGGTCCCGTGCCAAGATTGGAGTGTCCAGAGAGCGTAACATTGGTCAGCGTTATGGTACTGGCATTGAAGATACCGCCTCCGCGATCAGCCGTGCTGTTGGCGATGGTGCTATCCATGATTCGCAGTGTGCCATTATTATAGATACCGCCGCCGCCGCTGCTCGCGTAGTTGTCGGCGATGGTGCTGTTGGTAATGGTGAGGTTGCCGCCGTTATAGATGCCTCCACCGTTCGTGCCGGTGGTGCCGCTCACAATCGTCAGATACTTCAGCGTGACATTCGCGCCCGACCCGATGTTGAGCACTTGCACGTCGCGGCTGTTGTTGCCGTTGGTGTCGCCGCTCAGTTTGATGGTATAGCCCGAACCGTCAATCGTCACGTTTTTGGCGATGGACAGCGTCGCCGTCAGATACAGCGTGTAGTTGTTGTTGAACTTGATGGTTGCGCCGCACGCATGAGCGAGCGCGTCGCGCAACGAGCCGCTACCGCTGTTGTTGTTGTTCGTGACGGTGATGGTGTTCGCGGTGCAGAGCGATTGAATGGCGTTATAGACGTTGATGCGCGGCAGGTTCGTCGTGCCGCCGCCCGTTTGTCCACAACACGTCGAAGCGTCGTAGCGCGTGGTGTCGGTGATGAGCTTGCCCGTGCTGGTCAGCGCATACGCAATCTCGTTCACGCTGGCGTATGGCATCGCCTGACGCATCAACGCCCACGCGCCCGCGACGTGCGGCGCGGCCATCGAGGTGCCGTTGTATGAAGAGGTGCCGCCGCCCGGTATCGAGGAAACGACGCTCACGCCGGGCGCTAAAAAGTCGAGGTAAGCCGAGACGTTAGAAAAATCTGCAACCAGATCACTGTCACTGGTTGCGCCGACGCTGAACGCCGTCGAGATACACGCGGGTGAGCTTAGAGAATTGGTATAGCCATCATTGCCCGACGAGATGAGCGTGGCGATGCCGACAGAACGCAGATTGTCAATGGCGCTCTTGCGCGAATCACTGTCGCAGGTGTCCGGATCGCTCCCACCGCCAATGCTCATGTTCACGGCTGTCAGGGTGATCATGCCCGCGTTATACAACGCATACACCCGGTTCAAACCGGACAATTGGTCAGAGGTATAGGACAAGGCGCAGCTCGTATATGGACTGCAAGCGGCAGTATTTGTGAAAATGGTGAACACTTGAATGGCGACGAGCTTCGCGTTGGGCGCAATGCCGATATTCGTGCCGTCGCCATCACCCGCAACGATGCCGCCCACATGCGTGCCATGGTCGCAATCGCTTTGAGCATCCGAATAGCCCACCGCTACAGACCGACAATCTATACCTGAGCCTGTGGCTGTGGAAGAAGTCACGCCGCCCGGACAAGCAGGAAATCCATTGCTCGGATCAGAGGAGTAACACGCTTCGGAGATGACGCCGCCCGTGCTGAAGTACGAATGCGTTTTGGAGATGCCTGTATCCAATACCGCCACCGTGTAACCGCTGCCGTTGTAGCCTGCATTGTAGGCGTTGGAGGCGCTGATGACGACGCGACTGCTGGCAAGGTCTGGTTTGGCGAGGGCGTCTTCTTCGATGTCCACAATCTCAGGCAATGCCGCGAGCGCATTCAACGCATCTGCGTCCACTTCGAGCGCGATATAGGGAATAAACTCGTAGCTGGCTTTGTGTTTGAAATTACGCCCAGACAATTGGCGTTGCACGAACTCTTGCATGGCGGCGATACGTTGGCGTTGCCCATCGCGCGCTTGTGCAGGCAAATGACCTTCGGGCGAGAAGTCGGTGTTGAGCTTGACGATGACGCGCACGGTGTCGTCGGCTTGCGCTTTGGCTCGGAGGGCGGCGAGACGGGAGTTGGTGATGGGGAATTGGGAATTGGGAATTGGAGATTGGAGATTGGAGGTTGGAGCTTGGAGATGGTGGGTTGGAGATTGGGAGTTGGGATTTTCGGTAAGCGTGTCGGTCAGCGCCGTGGCGGGCAAAGATGAATCGAATAGTGGCGTGGGCATGAATGCCGCTTGCGCGTTGGACGCAACCGTGAATAGCTGCCACAGACCACTTAACAAGAGGAAGGTCAGCGCGAGACTGCTGCACAATCGGCGTATGGGTGACGCGACTAAGACCTGCAAGGTTGTCAAAGCCTTGCGAGCCGCTTGGAACAAATCAATGTGGAACATGAACCCCACTCCTTGAAAAAAAGAGACCTAGCACAACGTATCTCCTATTATCCACATAAACCTATGCCGTGTCTGTCAGTGGGGCTATGCAATTTTGTCTAATTTGTAAGACAAGAGGCTGTAGGGCAAGTTTTTAACTTGTCCTACACCTATTCGCGCAGCAAGCGGTGCTGCATCGCGAACTTCACGAGGCTGGGGAAATCGGGCAGCTCCAGCTTTTCCATGATGCGATGGCGATAGGTGCTGACCGTGCCTTTAGAGAGGACGAGCATGGCAGCGATTTCGGTGGTGGTGCGCCCTGCGACGAGAAAGTGCAACACTTCGCGCTCGCGTGCGCTTAGACGCAAGAGGGGATTTTGTAGCAGTTGTTGTTGCTCGGTGTTCACGTGACTCAGATCGGTCGTGACTTGTTCGGTCAGTTGTTGGAGTTGCAACAACACCTGACGCGCTTGGTCGAGGTAGTCTGTCGCCAATTGGCTCGCGGTCGAGGCGGGTATTTGCGTCGTGAGAATTTGTTGCGCAGCGTGCAGTTGCGTCGTCACCAGGCGCAAGTTTTGTTGGATATGGTCTTGGATAGTTTGTGAGAGCCCTTGCTGTTGTCGCTGTTGCGTCTCCAGAAATAGTTGCGTGAGCGTGCGGAGCTGTTCGCTTTGGTGTTGCATCACCTGAAAGAGACGATCCTTTTCCGCTTGCTGTTGTTGACGATGCGCGATCTCCGCTTCCAATTCAGTCGTGCGCTGGCGCACCCGCTCTTCCAAGCGCTCTTGCAAGTCGCGCAACGCCAAATGCACACGCACCCGCGCCAACAGCTCGGCGGGGTCGAGCGGCTTGCCGATGTAATCCACCGCGCCCAACTCCAAGCCGCGCACCTTGTCTGCCACATCGGAGAGCGCCGTCATAAAAATCACGGGAATGGAGGCGGTAGCTGGATTGGCTTTCAAGCGGCGGCATGTCTCGAAGCCATCAATGCCGGGCATCGCCACATCCAACACAATCAAATTGGGCTGTGTCATTAAGGCGCGCTCCAGCCCCGTCTCGCCATTGCGCGCGGTCAGAATTTCGATGTGATGCGCGCGCAAGTGCGACACAACGATTTTGAGGCTCGTCGCCTCATCGTCAATCAATAAGATGGTGTGAGAAGAACTTGTAGTGGACATGCTATCACCGAATGAGCGCTTGTTTATCTATATTGTCTGTTCACCCATTCCCTCGTTTCCCCGTTTCCGTGTTTACTCGTTTATCTATTGCCACCACCACCCGATTGCGCCCAGCCTGTTTCGCTTGATACAACGCGGCATCGGCAGCTTGCAGCACATCCTCACCTGTGTCGCCATGTTGTGGCAACGAGGCGACGCCTAACGACAGCGTGATCTTGCCGAGCGTCTGTCCCTTGAAGGTGGCTTGCAACCTTTCTGCGCCCGCGCGCAAAGTTTCGGCGCGCTGCGCCGCTTGCTCGGCGGTGGCGCTCGGCAAAATCACAGCAAACTCTTCGCCACCATATCGGCAGGGCACATCGCTGGCGCGCACCTGCTTCTGCAAGAACTGCCCCAAGGTTTGCAAAATCAAATCGCCCGCTTCGTGACCAAAGGTGTCGTTGAAGCGCTTGAAGTGATCCACGTCTAGCATGATGGCGCTCAACGGCGTTTGCCCGCGTTGCGCGCGATACACCTCACGCGTCAAAGTCTCTTCGAGATAGCGCCGATTGAAGAGCCCCGTCAACGCGTCGCGGATGGATTGCTGGCGCAGCAGTTCGCGTAATTTCAAATTGGAAAGCGACAATGCGATGTGTTCCGCTAACATCGTGATCAGCGCTTGCTTGGCGACGAGGAACGCTGGGTCGGATGGATGACGCATGTGCAACAGCCCCAAGGTGTCACTGCCGGCTTGGAGCGGCACGCACACGTGCGGCGTAGGGTGCGTCACGTGTTGGCAAAGCAAATCCATTTGCAAATCTTTCACGAGATGCGTTTGGCTGCGCCGCAGCGCCCAACAGGTTTCGGGGCTGAACAACATGTCGTCTGCAGGCAATGCGCCCCAAGCCGCCGTTGCTTCTAGCAAGTTGCGCGACGGCGCGAGGAGATAGAGCGCGCCCATGGTGTCGGGCAACAACCGCAGCGTCGAGCGCGCGATAGCATCGCAGGCTTCGGCGCTGGTTTGGCACGTTTGCAACAGTTCGATCAGTGTGTTGAGTTGGTGCAGTTCATAATTGCGCTGTTCCAATTGTTTGACCAATGTCGTGAGCTGTGCGTTGGATTGGGTTTGCGCTTGCTGCAAGGCGCGCAAACGCAGATGCAACCGCACGCGCATCAACAGTTCAGCCGCTTCTAATGGTTTGGTGAGATAATCTACCGCGCCCGCATCGAAGCCGCGCGCTTTGTCTGCGAGCTCCGCGAGCGCCGTCATAAAAATCACGGGAATGTCGGCGGTGCGCGGATGCGCCTTGAGGCGCCGACAGATCTCGAAGCCGTCCATGCCCGGCATCTGCACGTCCAGCAAGATCAGCGCAGGCTGTGTCTCTTGCGCGCGGACGATGCCTGCCTCGCCATTGCGTGCCGTCAGAATTTCGAAGTTGTATGCCTGCAGATGCTCGATGGCGATTTTGAGGTTGGTGATGTTGTCGTCTATCAGCAAGATGGTATGTTTGTGTTCCGTGTTCATAAGCGCTCGTGTCAATTCCTCACTCCCTTCTGTTGGCGCAGGAGTTGTTGAAGTTTCAAAAATGATACAGGTACGGCGCGCAGGTGTAGGACAAGTTTTTAACTTGTTTGCGTGGGCAAGTGACAAACTTGCCCTACACTTGCTCAACAGCGTGAAGCTAAGGGGATAAGAATTTCTTTACCAACATTTGAATTTGCTCGTCGTCGAATTCGTTGGCGAGGCGACGCAACTCGCGCGCAAACGGCGCATATTGTTCCGAGCGCTGTGTGAGCTGCTCGGCGGAAGCGCGGATGCGTTCCATGTTACCGATGCGCGCGAGCTCCAGAATAGACTCCAATATCTCTGCGGGTGGCGGTATGAGCTCACTATAAGATACGGCTGGTGTGATAGGCTGTTCCCGCGACTCGCCGGGCGGCGCGTCGGCAAACGTCCAAGCTATCTTCAAGTGTTGCTGCAACATGTTCAACAACCCATCGGCTTCGATAGGCTTGGACATGTAATCATCGCAACCCACTTCACGACTTTTCTCGCGATCCATATCGTGCGCGCTCGCCGACACCGCGATAATCGGCGCGTGGTTGAACTCAGGCATTTGGCGAATGGCCGTCACCGCTTCGAAGCCCATCATCACGGGCATCACCAAATCCATCAAGATCAAATCGGGCTTGGTCTCTTGGGTGCGCGCAACTGCCTCCGCGCCATTCTCGGCAAGCACCACCTCGAAGCCGAGCGGTTGCAACAAATCCAACAACACGAGCCGATTATCAGGATGATCGTCCACGACCAGAATGCGTTTGCGCGCGCCTTGATAGCCCATGATATTGAGCTGTGTGAGTTGCTCTGCAGGCGTCGGCGGAGCCACGGCGAGTCGGAACGATGTCTCGAACCAGAAGGTACTGCCCTTGCCCACCTCGCTTCGCACGTGAATGCGCCCCCCCATCAACGCGACGAGTTGTTGGCTGATGGTCAACCCTAAGCCAGTGCCAGCCGCGTGATGTCGCTCGGCGCCGACCTGCTCAAATGGCTCGAAGATTTTTTCCAAGTGCGCAGGCGCGATACCCACACCCGTATCTGCTATCTCAAAGCGCAAACGCACGGTGCGAATGGCGGATGGCGAATTGCGAATCGTGAAATTGTTATCGCTGAGGGGCGATGTTAAAGCGCTGCTTGGCGGCGCGTCCTCCGCCAGCGCAATGAGCTGCACGCGAAACGTGACTTGACCGCGTTCGGTGAATTTGAGCGCATTGCCCAGCAAGTTGAGCAACACTTGTCGTAAGCGTTTCTCATCCGCGAGCACGTAGGTAGGCAAAGACGCTGGGGGCTCGAACACCAGACGAATGTCTTTCTGTTGCGCGGCCATTTGCATCATGCTCACGATGCCATCCAAAAACATAGGCAGTTGCATTGCGCTCGGTTGCAGCTCCAACCGTCGCGCTTCGATGCGGGCGAGATCAAGCACGTCGTTGATCAACGTCAACAAGTGACGCCCACTGTTGTAGATGGTGTTCAGCCCATCCCATTGCGCGGGCGCGCTCTGATGGGACGTTTGCCTGCGTAGAATTTGCGCGTAGCCCAAAATGCCATTGAGCGGCGTGCGGAGTTCGTGGCTCATATTGGCGAGAAATTCGCTCTTCGCCTGGTTGGCTGATTCGGCGCGCTCTTTGGCAATGGCGAGTTCCCGATTCGATTGCGCCAATTGCGCGGTGCGTTCTGCGACTTGCGCCTCTAACAACCGATTCTGCGTTTGTATGTCGCGCACACGCCAACGATATGTGATGAAAATCAGCCCAGCGATAGACGCCAACACGACGCTGCGAAACCACCACGTTTCCCACCACGGCGGCAGCTGCGTAATGCGGAGCAGCGCGTCTTCCTTGCTCCATGTAATGCTGTCGGCGCTGCCTTGTACGCGCAAGGTATATGAACCCGCAGGCAAGTTCGTGTAGGTGGCAAGGCGGCGCTCGCTGTTCACAATGTTCCATTGCGTCTCGAGCCCCTCCAACTTGTAACGATATTGATTTTGCGCGGGGGCAGCAAAACTCAGCGCGGCAAATTCGACTGAGATGATATTCTGCTCGTCATTCAAAGTAATGTCTGAGGTAGCCCAAATGGGCGCGGCTAAGATGCCGCCTTGAGTCACGGTGACGGGGCGGCCGGCCACCAACAATTCTGTGAAGACGATCGGCGGTTGATGGTTACGCTCGCTGATCCGTTCTGGCAAAAAGGCGATGAGGCCATTGACGCTGCCGAAAAACATTTCACCTGTTGCGCTCAGATAAGCCGAGCCTTGATTCAATTCAATCGCTGGCAAGCCATCTGCTATGCCATAATTACGCACGGCGTTGGTTTGCGGATTGAAACGCGCGATGCCATGACCCGTGCTCAACCACAGTTGCCCATCGCGCGCTTCGAGGATGCCGCGTATCGTATTGCTGGGCAGACCATGCTCTTTGGCGAAGTGTTTGAACTCGCCAGCGCGACGCTCAAAGCGGGTCAGCCCCACACGCGTTGCCAACCACAGCAGCCCGTTGCGGTCTTCGTGCATGGCTTGAATCAACCCATCATTCGGTGAGTTCGGCTTGGTGGGCTCATGGCGGTAATGTTGAAAGCGCTGTGTCTGACGATTGAACGAGCTCAAGCGCCCTGTGCCGCCCAACCAGAGCAGATTGTCTCGGTCAACGTAGAGCGTGGAGAGTTGACCTTGCCCCAAACTATTGGGGTCGTTGGGATTATTGCGATAGGTGATGAATTGTTGCGTCGCGCCTTCAAAGAAGTAGAGCGTGCTTTCGCCTGCGTCGTTGGTCAGCAACCAAAAGTTCGGCGCAGCCGCGCCGGACGAGCGCTCACGCGCGAGCGACCAAACGGTGAAGGGCGTATCGGCGGGCAGATTGGGCGGTCGAAAAAATTGAAAGGTTTCGGTGCGCGGGTCGAAACGTCCTAACCCATCCAAGCCATCGAACCACAAACGACCATCGTCGTCGGGAATGATTTTCGTAATGAAGGTGCCTTCGGGCGCGCCAGGCACGGGAGGGCGATTCGGATGAGTGTCGTAATGGTTGAATGTGCCTTGCGCGCGGTCAAAGCGTGTTAAGAATTGGGTGCTGCCTATCCAAAGGGCGCCGAGGGCATCCTGGGTGATGGCGTGGAGTTGCGGCGTGAGAAAACTATTGCGGGTCGTGGGGTCGCGCCGATACCATTTGAATTGAGTTTGCCAGCGGTCCCAATAATCTATGCCCGCGAGGGGCGTGCCGCGCCACAGTACGCCGTCACGACTTTGATATAGCACGAGGCTTGGTTCGCTGTTGGGGCTGTCGGGATTGGCTGGGTCATGTTGATAGCGCGCAATAAATTTTCCGCTGCGCGGATCAAAGACGTGCAAGCCTTCGTTGACGGCGCCCACCCACAGCAAACCCGAGCTGTCCAGTTGTAGTGACAGCACATTGACGAATGACTCGCGCGCCGCAGGTATGGGGAACGACGTGAAACGCGCCGTGCGCGGATCAAATTGATAGAAGCCAAGCGCGCTCGCCAACCACAACGAGCCGGTCGCATCCAGGCTTACATCATTGAGCAAAAATAATGGCTCACGATTGGCGGCGGGCGAAGGCGGTCTCGGACCAGCTGGGGGCGCATTCGCGGGTGGCGATGGCAACGCCGGTTGGGGTGTTTGGTTGGGGAGATGGCAAAGCGTTTGTCCGGTTTGTGGGTTGAATTGGCGTAACGCGCCTGCGGCAACCCAAATAGTATCTGCGTTGACGGGCACAATTTTGCGGATGCGATTGCCAGTGTTACTACATGCGCCCAACGGGTAACGAGAAAATTTTGCCGTCGTGGGATCGAATTTGTTCAGCACGCCTTGCAGCGTGCCAATCCACACATTGCCTGCTTGATCTACGGTGAGCGCTGTGACGTCGTTACTGCTAGGGCTATTGGCATCGGCGGGCTTGTGCAGGAAGCGAGTGACGATTTCCGTGTTCGGGTCAAAGCGATTCAAACCAGCTTCGCGCGTGCCGACCCAAATCAGGCCCGCGTGATCTTCGGCTAATGCCAGCACAAAGTTGCTGCTGAGTGCGTTGACATCGTTAGCGCGACTCTCGTAAACGACCATGCGGTAGCCGTCGTAACGCGCCAGTCCGCCCCATGTCGCAAACCACATAAAGCCGCGCCGGTCTTGGATGATGGATTCGACGTGGCTATCGGGCAAATCGTGTTCGGTGGTGAGGTGACGAAAGCGCAGCGCCAGCTGCGAATCTATGTCGCTAGGTGAAGCGGGCCCGCTTTGGGCGTGGAGGAGAGAAGGTTGAACGAATGATAACAGGGGGGTGAGCAGACAAAGGAATAAAAGGCAGCACAAGCGCTTTTGAAATTTCATAAGCGTCACCTCTGGACATGATTGCGCTACCAAGCGTCATTGCTTTGCGGTCATGGGAACTGCGAGCTCATTGAAAGTGATAGCAACTTGCAGACCATTGTAGCACACTTCATACACATCACGACATTATCGTTTAGCGTCTGTGGGTTGGATGAAACAAAAACGAGTAGATGCAGACTCGTCATCTACTCGCTTGCGGTTTTGTATTGCATTGCAGTTCATCAATAATGCGAATACACCAACGTCCCCATCGGCGTCCATTCGTAGAACCACTTCGCATCAGCCAGCGTGAGGTTGACGCAGCCGTGACTCATCGGACGGCCAAAATTTTTGTGCCAATAGGTGCCGTGAAAGCCGTAGCCGCGATAGAAATACATCACGTGCGGCACATTGGGCAAGCTGTAATAATCGCCGCGCGCGCGCGAGCCACCCGTCATGCGTTGCTTCAACACCTTCGCCCAGATGCGATAGGTGCCTGTCACGGTCGGATAGCGACGTGTGCCTGTTGAAACGATGACGGTCTTGACGGCTTGCGAGCCAATGTAAGCCGTCACTCGTTGCTTCGAGAGGTTCACGTCAATCCACTTGTCTTGCGTCGGCGGCCACGCAGCAGGGTTTGCCAGCGTCGTCTCGGCAGTGGTGTTGGGCCAGGCGTTCAGCGGTGTGGTAGGTTGAGGATTGGGCGCGGCGGGATTGACGAGTTGAGGTTGAATCGTTTCGTTGAGCGTCTGCGTATCCATTGCTGAAGTCGGCAGAACCATTGCTGGCGCGCTCAGATCCGTTATATCGAAGGGAGCCCATGCAACATTCAAGAGCTGCGCCGTTTCGGAATCAGGTATGGCTTGCGCTTCGGCTAAGGCTTCCTGCACATCCGCCAACAATTCGGGTGAGGCGGTGGCTTCGGCTTCCTCGGTATAAGCGAAGCCCAACAGGGTGCCGCTCATAATCAGCAAGAGAGTGGCAATCCACAACGCTAGACGCTGACGCATGATCATAGAAACGCTCCTTTTCATAGGCAATGCAAGATGTGGTAATGGTTATAACGCACTTCATGCTTGCTGGCAAGTGCGCGGTCATAGCTGATAGAACCCAAAAAACGAAAGGCGCCGAACTGCGGCGAGGTCCTTCAGGATTGAATAGGCTTTGAGACTCATTGACACGCCTTGGTCAATTTTATAGAATGGCAGCTGTTGGCAATGGCGCCAGCGAATGGGGGGACTTTGGTACGGGTAATCGCGCTGAAGTCTTACTATTTTGAGCTGGAGGCGTCAATGTCTCATGTGCTAGTCACAGGCGGCACGGGCGTGCTGGGGCGCGCGTTAGTGCCGTTGTTGCAGAACACTGGTCAAACCGTCAGGGTCATGAGTCGCCACGCGCCAACGAAGCCCTACGCGCACATCGAATGGACGCAAGCAGATTTGCAAACAGGCGCGGGACTCCGTGAAGCCGTTAGCGGTATTCACACTATCGTCCATACGGCGTCGAGTCCATTCAAACAGACGTATGCCATTGATGTCGAGGGAACGCAGCGATTGCTCGACGCAGCGCGCAATGCAGGCGTTCAGCACGTCGTTTACATCTCCATCGTGGGCATCGAAAAAATTCCATACGACTATTACCAGCATAAAGTCGCTGCCGAAAATCTGGTAATGAATGCAGGGTTGCCATGGACGATTGCGCGCGCCACGCAGTTTCACGAGCTGCTGGACGGAATGCTCCAAGCGGCGACGCGCTTGCCTGTAACATGCTTGCCGACGGATTTTTATTTCCAACCGGTAGATGCGCGCGAAGTAGCCATGCACCTTTGCGCCGTCGTGGAGACAGGCCCCTGCAAACGCTTGCCGGACATCGGCGGGCCCGAAGTGTTCCGATTGCGCGAGCTGGCGCGCACGTGGCTGGCAATACGCAAACGATTCTGTTGGGTGTTGCCCTTGCCGATGTTTGGCAAAACGGCGCACGCCTTCCACAACGCTTACAACACAGCGCCCTTGCACCGTCAGGGCGAAATCACCTGGGCGCAATGGGTGCGCCGCAAATATCGAAGCGCATCCGAATCTCATCCCACGCTCACCACCCTCAAGCCATCCACCCTTTAGGGGTTATATGTGTCAGCTCGTCTTGACAGGTTTCGGAAACTTGTTAGGTCTGGTACGCATCCCGCAGACGTAAATCGCTGCGGGATATTTTTTGGTATAATCGCGTCATGCCAACCGATCGCTATGTCCAACTTCCCGCGCTCAAGCTTCACTACCTCGATTGGGGCGGCAGCGACACGCCCATCGTCTGTCTGCATGGTCTCGCCTCAACCTGCCACATGTTCGATCTCGTCGCGCCACAGCTCACCTCAGCTGGTCATGTCATCGCGCTCGACCAGCGTGGGCATGGCTTGAGCGACAAGCTTGATGATGGTTACGACTTCAACACCATCACGAGCGATGTCGCGCAATTCATGGATGCGCTCGGTTTGACTCAGCCTGCGATAGTGATGGGTCACTCATGGGGCGGAGGGGTGACGACGTGTTTTGCCTCGCGTTTTCCAGAGCGAGTCAAAGCCATCGTGTTGATTGATGGCGGCTTCGGCGACATGCAGCGCGCGTTTCCGACATGGGAGCAAGCCGAAGCCGAACGCCTCGCTCATGAGAAAGTTAAGCATGAGCAACTGGCACGCGAAAGAGCCGAAGTCGAGCGGCGTCGCCAGGCGCAACTGGACGCACAACGTCGTGAAAAAGAAGAAGCGGAAC
>CAZDYP010000038.1:28207-32504 GCA_964509505.1 uncultured Anaerolineae bacterium | reverse complement strand
ATTCATGATGAGTGTCCTTGAAAAGAATTTCTGTAAGAAAGTGTTTTGAAAATATAAAACAGAGACCCTAACGATTTCGCTGGCAAGCAACAAAGCATTTCAGGCAGGCTTTCGGCGCAAAGTGTGAACCCGCTTTGCCAGAAAAACCTTTAGGGTCTGAATTTCAAAACACTCTCTAAGGGCAAGATGCCGACGAGTCGGAAGAACGGCTCCCACGGCATGTCGCTATATGCCATCGCGTACGCATAGACGAAGCCCAACGCGACGGCGGTGTTGGTTGAGATGTTCGATCCAGGAAAGTTACTCTACCGCACCACCAACGGCAGATATACTTTTTGGGCGCTGCCCATCATGGTGAATGGGTTGCCCTTTTCCAACGCCAGCGACACGTTGCCCGCGCCGTCCACGACTTGCGCGAAGTATTCGACCACGCCGCTCGGCAATGGCACGCTGCCTGTCGCAATGCTCGTGCTGGTGTTGTAAGCCAATTCCACTTTCTGCCAGGTGTTGCTACTCGTAGAACGATACAGCACGACGACGCGCGCAATCGTGCCGCGATCATCAGTGGTGAACACGCTAAACGTCAATGTGTTGGACGACGTGAGGGCGCTCACTTGCCAGAGACTCGGCGCGACGAAATCCGTCTCGGCGCTGGGTGCGTGATACACCTCGAATTGCAAATTCGTGTAGAGGCGTTGCGTGCCAACCGTTGGCGTCGTGACGCCATTCGCCTTGAACTGAGCAGGCACGACGACCAACTGCTCATGCGATTTGCCATCAATACCGGTGAAGCGATTCACGCTGCCCAACAGGTTCGGATACCACCAGCTTGCGTTGAACGTCGGCTCGGTGTGCGTGATGTAGAGCTGCTCGGTGACGATGCGAGCAATCGCGGGATCGAAATTCGGAATGTCGTTGAACGCGCCGCCGACCATCACGACGCCGTGCGCGAGCATGTTGTTCAACGCGATGTTTGTGCGGGTTAACGGTTGAATCGGACGTCCAACCAACACGGACAGCTGATTGCCTTGCGTGGCGTAATACGCGCCCACGCTCGCCGTGTTGGGCGTGAAGGTTGAGTTAAAGGTGTATGAACTCACAGCCACAGCTTGCGCACGATTGTAAGGCAAGTTTGAAACTGGCCCTACACGCGCAGCGCGCGGCGTGGTCGTCGTCACCGGCATATTGATGCGCAGCATCGGCAAACCATACAACGTCGCCTCCGCCAGAATCTTCTCGTCGTAACTGCCAAACGAGCCTGCAGCGGTCGTGTTGTAATAGCGTTGCTTCGCGCGCAACAACGCGTTGCCCACCGTCTGCGGCCCGTCGCTCCAATCGCTCAACGCTTGGGTGAAGTTCAACATCAGGCGTTCCGAGTACGCAATCAAATCGGAGTCGCCATAGCCGTAGCCTGTGTTGCCGATGAACGTTGCGCCGCGGCGTGCGAACGCCTGTGCCCAATCGGTGCCAGTCGTCACGTCGGGCGCATCGGCGTCAGGCACGTTCAAGCCTGAGTGGCAGCCCACCGAGAAGACGAGCGTGCCTGTGAAGGCGCTGTTCGTATTGACCACTTCGGTTGCGAAGACATCGTTCGCGTCATTGGGGAACATGCGATAGTGTTGGAAGTGTGCGTTCAACGAGTTGAGTTTGTGCGCGTTGGGCAACGTGAACAATTGCCCGCGCAACGCGCTCGCTCCCCAGCTATTGTCAATCAAGCGGTCAATCGTTGTGATGCCTTGGGTTTTGAGCGTGTTGCTGATGGCGCTCGCTTCGTCCATCAAGAAGTCGTAGCCAGTGACGAGCGCGTTGTTGGGCGTGAGGATCGGTTGCGCGTTGAATACGTCGAGCAGTGTCGCAATCTCGGAGGGCTTCTCGACCAGCCGCCCGATGGCAAGGTGCGGCAGATACAACTCGCGTCCGCGCCAGGGCAGCGGCAACACGCCCGCGTAGTAGTCGTCGCTGAGAATGTAACGGGAGGCGAAGGTTTGCGAGAGGCTCGCCGAAGCCGCCAGTCGCGCGTAGGTGCGTTCATTCGAGACGAGCGCCTCATCTACAATGCGACGGAACGGGACGATGCGATCATCACCGACGATGACGAGATACTTCGCGTTGGGGTACGCGGGCAACAGACGATAGAGCAGCGACTTGATGTGACCTGCGACGAAGTTCGCCGCTTGCGGATTCGTCGGCTCGACCTCCCAGCGCGCATACGCATTACGTAACTCCGCATAGTCATTCAAATCAATCAGCATGCCTTTGACTTGCGCGTGTTGTGCGAGCGCGTTCAGTTTCGTGATGAGTTGTGTGGAGGTGATGGTGCCCGTGTTCGTGTAGAAGCGATTGAAACGCGCGCTGTTGTAAAGGATGAGCGTTTGAATTGTCGGGCTGTATGCGGGCGTCGCAAACGTCGTCGCAATGGGCGTGGTGATGGGCATGAATGGGTTGATAGGCGGCGTAACCGTGATGAACAACGAGAAGGGCGTGCCTGCCGCGAGCGCCGTGTGTGGCACAACCGAAACGTAGTAGTTGCCTGCGAGCTCATGCACATTGCGGACGATACGCTCCGTAGCCGTGAAGGGGCGCGCCGAGACTGCCACCAACGCACCGGGCCCACCGCGCAAGCCGATGTCGCCAAGTTGCCCGATGTCGCCCAATTGTCCGATGTCGCCCAATTGTCCGATGTCGCCGAGTTGCCCGATGTCGCCCAACTGCCCAATGTCGCCGAGCTGTCCAATATCGCCGAGCTGCCCGATGTCGCCGAGCTGTCCAATATCACCCAGTTGTCCGATGTCGCCGAGCTGTCCGATGTCGCCGAGTTGCCCAATGTCGCCCAACTGACCAATGTCATGCAGACTGCCCGTTTCTTCGCTGACGGCGGGCGCGTACAAGAACAGGTCATAGTCTTGCGTGAGTCCCGTCAAGGTGATGAAGATGGTTGACCCCGCGAGCGGCACGTTGAACTTGTACCAATTCGAGGCGGTGATGGTCGTGACGTTGCCTGTGAGGGTGCTGCCCGTGTTGATGGGTTGCGCGTTGGCGCGATTGCCATTCGAGACGACGAGCGCGAGATTGTCAAGTCCTTGCGATAGCACAAACAATCGTCCCAATGGCAACGTCGGCGAGACAATGCGGGAGAAGTTGCCCGTCTTCGAGCCAAACGTGACGAGCTTGAACGCCGTACCAAGCGATGGCGTGTAGTTGCTGTTGAGCGTCACGGTCAACGCGCCGTTGAGGTTCGCAAAGCTGCCGACATTGAGCTGATCGAATTGCAAGCCTGGAATCGCGCCGCCCAGCTCCATCACGAGCGCGGCGTTGCTGCCTTGAAAATAGTTGCCCGTGATGTTGAGCATTCCCGCCGACGAGCCGGGCATGATGAGCGCGCCTTGATTGGTGACGTTGCCCGTGATGTTGCCCGTGCCCGTCAACACGCCGCCCAAGAGTGTGAAGCTGTTAAAGTTGGTTGGCAAGTGCCCGCCCATCAAACGCAACGCGCCTGCGGTCTGCGTGAATGTGCCGTAGAATCCAAGAGTGCCACCGACAATGTCAATATTGCCGCTATTGTTAATCACCAAGTCGTTAAAGTAGCCTATGCCTGACGCGCCGCCGAGATTACGAACCAAGCCTAGATTGTTGAATTTTGCATTGGTGCCAAACAAATCGGTGAGGTTCGCGCCAATCAAATTGAGGTTGGCATTGGCGCTGTTCGTGAAGGTCGCATTATCTTGCACGAAGAAGCTATAGCCGTTGCCTCGTATCGTCATAGCGTTGTGATTGATGAATTGACGCCCGTTCTCAACATTGACGTTGCCCGTTTGACTGATGATGAGTGGGTCGGCGATGACGATGGCGCCATTGCCGCGCACTGCGCCGCCGCCCCACGTTTGCGGCGTCGTGATGGTCAGCACACCGGTGCCTGTAATGGCTCCGCCCGTCATTTTCAAATTGGGTAGCGTGAATGAATTCGTGCCGAAGTTCACCGCGCCTGCCTGCACATGCGTCGAGCCCGTGAGGTTGTATGTGCCTAAGACGTTGACGGTCGCGCCGTTGAACACGCCTTGCCCTGCGCCGCCGATGGTCGCACTGGGCTGGAACGTGATGACGCCCACATTGTGAATTAACGTCGCGCCCGCGCTCACCGTGAACGGTCCCGTGTGTGTGCCGTCGCCGTAGAGCGATAGGCTGCCCGTTTGTACGGCAACTATCCCATGATTGTTGAACTGCAATACACTCCCATTGCCAACATAGGAGATGCCCGTGCCGCCGACTTTGCGGAGTGTGCCATAGTTGTTGAATGTAG
>CAZDYP010000038.1:0-28107 GCA_964509505.1 uncultured Anaerolineae bacterium | reverse complement strand
GCCATCGCCAACCAAGCCCAACGTGCCTGTTAGCACTTGCACCGTGCCATGATTGTTGAAGCTCACATCGCTGTAATAGCCGACGTTCGAGTTTCCCAAGCCTCCAATTTTTCGGAATACCCCATAGTTGTTGAACGCCATGCCCATACCCGCACCCGTGTAATACCAGATGCCCGCGTCCCCATCAATGTCAAACGTCGCCGCCGCGCTGTTCGTGAACACCGCGCCATCGTTGAGTGAGAAGTAGTAACCGTTGCCCGTGAGGGTGGCTGTGCCGTTGTTGACGAAGTGACGGCCCAAGCGGAATCCGCCGTTGTTCAACATCAGCGCGCCATTTGATGTCGCCATGCCCGCGCCGTTCAGGTAGCCGCTCGTGGTAGATAGCAACGTCGTCACGGTAATGGATGCCGTGCCCGTCACCGTCCCGCCCGTTAGCGTGAGGCTTTGCACGGTCACATCGGTCGTCAATGTGACCGTGCCGCTGGCGATGACGGCGTCGTCGCTTGCGCCGGGCACGATGGCACATGACCATTTCGTGCTATCGTTCCAATTGCCATTGGAGCCATTCCAGGTGCAGGCGACTGCTCCTGCCGTCGTCGGCGCGAGAAGCGCGAACACCACCGCGCTAATGACGCACAGAGAGAACATGAAAAAGAACGAACGAGTTTGCATGAGAATCTCCTCGTCATCTTGCGATGATCTATCGTGGATTATCATTATGCATACATGGGCACAACCATGCAACTTGCTACTTGCCACTTGCTACCTGCTGCTTGCGCTTTGCTCCACCTCCCGCGCGATGCGTTCCGCACTCACCATCAAGATACTGCGCGCAATGAAGCTTGTCTCCGCCTCGGCGCGCGCCTTCAAGCTCGCACTCTTCATCCGCAACGCGCGCGCTGCGACGCTCACATCATACGCGCCATCAATGACCAAGTCAATCAAGTGCAACGCCAGCTGATGCTGGTCTATCTGCTGCAAGGCTTCAGCGCGTTGTAACAACGCCTCCGCGCTCGCCAGCCTTACCACTTCGGCGGCGATGTCGCCCGTGCGACTGGGCGCGAGATGGCTGGGGTTGCCGTCGTACCACCCACCATAGCGCCGATAAATCGCGTGGACGATGAACGACGGATGCCCATACACGGGCGCGAGCGCGGGATGGTTCGCCAGCTCCGATGGCAATTGCACTTCGTTCACGATTTGCTCTTCCCACTGTCCGATGTTCATGCGCCGCACCACTTCGTCATGCAAGTAACGCAACGCTTGCGCCGTCACGCGCAGCGTCTCCTCCAGCTCCGCGCCGCGCAAGACGACGCCGTGCCCCGGCCCCAACACCTCAGGTCGCAACGCGCGCATCTGCTCCAACGCATTCGCCCACTCGACCTCGTAACGCTGAATCTTCAACGGGTTGCCGATGTTGGGACAACTGCCGATGACGAGGTCGCCGCTAAAAATCGCCTTGCGCTCGGGAATGTGAATCCAGGTGATGTCGTCGGTCTCGCCCATCGCATGATGCAATGCCAAGGTGAGCTCACCTAGTTGTAACGTCAGATCATGTGTATAAGTTACAGCGGGGCGAATGAACCGCTCGTTGCTCGGAAAGCTCGGGCGGTCGGGCGGCACTTGAAACTGTACACGATTGATGAACGCATTGTGTCCATACATCTCACCATAACGATTCATGCGCGCCAGCGTGTTGATGTGACCGATGATTTGCGGGCGTGGGTCGCCGCGCTGCGCGGCTTCTTGCAAGATGGGTGTCGCATTGGCGGCGTGGTCGGCGTGCGCGTGCGTATAGATGATGTAGCGAATCGGTTGCTGCGTGATTTGTCGCAGACGCCCCAGCACCGCCTCGGGCACGTTCATGTTGCCCGTGTCCACGATGGCGACGCCTGCGCGGGTCACAATCGCGCCCGCATTCGCAAAGCCGGGCAGCAGATACAAACCATCAGCCATTGTCACGGTTTCGTGCGTCATGCGCTCGCCCATCGGGCGACGGCGCTCGGTTGGTTGTGTCATAGCAGACTCCTGAAATTAGAATACGCGAATTATACGCCAATTAGACAGATGCCAGGCTGCTTGATGAACTTTCAAGAAATAGTACGGGTATAGAGCGCAGGTGTAGGACAAGTTTTTAACTTGTCCACGTGGGCAAGTTGCAAACTTGCCCTACACCTGCCGTACCCGAGTTAATTTCTTAAACTTCATTAAGAAACGTGAATTCGGGATAAGTCACAGCGAAGGCAATGCGCGTGCAATGCAGCGCCCAGCCGACCTCCGTCGACTGGAACTGCACCCGCGCAGGCGGGTTTTGCAGTGAGTAGGCGTGATGTTCAATCGCCCGCAACCTTATTCCGAATTGACGTTAAGAAGTCTGCAGCGTGCGGGCATTTTGACGCGCCGCGCGAAATTCGTTAGACTGTGCGCCATGTCCAAGCAACCCGCGCCGCACTCGCTCTCGCCGTCGCAAGTGTTCACAGCCATTGCGCTAGGCTTGACGCTGTTGATTTTGATTGTCATGGCGCAGCGCATGACGACGACCTATACGCTGTGGCGACAGACCCAAGCGTTGCAAGCCGAAATCGAAGCGGTGCGTCAAGAGACGACGCGTCTCGAACAGCGCAAGCGTTACGTGCAGAGTGACGAATACATCGAGCTCATCGCGCGCCGTGAATTGAAGATGGCTAAACCAGGCGAAGTGACGGTAATTGGCGTGCCCGTGTCAGCGATGCCTGCAGCGAAGTGATGGCAACGATGATTTGACGCGAGTGAGAAGCACGCTATAATAGCGATAGTTCAATGCGGGGTGGAGCAGTGGCAGCTCGTTGGGCTCATAACCCAAAGGTCAGAAGTTCGAATCTTCTCCCCGCTATCTCGGCAAATGGCTGATGGCAAATAGCACAGCATGGGCTATCAGCCATCAGCCATTTGCTATCCACCACGTGGCGGCGTAGCTCAGAGGCAGAGCAAACGGCTCATAATCGTTCGGTCCTTGGTTCAAGTCCAAGCGCCGCTACCAAATAAAAACTCCTGAGGACATCGGGAGTTTTTTGTTTTGCCCACCTAGACCCGCGAGGTTTTCTGGGACCTCGCGGGTCTGCCAAGTTTGAGGAGTTTCCTTTTGTTGCTACTCATTCTCTCATTGTTCATTGCATGGCAAGCGCAATTGCAGCTCGTTAGCTCGCGCCCTGACGATGGGTGGGTGCTATACCTCGCTGCGATCATTTTGTTCGTCGTCGCCGTGCGCGCGCGCGCACCGTTCTCCATGGCCGCAGGTGGTCGCCTTGCCGACCCCATATCGCCGCACACCTTGCCCCGTGCACGCGCGTTTTGGTTGCTTATCGCCAGCTCAATCGTTCTCGGCGTCGCCGCGCTCAGCGCCTTCCCCATAGTTGCATATCAAGGTCTCGCATGGCTCTTGCACGGCGCAAGCATGACCCTCTTCCTCAGCGCCTTCATACAACCTCCAAGCTCCAAGCCCCAAGCTCCAACCTCCAATTATCAATTACCAATGACTCATTACTTTTTACTCCTCCTCATCCTCTTCTTCGCCTTCAGCGTGCGCCTCTGGCAAAACGACGTGATGCCGCCGGGCTTGTGGCACGACGAGGCGCGCGTGGGTAACGTCGCGCGGCGCGTGTTGCAAGACCCGACTTATCGTCCCATCTTTGAAGCGTATATCGAGCGTCCTTTGCAGGACACGTTCACGGCAGCGCTGGCATTCGTCTTGTTTGGCGACACCATCGCAACGCTGCGCCTTGTGCCTGCACTGTTCGGCGTCGGCAATGTCTGGCTTGCCTATCTGTTGTTCAGCCGTTGGTTGGGCCGCCCTGCGGGTTTGATGGCGGCGGCGTTGTGGGCGGTGATGCGCTACGACCTCACCTTCTCGCGCATCAAATTCGACGCCATCAGCACGCCGTTCTTCATCATGCTCACCTTCTACTTTCTCGACAAAGGACTGGAACGCAAACGCATCGCCGACTTCGCCTTTGCAGGGTTTACATTGGGCTTCGGTCTCACCTACTATCTGCCCATGCGTATCTTCACGTTGTTGCTCATCGCATTGGGCGTCATGCTCATCGCGCTCGCATTCTGGTCTGCGCGCAGCAACGCCTGGCGGATGTATCTGCGACCATTGATACCGCACGTCTTGTTTTTTTCATTGGGTGGCTTGGTCGCACTCGCGCCTGTCGCCGAATTTGCTATTTTGGAACCTGACATTTTTTGGGACCGCTATCGCAGCGCTTCGATTTTCTACGATGTCGAACCTGTGGAAGCCGTCAATGCCTTGTGGCAAAGCACACTCCAACATCTAGCCATGTTCAACTATCAAGGCGACCAGAACGGACGCCACAACTTGCCCGGCGCGCCGATGCTCGATCCGTTCATGGGTATGCTGGGCGTGCTTGGTTTTAGCCTCGCCTTGCGACGGTGGCGCGAGCTGCCCAATTTATGGATGCTCATGTTGTTCGCAGCGCTGTTGCAAGGCGGCATCTGGTCGGTGAACGCCGAAGCGCCGCAAGGCATTCGCAGCATTGGCGTCATGCCCGCGCTCGTCTATTTCGTGACGTTGGCGCTCGTCGCTATCCGACACCATTCAAGATTCGATGTTCAACATTCAATCTTCAAGGCGCTTCACCTTTCACGCCTCACGCGTCACCTCCCTGTCATCGCCTTCACCCTACTGTTTGTTTTCGTCGCGTATCACAACCTCGACCTCTACTTCAATCATCAAATGCAAGATCCGCAAGTGCGTTACATGCACTCGTATGCAGAGACGGTGATTGCGCGTGAAATGAATGAGCGTGCGCCGACGCACGATTTCGCCATCGCCTGGCGCTATTGGAGCATTCCCACCATCACGTTCCTCGCGCCCACTGTACCATTCGCACCATGGCTGACGCTCTATGATTTGCCGCTTGCGCCAAATCCAGTGCGACCCGTTATCGTCTTCATTGATCTACCGCAAGTGACCGCCTTCGAGCGTATGCGTAACCGCTATCCCTCCGCACAACTGGAACGCATCACCGCCGCCGATGGGCAATTGTTGGCGTATCGCGTCGTATTGAGTGTAGAGATGTTGCGCGCAGGAGCGATACGATGATGCAACGCCTTACCCAAGTCCCCATATTCCTCCACCTATTTTTTGCTTGCCTCACGCTCACACTTGCCTATCAAGCCTCACCTGCATACAATCTGACCACACGCGGCGTCGCGCTAGTAGGCTTTCACGCTGAGGAACATGACAAAGAGCGCGCTTTTCGTTGGACAGGCGCACGCGCGACGCTTGGCTTCGCGGGCATCGGGCAACGTCCCTATCAGCTCACGTTGACCGTGAGCGGCGCGCGACCCGCAGGCATGGAGTTGCCCAAGGTCCGTGTGTTTGCTAACGCGCAACCTATCGCTACATTCAAACCGACGCGCAACAGTAGAGATTACACCTTCGACGTGCCAGCTGCGTTTGTCCATGCGGTTGGCGCGTTGGATGTGCAACTTGAATCCGACACATTCGCGCCGCCCAATGACTTCCGCACGCTCGGCGTGATGCTCTATGATGCGCGCCTCGCGCCAAGCGATACGCCGTTCACTGTGCCTGCGCCAATGACGTTGGTGTGGGTAGGCATCACGCTCATCTTGTTACATTCGGCGTTGCAACGCCTTCGCGCTCCCCCTGTCATCATTCATGGACTATGCGCTGCGCTGTGGCTTGTGGCGAGCATTGGCGTTGCCAGCGAACGCTTGCTTACCGTCGCCGCGTTGCCATGGCTGGTTTTCGTTTCAACTCTCGCCTATGCTTTAACGAGACGGAACACAGGAAAACAAGAACACGGAGAGGTAGGAGAACGGCGATGAAAAGAGCTCTCACCTTGTCACCTTGTCACCTTGTCTCCTTGTCTCTCTTGATTCCATGACTCCACTTCGCACACTCAAACCACTTTTGCTGCTCACGCTTGCGCTGTGTCTGGCGTGGCTCGCCCAAACACAGCTCAGAGGCACCTTCACCGATGGCGCGATACTGTACAGCATGGCTATTGCCTTGTTCCTCGCCGCTTGCGCGCACACGCCGCTCGCGCAACTGAGCTTCGAACACACCGTCGCCGACACACAACCCACCCCGTTCACCTTCGTGCGCCTCAGCCTACTTGGCGGCTCCACCATCGCCACGTTCATCAGCATCGTTCAATTCACAGGCAATCAAACCAACCCGCTCGGCTGGCTCTTCCATTTCGTCAGCGTTTGCCTTTTCATCCTCGCCTTTGTCAATCGTCCCACGTTCCATATTCAACATTCAATGTTCAATGTTCAACCTTCAACGTCCAATACGAAAGCGCCGATTGGCTGTCTCCAATTACTGATTACTCATTACTCATCGCCAATTACTACTATCCAATTGCTAATATCCAATCACTGGCATTATCTTGTCTTTTTCACCATCCTCACCACCGCCATCATCGCCCGTTTTTGGCAGCTGGACGTATTGCCCTTCGGCGTGTGGTACGACGAGGCGTTCAACGGCAACCTCGCCGCACGCATCTTGCAAGAGAGTTCGTTCCGCCCCATCTTCTTCATCTCCGACACTCTGCCTGCGCATCTTGCCTATTTGTTCGCGCTCTCATTCCACTTCTTCGGTGTCAGCGCTGCCTCCATGCGTTTCGTGACAGCGACGTTTGGCGTCATCACCGTCATCTTCGCTTACCTGCTCTTTCGCCGTTGGCTTGGCGAACGCATGGGCTTGATCGCCGCCGCGCTATTCGCTGTCATGCGTTATGACCTCACCTTCTCGCGCATCGCCATGCACGGCGTCACCACACCCGCCTTTGAAGTCATCGTGTTGTATCTGTTCGACCGGGCGTTGGCTCACAAAAAAATATCCGACTGCGCGTGGACGGGATTGGCATTGGGCTACGGGCTTGCCTTCTACACACCCTTCCGCGCCTTTCCGCTCATCCTGCTTGCCTTCACCGCCGCGCTTGCACTTGCTCACGCTTGGCGTCAGCGCGCCGCTTTGAAACAGGGTCTGCTTTCCTCTTTCAGCCTTCAGCCTTCATCTTTTGCTATAGTGTTGTTGGGTATGCTTATCGCCAGCGCGCCCGTCGCGCAATTCGCCTTGCAGCAACGCGAGGTGTTCATGGCGCGCACCTCGAATGTTTCGATCTTCGAGCGCCGCGACGAAAAAGATTTGGGCAAAGCGCTATGGAACAACACGGTCAAACATCTATTGATGTTCAACGCGCAAGGCGACCGCAATGGACGCCACAATCTGCCCAACGAACCCATGCTCGATCCCATCACGGGCGCGTTGTTCGTGTTGGGGCTGGCGTATGGGCTCTGGCGTTGGCGCGACCCCGCCAACTTTTTGATGTTGCTGGTGTTCTGTGTGATGAACCTTGGCGGCATCCTCTCGGTGGATTTTGAGGCGCCACAAAGTTTGCGTTCGATTGGCGTCATGCCCGCGCTCGTGTATTTCGCCCTGCTACCCCTCGCCGCCCTCACACACGCTATCGCAAATCTCAAATCCCAATCTCTAATTTCCAAATCCCAACTTCCAAAGCTCACCCCACAAACTACGCTGCGACCTCCACCCTCCAATCTTCACCCTCCAATATCTCATATCCACTCTCCAACCTTTTGGGATTGGGGACTTGCTGCGTTGCTCATCACCATCGCCTACCACAATCTCGATACCTACTTCAACAAACAACGCTACTCACCCGAAGCATGGGCAGCGCATTCTGCCGCCGAGACCATCGCCGCGCGTGAAATGAATCGGCTTGCGCCCCATTACGATTTGGTTCTTTCATCGCTCTATGCAGGACATCCCACCGTGCGTTTCCTCGCGCCAACGGTCACGCGCTATACGGAGTGGACCGCCAACGACCACCTGCCCCTCGCGCGCGAACCTGTGCGCGGCGTGGCAATGATCCTCGACCCGTTGTTGCAAGCGAGCTATGACGAAGCGCGTCGCTATTATCCGCTCGCGCAATTCCAAGAGTTCAAAGTCCTCAGCACCAGCATTGCCTCGGTGTTTGTCGCGCAGCTCTCGCCCGACGACCTCCTCGCCACACAAGGCGTCGTCGTGCGCTACTTCAACAACGATGCCTTTGAAGGCAAGCCCAGCAAACAAGACACGCTGCGCCAACTGAGCGTGGATTGGACTGTGCGCCCTCCGCTCACAGGCACGTTCACAGCCGAGCTGCGCAGCGCCTTGTATGTAGAGCAATATGGCGCCTATCGCTTCACCGTGCGTGGCGCGCCTAACGCCGCGTTATTCATTGATGAAAACCCCATCAGTGACACGCCTATCGTTTTGGCCAAGGGCAATCATGCCGTGCGTATGCGCCTAACAGGTAGCGCAATGAAAGCGGAGGTGTGGTGGCAACCGCCGAACACACCTACACTGCAACCCATTCCCACCACCGCACTCTTTCGCCCACCCATAATGAACAGCGGCTTGCTCGGCGCATATTATCCCAATCCAAATTGGACAGGACCGCCCGTGTTCATGCGTATAGACTCTGAAATCGCATTCTACTTCCATAACACCCCTCTGCCACGCCCTTACTCCGTCGAATGGCGCGGCAAAATTTTCGCGCCTGTCACAGGCTTGTATCGCTTCGCTACCGAATCCATTGATACCTCGCAGCTGCGCCTCAACCAACAACTCATCATTGATAATCGTCCGCGCGGCGTGCGTGAAGGCTCCCTCCAATTGTCGCAAGGCTGGCATGAGCTGTCGTTGCGCTACACCGATGAGACGCAATACTCGCGTGTTTACTTGTATTGGACGCCGCCGAGTGGCGCGCGCGAGATTGTGCCAGCGCGCTATCTGTTGCCGCCCATGGGACAATATCCCTCAAGCGCTGAGATGACCGAGCTGCTGGCTGCGCCCGTCGTCCGCGCGCCGACGCAGCCCGCGCCACCGCCAAACTCATCCGCTCCAGCCACTGCGCCGCTACCCCGCACCTCTATCATCGCGCGTCCCGCCATGTCGCTCGCCCTCACACCCCTCCAAACCATCGGCGCGCGGGGCAATGGTCCCGCGCAATTCAACGACCCGCACGGCATCGCCATCAGTTCTGATGACCGCGTTTACGTTGCCGACACAGGCAACCGCCGTGTGCAAGTGCTGGATAGCGACGGCAACTTCATCACCGCGCTTGAGGCTAATAACAACGAAAAGTTTGTGGAGCCATTTGATGTGGTCATCGCCTCGACTGGCGATGTGTTGGTGCTGGATGCGGATGTGGGTTGGATTTATCGGTTTGATGCCAATGGCAGAGCGTTGGGGCGTTTTGCTGGTCCTGCGGCGCAATTCTATAAGCCGCGCGGCATGGCAATTGATAGCGAGGACAATTTGTATATCGCGGACACGGGGGGCGCGCGTATCGTGAAGCTGTCGCTCAACGGCGAGCGGCTGAAAGTGTTCGGCGCGCGCGGCAACGGGCGCGGTCAATTCCTTGAACCGTCGCACGTCGCCGTGGACGCTGAAGGCTTTGTCTTTGCGACCGACGTGCCGAACAAACGCATCAATGTCTTCCATCCCGATGGACGCTTCGTTGCCGACTTCCCCATTCCCTTAGCCAATCCGTTCAACGGTCCGCACATTGCCTTCACCGCCGACCAAGCCTTGCTGGTCACAGCGCCCGAGCCCCATAAAATCCAACACCTCGCGCGCGACGGCAAACTGTTGAACGAGTGGGGCAACTTTGGCAGCGAGGCCGGGCAGTTCCGTTTGCCGACGGCGCTCGCGGTCAGTGGGGATGTTCTTTGGATTGTGGACACGGGGAATCAGCGTGTTCAAAAGTGGGGTATCAAGTAGCCGTATGCGCGTTTCGCGTCTTCTCCTCTTTGTCCTAGCGCTGGGCTTGCTCATGGTCTCACAAGTCATCTTGCACACTGAGAGCTGGCTTGGTAGGACGAGCGAGCTATATGCCAACCTTGCGGCATGGCCATGTGTCATTGCACGCTTGTGTGAATTGAGCTATCCAAACTATTTTGGTGTTGCGCTGTTAGGCATCATTTTTGCGCTGGCGTTGTATCACATCGCGTTGCGCGATACACACAGTCAATCGGCGTTAGAGAACGCCGCTGCCTCATCACCCACGATGGATAAACATGAACGCGCATCGTCGGCCTGGTGGGCATGGCATCAGCTCACCGTCGAGCCGCTCGCGTTGCAGTTCACTCAGCGCCAGTGGGGATGGTGGTGCCGCGTATGGCTAATCGCATCCTTGGGTTTGACGCTCTCATTAGCTTATCTATCGCTCAGGCAAGGCAACCCGCCCGTGTGGTTGTGGTTGCTCACGCTGCTGGTCGTCGCTGCTGTGTGGTATTGCGCGGACCGCGCTGCGCAACGCCGCAGTGTATTGACACGCTCCGAATGGTTTTTGCTGTTCGGTTATATCGTCGGCTTGCTCGTATTGGGTTACGCCTATCGCACTGACGCGACACGCTGGCTTGCCATCGTCTTGGGTTGTGTGTTAGCAGCGTGGTTATGGCAGCGCCAACCCGCGCGCCGCGAACTCATTGCCGTCGCCGTCGTCGTCATGCTCGCCTTCGCCGTTTATACATTCGACTTGACCTCGTGGCGTTATGCGTTCATTGGCGACGAATATTCCTTCTACGAATTTGCCAACAACCTCATCGCCGGTCGTGACCGTCCCTATCCCTTGCGGCTGCGTGGCGCGTATGACGTGCATCCCGTCGCCGCCACGCTCACCCAAGTCAGCACGATCCTGTTGTATGGTAACGATGTTTATGGTTGGCGCATCAGCGAATCGCTCGCCGTAATGCTCGCCGCCTTGCCATTGTACGTCTTCATGCGCTCGTTCACCTCATCACGCGCAGCCTTGCTTGGGCTGATAGCTTATCTTTCATCACAACACCTGCTCGGTCTCTCAAAAGTAGGCTATACCTATTCGCAATTGCTCGTGCCTATCACTGGCGGGCTGGCTTTGCTCGTTCTGGCGATGCGGCGCGGCAGCTGGTTGGGTGTGTTCCTCAGCAGCGTCGTGGCGACGTATGCGTTCTACACATTTGCGTTTGGCATCCCATTCCTCGCTTTGCCGTTGCTCCTCTTGGGGTTGTATTACATGCTGGATGTGCGCGCCTCGCGCTGGCTGGCGCCGCTGGCGGTGTTCACCATTGGCGTTGGGCTGACGGCGATGCCGAGCCTCTCAGATGCGGAAGGGTTGCGCCAAATCTCATTGCACACCATCGCCAAAACCGAAGTGAGAGCCGACAACATCTTCACCCAACAGCTGCTCCCCAATTTTCTGCGCGTCCTCACCGCGCCATTGACTTTCTTGGGACATTCGCATTACGTCTCAGGACCCCATCTGGATTTTGTGAGCTCCTTGTTGATGCTGTTGGGCTTGGGCAGCGTGCTGCTCACTTGGCGCAAAAATCGTTTGGCGTTCTGGCTTTTGTCCAGTTGGCTGCTTGCTTGTTTCTTCGCGGGGGGACTCGCGCCCTATCCCTATCCACCGATTGCGCGCACCTATATCCTTGTGCCATTCTACGCGCTGTTCGTAGCCATCGGTATCACACAACTCACGCGCGGCTTTGCGTCTTTCGCGTATGGAGCGCGCAGCGTGATGGCGGTGTGGCTTATCTGCGCGCTTGCCATTCCCACCCTGAATCTCTATCACTTTTTCGTGTTGACCAATCGAGTCAATCCGCAAGAAAGTGTGGCGCTGCTCGTCAAAGAATTTCAAACTCAACCTGATGTAGCCGTGTTTTATCTCGTCACGCGCACGCCCTACAATCATCCCGCCGCGCGCCTTGTGTTGCGGTCGTACAATCTTGACCCCAATAAACTCGTCATCATTCCTGACGCCTCGCCCGCCGCCTCGCTTGCCGCCATCCAACGTAGTCGCACGCCATACGTTATTTTGTTGATGTGGTCCATGGCTTCACGCGACAGTTGGCGCACCGCAATGCGCGGCTTATGGACGGAACGCACGGAGACGCTAGTTCAAGACGATACACAGTTGACGCACTTCGCCAAGCTCCGCGTGGATGAGGCAAGCGTGACGGTGTCTGCGAAAACAACACCACAAGGTATGAGGCGCGCGCCATTTAGTGCGAGTGCAGGCTTATTGCCGCGCATCATCGGGCAATGGAGTGTGTCGCGTCCACGCGATGTCGCCATCAGCGCCGACGAGGTGGTATATGTCATCAATGGCGCGCAGAAAAAAATCGAAGCGCGTACGTTGGCTGGGCAATTGCTGCGCGCACTCGCAGGCGAGTGGCGCGACCCGTACGCGCTGGCAGTCAACGCGCGCAACGAATTACTGGCGCTGGACGCCGCGCATCCACAAGCCGTGACGCGCCTGCGCCCCGACGGCGCCATCATCGCGCGCTCAGGCAACGAGGTCGGCTTCTCGTCGCCGCGCGGTTTCGCCATCGCGCCCAATGGCGACATCTACGTTGCCGATACGGGCGGCGGGCGTATCGTGCGTTTCAATGGCGAGCTCCTAGAGCCGAGGCGCATCACGACGACCATCCCCTTGCAACAACCGACAAGCCTCACCTTTGTTGGCGACAAAATGGTGGTGGCGGACGCGCCGATGGTCTATGTCTTCGCGCCGAATGGCGAACTGCTCGCGCAATGGCGCACGACGATGTTCAACACCGCCCAGCCGCCGCGCTTCTTAGCAGCCCAAACTCAACTCATCGTGATGACCGACCCCGAACCTGGCGAAATTGTCTTCTTCGATTTGCAAGGTCGCATTGTACAAACCATCGGTGCGCCAACCCACGAACGCCTCCGCAAACCACAGGGCATCGCTGCCACAACCGATGGGCGCGTCTTCATTGCCGACCACGAAGGCGACTTGGTGCGCGTGATGGATTGGAGCGCGCCCTAAACGCTATGAGCCGTTCACCATCGCCCAACTTGTGGGACTCGTTCTGGGCTGAACACGCTTCGAGCGACAAACTCTTTCATCGTCTCTTGTGGCGCATCCGCTTCCTGTTTTCGCGCGCGTATGCGCAGCGTTTGAACGACACCCCTCATTACAACTCGATCGCCCACTTGCTCGAAGTTGGCTGTGGTTCGGCGCGCACGTTACACTACCTTCACGCAATGCAGCCCCACAGCGTATGTTACGCCATAGACTTGTCGCCTGCTGCGCTGAACCTCGTGCGGCAAATCAGCCCACGCTTTGTGTGTCTGGTCGGCGACGCGCAACACATCCCACTGGCCGATAATTTTTTTCACGTCACCTTCAGCATCGGTCTCATCGAACATTTCTCGCGCGAGGTAGCCGCGCAGATGGTGCGCGAACAAGTACGCGTGACCGAAGGGGGCGGGCTCGTCGCGGTGATGGTGCCCTGGCAAAGCTCGCTTTACAATCTGATTCGCAAAGTGTTCGGCGCGCGCTGGCCCTTCGGACCTGAACAACCCTTTCGTCGCCACGAGCTCACACGCTTCATGGAAGCGCAGGGTTTATGCGAGGTGCGTATGAACATCATCTACGGCAGCACGCTGTTAGCAATTGGGCGCAAACCGAGCGAGGGGACATTAGGGAAGATTAAGAGAAATTAGGGGATATACGGGGAAGCTGTAGAAGGCGTATCACTCTTATTTCCTCTAATCTCCCCTAATGTCCCTTGCCATTCACCATTCGCCATGTCTCGTCTCCGACCCTATTTTATCCTCTCCGCCCTCGCCTTAGCCTTGCTCGCGCAATGGACGCTGCCAGCTGCGCGTACCTTCACGCTGCCCATGGGCTTGTTTGCCGTTGCCATCACACTCATCGCCGCCGCGCTCGGCTCGCTCTCAACGGTTCAAGGTGCGAGGTTCACAGTTCAAGGTTCAACGTTGAATCTTGAACCTTCAACAGTCAATGCTAAAGCGCCGCTTCGTCGTCTCCAATCTTCAATCTTCAATCTTCAATCTTCAATTACCAATGACTCATTACTGTTTCCCCTGCTTCTTTTTGGCTTCGCTCTCTTCCTCCGCCTCTATCGTCTCGATTACTATCCGCCCCCTGGCGGCATCTCATGGAACGACGAAGCGCAAACAGGCAAAGACGCGCACCTCATTCTCGCCAACGATGCTCGCCCATGGCAGTTTCCATTCATCACCTATCCGACGGCATTGTTGTTTGCCCTGCTGGGCGAGAGCACCTTCGCGTTGCGTCTCGTGCCTGACCTGTGGGGCTTCCTTACGCTCATAGCGTTTTACTTTTTAGCGCGCGAAGCGTTCACGCAACCAGCCGCGTTCATCGCAACCTTTTTGTTCGCCGTCTCGCGTTGGCACATCGCGCTCACGCGCATGTCGTTCCCCGTCACTACCTCGACGTTTCTCGCCGTCATGATTTTGGGGTTGCTCATGCGCGGCTTACGCACGCGCGGCGCAGGCAACTTCTTGGGCGCAGGCGTGTTGCTAGGCTTGGGCTTCTACGATTATGCCGCATTCAAGATTGTGCCTGTGTTTGTGGTATGCTTGCTCGTCATGCGCTGGCTGCAAAGCGCCGCCGCCTCTGCGACGCAAATGCCTGTCGGCGTGCAGCTCACCGCGTTCACGCGACGCTTGTTTCAGGTCGAGCGTCGCATCGCCTCTTGTGTGTTCATGCTCGTCGTCGGCTTCACCATTGCGCTCATTCCATTCGTCGGCTTGCTGCAAAGCAATCCGCAAGCCGCACTCACCGAACGCTACGCAACCGTGCTGGCGCCATTGTGGGACGCTACCAACTGGAACGCGACACGCCGACACATCGAAATGTTGTTGCTGTTCTTCAATGCGCGCGGCGAACAATGGGGCGCGGTCAACATCCCTTTCGCGCCGATGCTCGACCCATTCACGGGCGCGTTGTTCGTGTTGGCATTGGGTTACGCTTTGTTGACGTTCTGGCGACGTGAGCAACTGACGTGGCTCGCCTGGTTCGTCGTCACGCTTATCGGCGGCGGCGTCTTCGTGGACATTTTCCGCAGCCATCGTTTCGCGCTCGCCTTGCCCGCCCTCTTTTTGTTGATTGGCGCGTTGGCGGATGATATGGTTGGAGCAACCCTCGGAAGGGCGACCACAAGGGTTGCCCCTACGTGGTTGCACCGTGCGCCATTATACGCGCTCATCGTGTTGTTGCCTTGCGCCGCTTATGTCAATTACGATCTGTTTTTCAATCAACAAATCCATCGCGCCGACGTGCGGATGGAATATGAGCGCGACATCGCCAGCGTCGCCTACGCCATCGCCGCGTTGCCCGAGCGCCCGTATGTGTATCTGATGGCGGATTGGCCCTTCTACACCGCCGAGCAAGATTTTGGTTGGATGGCAGGCGCGCCGCGCGGCCGTCGCATCTTCTCATTGTCCGAAGCCTTGCCCGCGCTCGACGCGCCCCAGACAGCCATCGCTTATGTCATCGCTGAGCCTTACGATGATGAAACACTAATTGAAGTCGTGCGCGCCGTGTATCCCGAGGCGCGTATCGAAACTTTCAAAGGCGCGTATCGTGACTACACCTTTCATGTCGCTTACATCGGCGCAAATCAACGAGCAAATACGCGCGCGCTTAACCCCAACCTGAGCGTGACATACTTTGAGGCAGCTAAGCCAACACAACCCATCACTACACAACTCACAGCGGTCATTGCTTTCACGCGTGTAGATGGCGACTGGGCAACGACGCCCTTCAAAGAACTGCAAGGCAAACCATACCTCGCGCAATGGGACGCGCGCTTGCAAATCACACAAACGAACCACTATCGCTTCAAACTCGAAACGCGCAACGGCGGCGCTGAATTATGGCTCGATGGGCGCGCGGTCTTGTCAGAAGCAGGACGCGCGCAAGAGAGCGTCACCCGCGAGGTTATCATCGCCAACTTCAGCGCAGGCGTACACGACCTGCGCGTGAAGTTCACCTCCTTGAGCAGCGAAACGAGCTCACGCTTGCGCGCAGGCTTCACGTTACATTGGATTGGTCCCGATGGCATCGAGCGCGGGTTGCCGCCCAGTGTATTTGTATCTAATTAACGTCAATGCGGGATAAGAAAGTGTTTTGAAAATATCAGACCGAGACCCTAAAGGTTTCGCTGGCAAGCAACAAAGCATTGCACGCAGGCTGTCTGCGCAACGTGTGAACCCGCTTTGCTAGAAAAACCTTTAGGGTCTGAATTTCAAAACACTCTCTAAGGTTGCGGGCGATTGAAAATCGCGCCTACTCATTGCGAAACCCGCCTGCGCGGGTTCAGTTCCAGCCGACGGCGGTCGGCTTGGCGCTGCGTTGCACGCGCATTGCCTTCGCTGTGGCTTATCCCGAATTCACGTTAATTAACCTGACATGGCGACATGGCGGCCCGCTGCAAGGATGAGTTTATCACCTTGTCAGCTGGTCGCTGTGTCACTGTGCCTGCCTTACTATGACTCGTAATCATCTTAGTACTTTTATCGGCATCATCATCGCGCTTGTCGCGGCTTATGTCGCCGTCAAAGATGTGGACATGTCGGAGCTGTTCACTGTGTTGTGGTCCGCGCATTATGGCTATGTGCTTCCAGCGCTGCTCTTCACGGCAGCCGGTTACTTCGCGCGCGCGTGGCGTTGGCAAGTGCTGCTCGCGCCTGCGAAACCTGTCGCGTTCAGGGTGGTGTTGCCGGTGTTGGTGCTTGGCTTCGCCTGGAACGTCGCCATCCCCCTACGCGTCGGCGAACTGGTGCGTGTACAGCTGCTCGGTCAACGCGAGCGCATCAGCCGCTCGACCGTGTTGGCGACCGTCGTCGTCGAGCGCGTGTTGGATGGCGTTGCCGTAATGGCGCTGCTCGCGCTCGTCGCATGGTTGCAACCCGCCTTGCCGACGTGGGCGCTCGATTTCAGTCGTGCCGCCTTGCTGATCTTTGGCATCGCATTCGTCGGGCTCGTCATTCTGCTCATCAGCGAGCCATTCGCCATGCGCCTACTCGCCATCACGTTGCGTGTGATGCCGCACGCCCTCGCCATGCGCCTAGACCTGTTGGCGCGCGCGTTCATGCAAGGCTTTCATGGCTTGCGTTCGCCCTTCCTCTTGTTACAAGTGCTGCTTTCGACCAGCGTGGTTTGGTTGATCGAAGCCGCGTCGTATGCGGTTTTATTTCCCTCATTCACGCTGACGTTTGATATGCCCACGTTCATCAGCGCCGCGAGTTTTTATACGGTCGCGCTCAATTTAGCCACGCTCGTTCCCACACCCGGCGGCGGCGGCACGACGGAGCTGATTGGGCAGCAAGCGTTGAGCATTTTTGGTATCGTCCCTTCGTTGGCGTTGAGCTTCACGGTCATCGCGCACATCATCCAGCTCGTCGTCATTCTCACATTGGGCGCGTGGGCGTTGTGGCGCGAAGGATTAAACGTAAAACGACTTGAACAAATGACAACCGAAAGTGAATCAGGTATAATCGCGCAATGAGTAGCAAGTAGTCAGTAGCCAGTAGCTAGATGGAGGCTGGCGATACAGAGTCATCTCTGACTACTGGCTACCGACTCCTGACTCCTTCGTTGGAGGACTCGTTGAACTTACACGAATTTCAATCGAAACGTATCTTTGGACAATATGGCATCCCCGTGCCGCAAGGCGAAGTGGCGCATTCGCCCGAAGAAGCGTATCAAGCGGCGCATCGTATCGGCGGCAAGGTCGTCGTCAAAGCGCAAGTGTTGACGGGCGGGCGCGGCAAAGCGGGCGGCGTGAAAGTTGCCAGCAATCCGGCTGAGGCTGAAGCCGTCGCCGAAAAAATTTTGGGCATGAGCATCAAAGGCTTGACTGTCAAGCAAGTGTTGATTGACCCCGCCGCCGACATCAAGCAAGAAATTTATCTGGGAGTCGTATTGGATCGCCAAGCGCAAAAATTGGTGATGATGGCGTCGGCAGCGGGCGGCATGGACATCGAAGAGGTCGCGCGCACTGCGCCCGAAAAAATTGTGCGCGTGTGGATTGATCCGACGATTGGCTTCAAGGATTATCAGGCGCGACAAATTGCGTATGGCATTCACCTCGACAAAAACCTCATGCGCGATTTCGTCGCGATTGCGCGCGGGTTGTGCAACGTCGCCATGAACTGCGATGCGGGTCTGGTCGAGGTCAATCCGTTGGCGGTGGTGGGCGACGGCAAGCTGATGGCGCTCGATGGGAAAATCGTGTTGGACGACAACGCGCTCTTCCGCCATACCGACCTGGCTGCCTTGCGCGACCTCTCGGCGGAAGATGGCTCCGAAACCGAAGCGCGCAAGTTTGGCTTGAGCTACATCAAGCTCGATGGCAAAATCGGTTGTATGGTGAACGGCGCGGGCTTGGCGATGGCGACGATGGATGTCATCAAGCACTTCGGCGGCTCGCCGGCGAACTTCCTCGATGTGGGCGGCGGCGCGGGCGCAGAGAAAGTGGCGGCGGCGCTGCGCATCATCCTCTCGGACCACAACGTAAATGCGGTGCTGTTCAACATTTTTGGCGGCATCACACGGTGCGATGAAGTCGCGCGCGGCATTGTGACGGCGCTCGAGCAGGTCAAGACGAACGTCCCGATGGTCGTGCGCTTGGCGGGCATGAACGCCGAAGAAGGGCGCAGAATTTTGGAGACGGCGCACATGGAAACCGCGGCGACCTTAGCAGAGGCGGCGCAGAAGGCGGTAGCGGCGAGCCACCGCGCTGCCTGAGAACGTGTTTTGAAAAGATAAGACCGAGCCCCTAACGGTTTCGCTGGCAAGCACCAAAGCATTTCAGGCAGGCTGTCTGCGCAACGTGTGAACCCGCTTCGCCAGGAAAACCTTTAGGGTCTGAATTTCAAAACACTCTTTGAAAAGATCGCGAAAGTGAAACGGAAAGCCGTAGGGAGTAGTCAAAATGAATCAGATTTTTAATCTCTCCAATTTTGGTTGAACAGAAAGGTATTCATGCCCACCAAATCCACTGCGAAGAAAACGACTGTGAAGCGCGCGACGAAACCCGTCGCCAAACAAACGACGAAGACGACTACACTGAAACCGAAAAAGCCAACGGCGAAGCGCGCCACGACCAAGACAAGTGCGACGAAACCCGCCGCGAAAACGACGGCGAAGAAGGCGCCTGCAAAGCGCGTCGTCAAACCGCCCAAGCATCAATTTCCCATCACCCCTCCCCCGCAATCGGCGGAGACGATTCGGCGCATCGCCGCCAAACTGAAAGCAGCGAGTGCGCCTGCATTCAGTTGGGATGATGCGAAAATTGGCGCGGAGTCCGTTGCGGTGTTGCGCGACTTGTTGCGCCTCGACACCACCAATCCGCCGGGCAACGAAATCAGCGCGGTCAATTATATCGCAGATGTGCTGAAGCGCGCCGGCATCGCGTCGCAAATTTTCGAGTCGGCGCCGGGACGCGGCAATCTCGTCGCCAGTTTGAAAGGCGACGGTTCGCAAAAACCATTTCTCCTGATGGGGCATGTGGATGTCGTGCCTGTCGAGGCGGACAAGTGGGAACATCCGCCATTCAGCGCCGAGATTCACGATGGTTACATCTACGCGCGCGGCGCGCTCGACATGAAGAATACGGTTGCCATCGAGCTGATGACGTTCATCTTATTGAAGCGCATGGGCGTGCCGCTCAAACGCGATGTCATCTTCATGGCGAACGCCGACGAAGAAGCGGGCGGCATCTATGGCGCGAAGTGGATGGTCGAGAACAAAGCCGATTTGATTCGCGCTGAGTATGGCTTGAACGAAGGCGGCGGCAACCTCATCGAGGTCTTGGGCAAGAAATTTATCACGTGCCAAACAGGCGAGAAGGGCAACTCGCGCTTTCGCATCCGCACACACGGCACGCCCGGTCATGGCTCGCAGCCGCACAAAGACAATCCGATTCTGCATTTGTCAGATGCGTTGCTGCGCATGGGCGAAGCGCGCTTGCCGATTCACGTGACGAAGACCGCGCGCCTCTACATTGAAAGCATCGCGCGTCAGCTCGAACCCGACGGCGAAGCGCTGTTGGGTTTGCTCGACCCTGCGACGTGGTGGGATACACTGGAACAGCTGCCTGTGCCTGCCTTGCACAAGCGCAGTTTGATTGCGATGTTCACGAACACAGCGGTGCCAACGATTTTGAACGCGGGGCAAAAGGCGAATGTCATTCCTTCGATTGCCGAAGCGCAGATTGATTCGCGGAAGTTGCCCGGCTCAACCAATGAATCGTTCTTGCTCGAACTGCGCCAAATCCTGCCGCCATCCGTCGAAATCGAATTTCTGGGCGATATGCCTGGCATCGAAGCTGAGCCCGATTCGCCGTTGTTCGATACCATCAAAACTGTGATGGCGCGGTACGTGCCAGACGCGCCCGTGATTCCGACCTTGGTCGTCGGCGGCACCGATGCGCGCCATCAAACAAAACTCGGCACAAAAGTTTATGGCTTCAGCCCCTCGCTCACGCCGGTGTCCGACCACGCGCGCGTGCATGGACACAACGAGCGTATTCTGGTGGACGACGTGCTGTTTGGCGTGAAGGCGATGTATGACATTGTGGCGGAGTTCTGCGGTCAATAAGTTCCAGTTGGGAGTTGCGAGTTGGAGTTGGCGGTTGGAGTTTAGCGTTTGCAGTGATCTCACCAATCTATAATTTCAAACTCTGCTTAGTTCCAACTCCAACCCCCAACTCCAACAGTGAGGTCAACCTGTTCGATTGCGAGAAACTGGCAACGTGGCAGGAAGCGAAAATGGGGGGGATGAATTGTATGAATTGGCAGATGCTTTACCACAAAAACACCAGTTTGCTTTGGGGGACGGCTACGCTGTGCGGCATGGGGCGTCATCAGTAATATCGTTGAGGGTAGCGGACGAATCACTCCGCGTGGTCAACGCTACTTCTATGAAATTAGCAAAGGTTCTGTTGACGAGTGTATCAACCTTTTGGTTTTGCTGAAAGATCGCAATGGGCTTTCTGTTGAACGTTTGCGCCAGTTATACGAAGCGGGCGATGCAATTGCAGCCATGCTAACAGGGCTGATTCATGCCACTATGGAGAAGGAAAACACACCTCATGCCGCAAAAACTGTGCGCGAGGCGCAAGTCGCGTACATCACGAGAGAAAAAATAGGCGATGAAGTTCCGCCTTTGTAACCAGTGTGGGCTTTTTATAATCACTAACTTCAAACTCAAACAGCCAACTCCAACTCCTAACTCAAACACGAAGGAGCGTTTTGTGACAATCAATTGGTCTGCGGTGCGTGATGAAACCGCCTCTATTTTGCAAGGACTCATTCGCTTCGATACCGTGAGTCGCATGGGCAACGAGACGCGCTGTTGCGCTTATGCGGCGGAGGTATTGAAGCGCGATGGTATTGACTCGGTGATTTTGGAAGCGGAGCCGACCAGCGGCAATCTGGTTGCGCGTTTGAAAGGCAATGGCAGTCAGCGGCCATTCTTGATGTTTGGGCATATAGATGTGGTGCCTGTCGAGCGCGAAAAATGGACGGTGGAGCCGTTTGGCGGCGAAATCAAAGAGGGTTGGTTATATGGACGCGGCGCGCTTGACATGAAGAACATTGACGCGATTCAGATGATGGTGATGATATTGCTGAAGCGTGAAGGGGTCGAGCTCAACCGAGATGTTATTTTGATGCTCAACGCCGATGAAGAAGTGGGCGGACGCTTCGGCGCGCGTTGGATGGTCGAGAATCATCCCGAGCTCATCAGCGCCGAAGTGAGCGTGACGGAGCTCGGCGGCAATGCCTTCGAGTTTGCGGGGAAAAAATTCTTCATGGTGCAGACGGGCGAGAAGGGTGGGCAAGGTTTTTATCTGCGTGCGCGGGGCAAGCCCGGACACGGTTCGATGCCCGGCGAAGATAACGCCATCCTCAAGCTCGCGCGCGCTATCCAAAAAATCGGCGCGACAGCGCGCCCCATTCGTGTCTCGCCGACGATGCGCCAATATGTCGAGACAATTGCGCGCGAAGCAGGCCCTGACGGCGAAATTTGGTATGGCTTACTTGATGCCAAGACGTTTGAAGAGACGCTCGAAGCGTTGCCTGTGTCGTGGAGCATGAAGAAGATGTTGCATTCGCAGTTCCACAACTCGTTGTCGCCAAACATCTTGAAAGCCGGCGCGAAAGTCAACGTGATTCCCGGCGAGGCGGAAGTCTATATTGACTGTCGCAAAGTGCCGGGACAAACGCGCGAGGAGGTAGTGCGCGAAGTGCGCGCGGTGATTGGCGATGACCCAGCGCTCGAAATTGATTTTCGCGGCGACCTCAATTCCACAGGCGTCGAACAACTCGACGCAACGCAACATCCATTCTGGCAGTTGATGGCGAAGCACATCCAAGCCAATGTGCCTGAGGGCGTGCTGTTGCCATTCCTGCACACCGTCGGCACCGACGGGCGCTTCCAAGTGAATCTTGGCACGAAGGTCTATGGCTTCACACCCGCCCTATCGCCGATGGCTGAGTATGATCGCATTCACGGCCACGACGAGCGCATCGCGTTGAGCGACATCGAGTTTGGTGTGCGTGTGCTGTATGATGTGGTGAAAGAATATTGCGCGGCATAGTTCTAGCGCCAGTTCGTTGACTGTGGAACTGGCGCTAGACCTAATCATTCTTATGGGGTTTCAATGAGCATTCTTATCAATCAACACACGCGCGTCTTGGTGCAAGGCGTGACGGGACGCGAAGGCGAATTTCACACGCGACAAATGTTGGCGTATGGCACGAAGGTGGTGGCAGGTGTGACGCCCGGCAAGGGCGGCGCGCGCGCAGCCGATGAGCGCGTGCCAGTATTCAACACGGTGAAAGAAGCCGTCGTCGCCACCCAGCCCAATGCCAGCGTGATCTTTGTGTCGGCGGCGCAGGGCGCGGCGGAAGCGATTCTTGAAGCGGCAGAGAACGACATATCGCTCATCGTGTGCATCAGCGAGGGCGTGCCTGTCAACGATATGCTGTCAGTGAAAGCGTATCTCAATCGCAAGGGCATCCGCCTCATCGGGCCGAATTGTCCGGGGCTCACAACGTTGGGCGAGTGTAAAATCGGCATCATTCCCAACAACATCGGCTCGCCCGGTCCCGTGGGGCTTGTCTCGCGCAGCGGCACGCTGACATACGAGGTGATGGATTCACTAACTACGCGCGGCATTGGGCAGACAACCGTCGTCGGCATCGGCGGCGATCCCATTATCGGCACGAAGTTCGTGGATGCGTTAGATTTGTTCCAGAAAGATGACGCCACGAAATTGATCGTGATGATTGGCGAGATCGGGGGCAACGACGAAGAAATCGCCGCGCAATTTATCAAGCAACAAGTCACGAAGCCTGTCGTGAGTTTCATTGCGGGACAGACCGCGCCCGAGGGACGACGCATGGGACACGCCGGCGCGATTGTGAGCGGCGGCAGCGGCAGCGCGAAAGACAAAATCGCTGCGCTCAATGCAGCGGGCGTGAAAGTCGCGCGACACCCCGACGAAGTAGCGGAGTTGGTTGCGGCGGCGATGAAGTGAACGAGGAACGGGTAAACGAGGCGAAGTCGTTTACCCGTTTTTGGTATCTGTATGTAGAATAACGGTGTGGAGGTGAACATGAATGAACCCATGACAGCTGAACACGTTCGCTGGACGAGTGCAGACCTGGCTTTGTTGCCGGAGAATGGCACACGCTACGAAATCGTGGATGGAGAATTATTTATGTCTAGGCAACCTCATTGGCATCATCAAGAAACATGCATCAATATCGGCGTCGAATTGCAGCATTGGGCGCGTACGAGAGGGCATGGTCACGTCAGCACCAATCCAGGCGTGCTTTTCAGCGATGCCGATGATGTCGTGCCGGATGTGGTATGGATTAGCGACGAACGATTGCGCTTGCTGATGGATGAGGCTGGACATTTGACGGGTGGCCCGAATTGATGGTCGAGGTGTTATCGCCGGGTGTGCAGAACGAGCGACGTGACCGTCAAGCAAAACTCAAGTTGTATAGCGAACAAGGCGTGCAAGAGTATTGGATCGTGGATTGGCGCACCAAACAAGTCACGGTTTATCGCCGCGCACGCGCACAATTAGTGTTGGTCGGCACGTTGCAAAACGATGATGAATTGACCTCGCCATTGTTGTCAGGGTTCGTGTGTCCCGTGCCACGATTCTTCAGTTAATCGAGTGCGTCGAGGAGATGAAGTATGACAGCCAGCACGAAAAGTTACGACCCCATCAGAATTTATACGGCAGATGAAGCGTTGCGTTTACGCGGTGAAGGCCGCTGGGATTTGCTTGAAGGGAGAATTGTCGAAATGGGGCAAGATTGGACAGGGGACGAACATGGCGCAGTTGAAAGCAACATTGGCGCGGCGTTGCACAGTTATGCGCGAGCGAAACGCTCTGGCAAAGTGCGCGTGGGCGAAGTCGGCATTTACATTCGGCGCAATCCTGACACAGTGCGCGGGGCGGATGTGATATACATCTCTAACGAGCGTTACGCCCAAAAGCTCTCAGCGTCTGCATTAGATGTTGCTCCTGAGCTGATCGTTGAAGTGTTGTCGCCGAATGACAAGCAAGATGAAGTCAGAGAAAAAATCCGCGACTATTTTTCGATTGGCGTGCGCCTCGTCTGGATTGCCGACCCTAAAGCGCGCAGCGTGTTTGCCCATCGCAGTCTAACCGAGGTGTGCGAGTTCACCAGCACCGATGAAATTACTGCAGAGGACGTGTTACCCGGTTTCAAAGCGAAGGTTTCCTTGTTTTTTGAGGAATGAATGAACGAGCTGCTTAGGCGCTGCGCCTCCTTTCTATGCCAACATCATGCCGAAGCCTACCTCGTCGGCGGCGCAGTGCGTGATGCGTTGTTGGGGCGCGAGTGCCACGACCTTGACTTAGTCGTGCCGCGCGATGCCTTGAAAATTGCGCGCGAGTTAGCCGATGTCTTGGGCGGCGCATATTACCCACTCGATGAGGAACGCGAGACGGGGCGCATCGTCATGCCCGACCGCAACGTGATTGATGTCGCATTGTTGCGCGGCGGCACGATTGAAGCAGATTTGGCGCTGCGCGATTTCACGATCAACGCCATGGCGCGGCGTATAACCTCACCCCTGGTCCCTCTCCTCGCCACAGAGGAGAGTTTGCTGCTTGATCCTCATCAGGGCATCCGTGATTTGCGCGCTCAAGTCATCCGCGCCGTCGGCGAGCAAACTTTTATCGCTGATCCTGTGCGCGTATTGCGCGCCGTGCGCCTGGCCGATACGTTGGGCTACACGCTTGACCCACGCACCGCCCAGCTGCTGCGACACGCCATGCCCTTGCTGACGCAAGTTTCGGGCGAGCGTGTGCGCGACGAGTTCACGAAAATTTTAGAGCAGCAACATTCAGCGCAAACCTTCGACCATTGGTATGACTACGCCTTGTGGCAACTTGTTTTGCCACACGCGCGCTGGAATGCCGAGCGCGTGCAGCGGTTGGATTGGCAAGAGCAAACAGTGATGATACTTTGCCGTGCGGGGTTGTTGTTCGAGGCGGCGCGCGAGCGTTTATGCGCCGATTTAGCTGTTGAACTCACTGGCGGTCACACGCGCAAGCTCATGCTCAAATTAGCCGTGTTCTACGACGACGAGAACGCGTGCGCCAACGATTTGCGCGCCTTGAAGTTCAGTCGTCACGAGATTGAATATGCCACAGCGCTCGTGCGTCGCTGTAACTATTTTTCGACTTTGCCTGCGTCCCCTGAGGCTTTACACGCGCATCGGTTCTTTCGTGACTGTGGCGCGGCGGCGCTGGGCGTTATTGCCTTCGGTTTTCCATGGGCGACTGACGTAACGGCTGCCGCCGCCGCCGCTAACGCCTTGTTGCGCCATTATCTTGAGAACTACGAGCGCGTCATCGCGCCCAAGCCGCTCATCAACGGCGCATACATCGCGGAGCATTTTGGCTTGCAGGGCCCTCACATCGGTCAATGTCTGCGCGCCTTGCTCGAAGCGCAAGTGAGCGGAACCGTACAAAGCGTCGCCGACGCTGAAAAATTCATTACGGATGGCGGATGGCGCATAGCGAGTAGCCAATAGCATCTGCCATCTGCTATCTACTAGCTGCTGTTTACTATGGAAGTCCAAGTCGCTGTTGCTAAAATCAACAAATGGGCCATGCGCGAGAGCGGAGACACATTCGAGATGGTCGAGCGTCCACACGGTGGGTTATCGTTCGTGTTGGTGGATGGGCAGAGCAGCGGCCGTGGCGCGAAAGCTATCAGCAACCTGGTCGCGCGCAAAGCGATTGCGCTGCTGGGCGAGGGGGTGCGCGATGGCGCAGCGGCGCGCGCCGCGCACGATTACCTCTACGCGCATCGGCAGGGCAAAGTATCCGCCACGCTCAACATCATTTCATTTGATTTGACTAGCAAGACAATGGTCATTTCGCGCAACACGCATTGCCCCGTCATTGTGTGCGACGGCGCGGAGGCGCGCGCGCTCGATGCGCCAGCGGATGCGATTGGCTTGCGCCTCCGCACGCGTCCACACATCACGGAAATCGCTATCGCGCCACAGCTCACACTCATTGCGTTCACCGACGGCTTATTAGATGCGGGACACCGCAAAGGCCAGCAGCTCGATTTGCCGTCGCTCGCGCACACGTATGGCGCCGCGCAACATGACGCGCGCACCATCGCCGATGGCTTGCTGGCGGCGGCGATACAACTCGACGAGGGGCGGCCCTCCGACGACATCAGTATCCTCGTCGTCGCCACGCGCGAAAACAAAACAAACGATTCTACACGGCGTTTGAACGTCACATTTCCGATTGAGTAGTCGCTAGCGACTAACGACTAATGACTAACGACTAACGACTAGCGACTAGCGACTACCATGAAAGTTGCGATTGTTGGTGTATGTGCTTCGGGCAAGAGCACATTGGCGAAGGCGTTACGACAGTTCGGCATTGATGCGGTAGATGTCGCCCAAGAGCATTCGCTGGTGCCGTATATGTGGGAGAAGCTCACGCGCCCCGACGTGCTGATCTATCTTGAAGCGAGCCAAGCGACGGTGCGCGCGCGCTGGCCCCATAAAGGGAATGTAGATTTTGTCGAGGAACAGATGCGGCGATTAGCGCACGCACGCGCACACGCCGACATCATCATCACCGTAGATGAACTATCGCCGCAGCAAACATTGGCGCGCGTGTTGCAGCAACTCGAAGTCATCGTCGCGCAAAAGTTTGACAGCGCAACGTGAGCGGGCTATGATGCACGCGAGATTGACTTAGGACGTACGTTCGCTGGGGAGAGAGTATGATTTCTGATCAAGAAGTGCGCCGACACATTCAAGCGGGCGGACTCATCGAAAACGAAAGCGAGATGAGTCCTGAATACAAGCAGGAGCTGATTCGCATTCTTACCGTCTCAGGCGACACCGAGCTGGTGAGCGCGCCTGCGTATTGGCGCGCCGCACAAAAAGCGCCGAGCACGAATGCGATGGTCTCCGCGCTGGCCATCATCCAAGACGAGTTGAGCCACGCGCACATCGCGTATCATTTGCTCGAAGATTTGGGGGTGGACAAAGAGTGGCTCATCTATGAGCGTCAGCCCTTGCAATTCAAGTATCCCTACGCGTTTGACATTGAACTCGGCAGTTGGCATGAGCTCGTCGTAGCGAATGCGCTCTATGACCAAGCGGGTTATTGCTTGTTGGGCGATGTATATCAACACACCTCGTTTGCGCCATGGAAGCGCGCATTGGCGAAGGTGGACAAAGAAGAAAGCTTTCACTTGCGACATGGGCAGAACTGGATGCGCCGCATCGCGCAATCCGCCGAAGGACGTGAGCAATTGCAAAAGTGTGTGGATTGGCAGTTCTATCTGACGATTGAATGGTTCGGCTTACCCGACACGATGAAGCTGCATTCAGGTCAATTGGACTATCGGCTCAAAGGTTACACCAACGACCAACTGCGTCAAAATTGGATGCGCGTCGTCGTGCCGTTCCTCGCCAGCATTGGCATCAACGTCAAAGCGCATCACGATCCCACCCAAGACAAATTTATCTTGGACTATCATCTGCCCATCGCATTTGATGAAACTGAGAAACGCTGGCTGTTCGACCAACCGATCACGTGGGATGATGTGATGAAGCGCTGGCGGCGACGCGGTCCGATGAACACGCCGCAGGTGGAGATGGTGCAACGAGGATTTAAGCAGATGCGGGA
>CAZDYP010000037.1:0-32729 GCA_964509505.1 uncultured Anaerolineae bacterium | reverse complement strand
TTAGGGCGTAGCCAGCAACCAGGTATAATTTCAGCCACGACCGGCTCGTCGAAGCGGTCAAGCCCATAGCATTATAGCAAATGACTCGCAAAGGATATTTTCGCGATGGCTAACAGCAGCGTCAGGATGCGCGCTCGTGACGTAGGCATCGTCATTGGCGCGATACCCATTGGCAAGCGCAACGCGATTACGGATGTGGTAGGCGTGCGCGTTGGACATGCGACGTTGATTCGCGGTGAAGGCGCGCTCACGCCTGGGGTAGGTCCCGTGCGGACGGGTGTCACTGTCATTTTACCTCATGCGGGCAATCTGTTCCGCGCAAAGGTTCACGCAGCCGCACACACGATCAATGGGTTTGGCAAGCCGTTCGGTTTTGAGCAAGTGCGCGAATTAGGCGTCATTGAATCGCCCATTGCCTTGACGAACACATTGAATGTAGGTTTGGTGGCGGATGCGTTAGTGCAACACGCCATTCAGCAGAATCCCGACATCGGCGTTACTACGTCTAGCGTCAATGTGATGGTCGGTGAGACGAATGACGGTTACTTGAATGACTTGCAAGGGCGTCACGTGCGCGCAGAGCATGTGTTGGCTGCGCTGGCCAATGCAACCAGTGAAGCTGTGCCTGAAGGGAATGTGGGCGCAGGCACAGGCACCAGCTGTTTTGGGTGGAAGGGGGGCATTGGCACAGCCAGCCGCGTGATTCCTTCGGCGTTGGGCGGCTTCACCGTAGGCGCATTTGTGCAGGCGAATTTTGGGCGCGCAGCAGATTTGGTCATTGCGGGTGTGCCTGTAGGCAAACACCTTAGACCTGACGAAGTTTCGCCACCGCTTAGATCTGAAGGCGATGGCTCGATTATGATCGTGCTGGCCACTGATGCGCCGCTACTCTCACGCGAGTTGCTGCGCTTGTGCAAGCGCGCGGCGGTTGGGTTGGCGCGTGTCGGCAGTGTGTATCATCATGGCAGCGGTGATTTCGTGATTGCGTTCAGCACGGCAAATTGCGTGGCGCATGATGCGCCGACGCTCACCACGACGCAAACCGTCCTTGCCGATGAACAACGCCTCGGCAACGCGCTCTTCGCTGCAGTTGCCGAGAGCGTCGAGGAAGCGATTGTGAACGCGCTCTGTTGCGCCGAAACGATGGTTGGGCGTGATGGTCACACGCGATTGGCTCTGCCACTTGACCAAACGCTTAACATCCTGCATAGTTACAGGCAATAATGTATTGGTGATTTTTGATTGTGACCGTGTGCTTGCATCGCGCCAATCAAAAATCTGAAGCCAAAACCCCATGACCGCTTTGCTTGAAACCCTCGCGAGTTATGTGCCGGCAATGATCGCGCGGCGCATCGCCTCCCCGCTAACCTCATTTGAATTGCCTCACGCTACGCAATTTCCCGCAGCGGTGCTATATGCCGACATTTCTGGTTTCAGCGTGTTGGCGGACCAGCTGGCGCAGCAGGGCCCCGTCGGCGCAGAGGAATTGACGCGCCTGCTCAACGATTATTTTGGTCAACTCATTGATTTGATTGTGGCGCATGGCGGCGAGGTCGTGAAGTTTGCGGGCGATGCGTTGCTCGCGTTCTGGGCAGAGGATGAAAGACGGAGGGCCGCAGCTGAGGGAGAACGCGAGCGGGAGGATGACATACCTGCGCCTCCTCTCTCTCATCCCCCGTCTTCTTTGAGCGTGGCGACGTTGCGCGCCGCACAATGTGCGCTGGCGATGCAGGCGTTGTTGCGCGTTGAGCTCGCCAATGATCAAGTGCCTTTGACGATGCACATTGGCATTGGCGCGGGTGATGTGACCGCCATGCGACTAGGCGGCGTAAACGGACATTGGGAATTGTTGGTGACGGGCGCCCCGATTGTGCAAGCTGCTATGGCTGAACATGCGGCGCAGGCAGGCGAAGTCATCGTGTCAGCCGAAGCATGGGAATTAGTGACGCCTCAGTGTGTGGGGACGGCTAGTTTGAATGGCGGTGAGCGTGTCGTGCGGCTGGACGCCGTGCAGCTGCCGCTCCCACTCTCGCCCGCGCGTGCTTCCGAGCTAGCGACCTTGTCGGCAGAGGCGTTACGGGCTTACGTGCCATTGGCTGTTTCTTCGCGCATCGAAGCGGGACAGACCGCGTGGTTGGCGGAACTACGCACGATCACGACGCTGTTCATCAACTTGCCTGATTTAAATGCGAGAACCTCGTTGACGCAAGCGCAACACGTGATGCGCGCGTTGCAAACGGTGATCAATCGCTATCAGGGCAGCATCAACAAGTTGAGCGTGGATGACAAAGGCATTACATTGATTGCGGTATTAGGCTTGCCGCCATTGGCGCACGAAGATGATGCCTTGCGCGGGGTGCGCGCGGCGTTGGAGGCTGAGGGAGCGTTGCGCGAGTTGGGTTTGAACAGCGCTATTGGCATTACCACAGGGCGCGCGTTTTGCGGCTCGGTGGGCAATGAGCGCCGCCGTGAATACACGATGATCGGCGATGTGGTGAATCTAGCAGCGCGCTTGATGCAAGCGGCGCAACCTATGGCGAATCCTGAGTCGTCTGGCGTGAACGCCCCGCCTCAGGCTTCCGAACGCAAAACATCCGAAGCAATGCCGTTGGTCTTATGCGATGAAGCGACGTATGAAGCGGCGCACGCTCAATTGGATTTTGAAACCTTGTCGCCGTTGAGCGTGAAAGGCAAACCCGAACCGATCCCTTGCTATCGTCCTATTGGACAAAGACGCTTCACGGCGCGAACAGACAATGTGTTGGTGGGGCGCGCCCGCGAGCGTCAGAGCTTGTTACAAGCGTTAGAGCGTTTGGTGCGTGACAAAGTGAGCAGTTACTTTTTGATTGAAGGCGAGGCGGGTATTGGCAAGTCGCAACTGATAGCAGAATTGCGGCGCCAAGCCGAAGCGCAGCGCTTAAGCGTGTTCGTCGGCGCAGGCAGCGCCATCGAACAAGCGACCCCCTATCAAGGTTGGCGCGGCGTCTTCAGTCAGTTGTTTGACCTGAATGTGATGGGCGATTTGGAGAAACGCCGCCGTCATATTTTGGATTTGTTGGAGCTGGAGCCTGAGTTGGAGAAAATGGCGCCGCTGTTCAATTCAGTGTTGCCGCTCGATTTACCTGATAACGAACACACGGCGCAATTGACGGGCGCGGCGCGCGCCAACCGCACACGCGATTTATTGTTGCAAACCTTGCAATGGTCGTGCGCGCGTTCGCCGAAGTTACTGATCCTCGAAGACGCGCACTGGTTTGATACGGCGTCGTGGGCGTTGGCATGGTTGATGATTCAACGCGTGCAACCCATGATGTTGATTTTAGCGACGCGCCCTTTATTAGAAAGTGGGGATGGCGCGACTATGACCGCAGCGCCTGAATATTCGCTTATCCGCGAAACGCCAACGGTCCAAACTCTCAAGCTCGATGTCTTGACGCCCAGTGATGTCGTGACGCTCGTCTGTCAGCGCTTAGGCGTGAGCAAGGCGCCAGCCGAAGTGTTGTCGTTCATCCAAGAGAAAGCGCAGGGCAATCCCTTTTTCAGCGTCGAGCTAGCGTATGCGTTGTACGATGAGAACGCGATCATCGTGGAAGGCGACGAGTGTCGTTTGGCGGCGGGTGTGGACAATTTGCGCGAGTTGCATTTGCCCGACACCGTGCAAGGCGCAATTACCAGTCGCATTGATCGCTTGCCGCCGCCGCAACAATTGGCGTTGAAAACGGCGAGTGTCATCGGGCGCGAGTTTGAATTAGACCTGTTGCGGGATATTTATCCCGTAGCGACCGACCACCCACATTTGCCCAACATCCTCAACGCCTTGCAACGCCACGATTTGTTGGCGGTTGAAATGCGTGAGCTCGTACCGCTTTATCGTTTCAAACACGCGATTATTCAAGAAGTCGTTTACAACTTGATGCTATACGCGCAACGGCGCGCGTTGCATCGCGTGGTTGCCGAGTGGCATGAGCGCACGTACGCGGGGGATTTGTCCCGTTTCTATTCGGTGTTAGCCTATCATTGGCAGCAAGCCAATCATGCAGCGAAGGCGCTCGCCTATTTCGAGCTCGCCGGCGAGCAGGCGTTGAGCTTCAGCGCCTATCAAGAAGCGTTGACGTTTTTCAATCAGGCGCACGCGTTGGCGATGGCGCCTGCCGAAGCGGCGCCATCGGCAGCCGCAACGGAGACGCAGCCACCTTCGCGTTTAGCCTCGTTGACCTTGCGCTTGGGTGAAGTGTCTATGCTGTTGGGGGAAACAGCGGCGGCGCGTGAACGCTTTGAGGAGAGTTTGACGTTGGCGCGACAATTGAACGATCCACAGCGCAGCGTGGACGCGCTCAATATGTTAGGGCGCTTGGAAATGGCGCGCGGTGAACATGACAAGGCAATGACGTTGTATCGGGAGTGCTTGAGCTTGGCTGAAACCCATGAGCATCGGTTGGGTATGGCGCAAACCTTGAACAACATGGGCTTGGTCGAGCGGCAACGCGGTAATTACACTCAAGCCGAAGCTTACTTCACGCAGAGTTTGCAAATTCATTCCGAAATCGCTAATCAGGGCGGGGTAGCGGGCGCGTTGACGAACTTAGGGCAAATGGCGCGGGTGCGCGGCAAATTGGCGGATGCCACAACCTATTTTGAGCACGCGCTGATCTTGTTTCGCAAGCTGCATAGCCAAACGAACATCGCGCACGTGCTGAATCAATTAGGCGTCGTCGCAGAGACGCGCGGCCTGTACAACGAAGCGGAGAATCATTTTCAAGAGGCCTTGGAGATTTATCGTGACATTGGACACCGCGCGGGCATGGCGTGGAGCTTGAGCAATTTGGGCGATTGCGCGTTGTTGCGCGGAGATTACGAGACAGCTGGTTCGCTCTTTCACGATAGCCTCGACCTGCGACGCGCGTTGGGCGATCAGGGGGGGCTGATTTGGGATTGGGTGAGCTTGGGGCGCGTGATGCTTGGCTTTGGCAACATCGCCGAAGCCAAGCAATACTTCCACGAAGCGATTCAATTGGCGCAGCGCCTCAATTTAGAACCGCGCTTGTTATATGCGGTCGCCGGTTTCGCGCAGCTGCGTTTGCAAGAAGGACAGACGTTACGCGCCGCAGAATTGTTGGGGCTCGCGCTCCATCATCCATCGAGCGATAGTGAAATAGAAGCCAGCGCGCGCCCGATCTTGACGGCGTTGCGAGTGTTGTTGCCGCTCAATCAATTGAATGTAGCGCTCTTGCGGGGACAGACGTTAGAGTTACAACAGGTGATTCGCGAGTTAATAGGAGAGCCGTAACAAGCTTCAGCGCTTGGTTTGAATTTTGCAAAGGGGCTGCGTGCTACTTGAAACCATTTTTCGCACATCGTCGTGCCTGGCTCACGCTGCTGCTGTGTGGGTTGAGCGTATTGCTCTACCTCAGCGCGCGTCCTGCGTTGTCAACGTATTGGTGTGACCAGCACTGGCTAACCGAGACGCAAATTGCAACGCAACGCCAGCTCACGCTCACGCAATGGCGCCAGCTGCGCCAGCGCGGGTTGTTGCCCGAAGAAATTTGCGTGATGCCTGACGGCAAAGTGGCGCAAGCGCTTAGCCTGACTGAACAGCGCAGACCCGATCAACCGGATGAGGCGTTGCGCTTTCGCCTCCTGCAGCAGCAAGACGAGAACGGTGTGATTCCCGCCGATGGTTTGCAGCGCGCCATGCAACACACCCAACAGATGCGCGCGGCGCAACGCGCCAACGTCACGAGCGAGGCGGGCATCGAGCGCGGCGCTTGGACATGGCTCGGCCCCGGCAACATTGGCGGGCGCATTCGCTCGATGGTGATTCATCCCATCACACCGACGTGGATGTGGGTCGGGAGTGTGAGCGGCGGCGTCTGGAAGACGACGACTGGTGGCGCGTCCTGGCAACCCGTTGATGACTTCATGGCGAACCTCGCCGTCTCGACGCTGGTCATGGATCCGACGAATCCAAACATTTTGTACGCTGGCACAGGCGAAGGCTTTTACAATGCCGATGGTTTGCGCGGCGCGGGCATTTTCAAAAGTGCGGATGGCGGCGCGACGTGGACCCAACTTTCGTCAACCACCAACGCCAATTTTTATTACGTGAATCGCCTCGCCATTGCGCCGTCGAATGGCTTGCTCGTCTTGGCGGGAACGAGCAATGGCATTTGGCGCAGCACGAATGGCGGCGTGAGCTGGACGCGTACTTACACCAACGATGCGGCGCTCGACCTCAACTTCCATCCAACTGATAGCACGCGCGCGATTGCAAGCGGTTGGAGCGGCGCGTGGTATTCGGTAGATAGTGGTGTGACGTGGAATGCGGCAGCAGGATTGCCGACGACAGGACGCGTCGAGGTGGCGTATGCGCCAAGCTCACCCAACATCGTCTATGCGTCGGTGGATGCGAACAACGGCGAGGTGTGGCGCAGCGTGAATGGCGGGCAGAGTTATACACGGATGAATACAGGCAACTACTTTCTCGGCTCGCAAGGTTGGTACGACAATGCGCTGTGGGTGGATCCGACCGATGCGAATACCCTGGTGGTGGGCGGCATTGACCTGTGGCGCAGTCGCGACGGCGGCGCATCGCTCACGAAAATTAGCCAGTGGTGGAGTGCGCCGAACTCCGCGCACGCCGATCATCACTTCATCCTTCATCATCCGAATTTCAACGGCCATACAAACAAGACTGTCTATTTTACCAACGACGGCGGCGTCTATCGCGCAGACGATGTGTACGGCGTCTTTTCAGTTTTCGGATGGCAAGAGCTCAACAACAATCTGGGCATCACACAATTTTATGGCGCGGCAGGCAATGCGACGAGCGGCGTCATTGTCGGCGGCACGCAAGACAACGGCACGCTGCGTTATGCGGGCGGCACCGAAACGTGGACGACGATGTCGGGCGGCGACGGCGGTTGGTCGGCTGCGGATCCAAGCGACCCCAATTATTTTTATGGCGAGTATGTGTTCTTGCAGCTTCATCGCAGCACCAATGCGGGCCTCTCGTCGTCGTACATTCACTTTGGTTTGAGCGATGCAAATTCGTGCGCCAACTTCATCGCGCCGTTCATCCTTGACCCCAACAATCCCAACACGCTGCTCGCGGGCGGTTGCAGTTTGTGGCGCAGCACGAACGTGAAATTTTTGCTGCCGTCGTGGTCGAACATCAAGCCCGCCGATAATAACAATACGCGCATCAGCGCGTTGGCTGTGGCGCCAGGCAATTCCAATCTTATTTGGGTTGGACACAACAACGGCGATATTTATATGACGACGAATGGCACAGCCGCAGCGCCCACGTGGGTGCGTATGGACACAAACTCGCCGCCCTTGCCGAATCGGTATGTCACACGCATCACCATTGATCGCAACAATTCAAATATCGTTTACGTGACCTTCGGCGGGTTCAGCGCGGATAATGTGTGGCGCACGAATGACGGGGGCGCGACGTGGAGTGAGCTCACTGGCGCTGCTGAGACGGGGTTGCCCAACGTGCCTGTGCGGAGTCTGGTGATTCATCCGAACAACTCGAACTGGTTGTACGTTGGCACGGAAGTGGGTATATTCACCAGTGAGGATGGCGGTGCCACGTGGCGCCTGCCGCACGATGGTCCCGCCAATGTGTCGGTGGATGAATTGTTTTGGATGAACACGACGTTGGTGGCGGCGACGCATGGCCGTGGTTTGTTTAGCGCGCAAACGAATGTGACGCCGCAACCCGATTTGATCGTGCCAGGCATCAGCTACACGCCGACGAATCCGTTGAACGGGCAGGCTGTGACCGTGACCGTGCAAATCAAGAATCAAGGCTCGGCTGCCGTTAACACGAATTTTTGGTTAGACCTTTATGTTGATCGTCAACCGACAGGGTGCTTCGATTACAGTTCAATCTACTGGGGGGTGTCTGCATTGGCAGCAGGCGCGACCCAAAGTTTCATTTATCCCAATGTGTTGATTACTGGCACGCGCACCTTAGCCGCATTTGTGGATTCGGGCTGCGCCATCGCCGAGAACAACGAGAACAACAACATCTATGGCGCAGTGACCATCAACCCAGGCGTGCCCAATGACGACATCGGCAATGCGTTTATCGTCAGCCCTACGCCCTACAGTTACACGCAAAGCGTCACGTTTGCGACGACGGCGAATGATGATCCCATCTTGCCGTGCGCAGCCAATAGCGTGAATGGCGGGCGCGGCGCGGCGAGCGTGTGGTATCGCTATGTGCCGCCGACGAATGGACGCTTGAGCGTGAACACCATTGGCAGCAACTATGATACGGTGCTGGCGTTGTGGCGCGGCGCGCGGGGCAGCTTGGCGAATGTCGCATGTAACGATGACATCACAGCAGGCACGGTGCTAGTGTCGTCGTTGCAAGCAGAGGTGTTGGGCGGCGTCACCTATTACATCGAAGTCGCAAACTACAAGAGCAGCGGCGCAGGCGTGTTGCGATTGGCTGCGAGCTTTGCGCCCTGTTACAGTTTGAGCGTGAACGTCAATCCAAACAATGGTGGCGGAGTAGCGCGTTCGGTTGCGCCGAATTGCGTGAACAACACGCAATATCTCTCTGGCACGTTGGTGGTGTTGACGGCGACGGCGAGCAACGGTTATACATTCACCCATTGGACGGGCAACGTGAACGGCAATGCGAATCCGATTTCCGTCACGATGAATAGCAACCAGAGCGTGGCGGCGAACTTTGTCTCGACGACGAACTGCAACCCGCCGCGTGTGACACTCGATGCGCCCACACAACGGCTTGCTATTCCCAACACAGGCGCGTGGGTGGAGCGTGGGATTACGTTCAACCATGCGCCACCCCATGCGACGGTGAGCGAGGTGCGGGTGCGCTATCGCATTCAACATGACGACCCTGCGCAACTTGAAGTGCGCTTGCTGCAGCGAGGGAGCGGGCGCAGCGTCATATTGTGGAATCGTCAAGCGGCTGTCGGGAATGTCGTCGCGCAAACGCATAGCGAAGCGAAGGCTTTCGATGGGGTGAGCGCGAATGGCGAGTGGGTATTGCAGCTGCGCAGCACGGGTGGACAAGGCGCGCTCGAAAGTTTTTCGGTGTTGCCCATCTATGCGTATGAAGGGCCTCGCTTGGGTTTCGCGGGAACGGGCGAGCGCGGCACACCGTTGGTGTTGCAGCGAGACGCACACGCTTCCCCCATGAGACAAGAGCCGCAGGGATCCCAACAGCCTGTGAATCTCCCTGCTCAATATCAAGCGCGCAACGCCGCGGGATGGCAGGTCCTCAAGTATGAGACCTTTGAAGGCGCATTCACCAATACGCTTTGGGTCGTGTCCGATGAAAACAACGATGGTTACGTGCGCTATTGGGACGACGACAATACCAAAGCATACGCGGGGAGTCGCGCGGCGTGGCCCGCACGGGGCGGCACGCAGGGCGTCTCGCCATCGTTGTTTTGCTATCCGCACAACATGGATACGTGGATGATCTATGGGCCCTTCGATTTGTCGAACGCGACCGATGCTGACACGTACTTCCAGTTGTGGCGCGAGATCGAAGCGGGTTGGGATTACGTTTTCTTCGGCGTCTCGACAGATACGCTGCGCTTCTATGGTTACTTCTGGGATGGCAGCGCCGATTGGGAGTTCAAGGACGTTTATTACACAGCCTTCACGGGACAACCGCAAGTGTGGATTGCTTGGTATTTTTATAGCGATGCGAGCGTCGCCTATCGCGGCTCTTGGATTGATGACGTGGTGGTGTGGCGCTACGTCACCGATCCTGTGCTAGTGAAGGTCGCCTCGACGTGGACGGCCGATATGAGCGGCACGCTCAAGACCACATTCAATGTTGGCGAGAACATTCGCTATTACGGCAAAATTTCCAACATGGCAACGATCTCGCAAACCGTCTATGCTTCATGGGCGGTGAATGGTCCTTGCGGTTCGATTGCGTCATGGTCGGGTGAGCTCATGGTAGATGCAGGCGTGACGACGTGGTACGTGCCGACGACGATTCCACTGGAGGCGTGCGGCGGCGCCTATACGTATCAGTTGAGCGCGCTTTACGATGGTGCAACCACCTTCCAGTCCACCGTGTTCACCGTCACATCGCCCATACGCACGCCGACGCCCACTGCGACGCCGACGCGTGACGCTGCGCTGAACAAGCCAATTTATCTGCCGTTGGTGATGCGATAGTCAAGGAAAATCGGGCAATACGAAGCCCACTCAAGTCAGGAGAACCAGAAAAACAAAAATGCGACAAATGTTTGCTTAACCCTCTCCTCTATGGTAAGATGTGCGCGCCCTTGCGCCAAACGCATATTGCGCATGTGATGTTTCTCACCCGGATGTGTTCGCATGACCACTACCCCTCAACCTCTTTCCCCCGCAGTGGAATTCAATCTAGGGCGAGCGGTGCGTGCCTTTTTCTCGAACTATGCCATGCAACGGCTGCTGAAAGCCATCGGCACGATTTTTTTTGTCACGTCCCTCACGTTCTTCATCGTGCGCTTGATGCCCGGCAACCCCGTTGAGATTTACATTCAAGAACTGCAGACCAATCAAGGCTTGTCCTATACCGAAGCGCGCGATCAAGCGGCTTCACTCTTTGCGATTGATCTTGATCGGCCGATGCTGTTGCAATACACCGATTACCTTGGCAATTTGCTGCGCGGCAATCTCGGCTCATCATTCCGCTCGACGGGCACACCCGTCACCAGCAGCATCGCCAAGTTTCTGCCGTGGACGGTGTTCAGCGTCGGCGTGGCGTTGATGATTAGCTTCACGCTAGGCATCTTCTTGGGCATGGTCGTCGCGTATCGGCGGGGCGGCATCGTGGATACAGTGGTTTCGACGATTGCTTCCATCGTGAGCGCGATACCGAACTACCTCATCGCTATTATGGTCATCATCATTCTGGGTGTGCAAACGAGTGTCCTGCCTATCGCCAAGATGCGCGGCTCGCTCTCGCCCAACATGCAAGTCGGTCTCACGCCAGAGTTCATCGGCGACGTGTTCTTTCATGCGGCGTTGCCGATGTTAGTGTATGTGTTGACGACGATTGGCAACTGGATGCTGCTGATGAAAAGCAGCACCACGGCGACGCTCGAAGAAGATTACGTGACGGTGGCGCGCGCGCGCGGCTTGTCGGATGGCCGCATCACGACAGCGTATGTGGGGCGCAATGCGGCGTTGCCGTTGTTCACGCAGCTCGCCATCAGCATTGGCTTTGTGGTGGGGGGCTCGTTTCTCATCGAAGAATACTTTGTGTATCAAGGCGTCGGTTTGTTGTTGTTGCAAAGCATTCGCGCCCGCGATTATCCTGTGATGCAAGGCGTCTTTCTCATCGTCACGATTGCCGTCATCGCGTCGAATCTGTTGGCGGATTTGTTGTATAGTCGCCTCGATCCGCGCATTCGCGTGACGGGTAATGAATAATTCCCATGACCCTGTTCTCCGCTAGCGTCAATTTTCTCAACCTATTGGCTCGCAATCGGGTAGGCTTTGCGGGCTTTCTTGGTTTAGTGGCTTTCATCGTGCTCACGTTTGCGGGCCCCTTGATAGTGCCACTGGATGATGAGACGCACATCACCGAGCGCTTCAAGCCGCCTTCCACGCAGCATTGGCTTGGCACCGACAATCAAGGGCGCGATACGTTTTCGCGCATCGTGCATGGTGGGCGTGAGATTTTGACGATTGCGTTCACGGCGGGGTTGATCACGACGGCGATTGCGGTCACGTTTGGTTCGTTAGCGGCGCTGGTGGGTGGCTGGTTTGGCTCGATGGTGATGAGCGTCGCCGACATCATTTTGACTGTGCCGCGTTTTCCTGTGTTGGCGGTGATTGCGGCGATTGTGAAGCTCGACAATCCATTGCTGCTGTCTGTGTTGATCGGTGTGCTGTCTTGGCCCACGCCGCTGCGCGCCATTCGCGCTCAGGTGTTGTCGTTGCGGGAGCGAGATTATGTGGAGGCGGCGCGGGCGCTCGATCTGGGCACGCGGCACATCCTGTTCCGTGAAATCATGCCGAACATGATGAGCTACGTCCTTATCAACCTCATCTTTGCGATGACCTCGGCAGTGTATGAGTTGGTGGGGCTCATCATCTTGGGGTTAGCGCCGTTGTCGGGTTTGAACTGGGCGATTACGATTTTCTTTGCGAACAATGCCGGCTCCATCTATCAAAAGGATGCGATTTATTATATTCTGTCGCCCGTGTTAGCGATTGCGTTATTCCAATTGTCGTTGGTGTCGCTCTCACGTTCGTTAGAGGAAATCTTCAATCCCCGCCTCCGTAGCGGAGTCTAAAGTTTTTACCACAGAGACACAGAGGACACAGAGAGAATGAAAGAAGCTGAGATCAATCAAATCACAAAAACTATCATTGCTGCGGCAATTGAGGTGCACAAAGGACTTGGTCCAGGTTTGCTCGAATCTGCTTATCGAGAGTGTCTTTGCCACGAATTATCGCTTCGCACGGTGCCATTCGCGAGGGAATATGCCTTGCCCGTCGCCTACAAAAGCGTCAAGTTGGATTGCGGTTATCGTGTTGATTTGCTAGTTTCTGGTCTTGTTGTGGTCGAAATCAAAGCTGTTGAAGCTTTGCATCCCATCCACGAAGCCCAACTATTGACGTATTTGCGTTTGGGAAAGTGGCCTGTGGGATTGCTGATTAACTTTAATGTGCCTGTGCTCAAACAAGGTATCCGCAGATTGATTTGGGGCACACTCGAAAAGTAGAAAAACTCTGTGCTCTCTGTGTCTCTGTGGTGAATTTTTCATGGAAGCGACTCTCTCCGTTCAGAACCTGTCCGTTGAATATCGCGCGCGCCGTGGCGCGGTGAAAGCGGTGCGCGATGTGACATTCGACCTGCAACACGGCGAGTCGTTGGCGTTGATTGGCGAAAGCGGCTCGGGCAAGACCACGTTGGGCTTGGCGCTGGTGCGTTTGCATGTGCGCGCCGCCAAAATCGCACAAGGCAAAATTCTCTACCAACGCAACGGCGTGGCTTACGACGTGTTGAGTTTGAGTCAAAGTCGGCTGCGCGCGTTTCGCTGGAAAGAATGCGCGATGGTCTTTCAGGGCGCGCAAAACGCCTTGAATCCGGTGTTGCGGGTGCAAGAACAAATCGCCGACACCGCCCGCGCGCATGGCTTCAACGACCTCGACGCCATGCGCCGTCGCGCGCTCACATTGTTGCAACTTGTGCAGCTCGACCCTGAGCGTGTGTTCAAAGCCTATCCACATCAACTGAGCGGCGGCATGAGGCAGCGCGTCCTCATCGCGTTGGGTTTGCTGTTGCAACCGCAGGTGTTGATTCTTGACGAGCCGACCACTGCGCTCGACATTCTGACGCAGCGCGCGATCATTGACGTGTTGCGTCGGCTGCGGCAAGAGCTGTCATTCTCGCTGATTCTGATTTCGCATGACTTATCGCTCGCCGCCGAGCTGGCTGACCGCGTGGCGACGATGTATGCGGGGCGCATCGTCGAGCTGGGCGCCGTCAACGACATCTTCTATCGCCCACGCCATCCCTATACGCTGGGCTTGCTTCAATCCGTGCCGACTTTGCACAGCGATCACACGCTGACCTCGATTGGCGGTTCGCCGCCTGACTTGATTGATTTGCCGAGTGGCTGCAAGTTTCATCCGCGTTGCGCCTTCGCTACGGACCTATGCAAGCAAACAGACCCGCCGTTGATCCCAATTGGCGTAGGGCACCAAGTCGCGTGCCACTATTGGGAAAAAGTTGGCGTTGTCTGAAGAAAGTTTTCGAACCGCAGCGCAAATCTCACCCCAGACACACAGCGGGCGCAGCGAAAAAACGCTGTGACCGCTGTGGCTGTGGGGTAAAAAGGGAATCCGTTGCCTACATTACTTGAACTCGACCATGTGACCCGCGAGTTTCCAGCGGGGAAAAAATCGGTCAAAGCCGTAGATGACGTGTCGCTGACCATTGCGGAAGGCGAGGTGATGTGTCTGGTTGGCGAAAGCGGTTGTGGTAAAACAACGACAGGTAAGCTGGTGGCGGGTTTGCAAAAGCCGACGAGCGGACGCATTTTGTTTGGCAGCAAAGACATCTGGACGATGGCGCCAGCCGATTTCACGCGGTATCGCCAGCGTGTGCAAATTATCCATCAAGATCCGTATGCCTCGCTCAATCCCACGCACACTGTCGGGCAGATTTTATCCTTCCCGTTGTATCGGCATGGCTTGGTCAAAAGTGAAACGCAGGCGCGCGAGCGCATTCGGCAATTGTTGGAGCTGGTTGACCTGACGCCCGCCGCCGATTTCGTGGACAAGTATCCGCATCAGTTGAGCGGGGGGCAGCGCCAGCGCGTTTCGATTGCTCGCGCCCTCACTGTCAATCCGCAGTTCATCGTGTGCGACGAAGCGGTCTCGATGGTGGATGTTTCGATTCGCATTTCGTTGCTGAACACATTGACTCGCTTGAAGCAGCAACTCGGCATGACGTTCCTCTTCATCACGCACGATTTGGCGATTGCCAAATACTTCGCGCGTGAGGGACGCATCGCCGTCATGTACTTAGGGCGCATTGTCGAGGTGACGGGCGCGTTGCCGCTCATTGCGTCGCCGTTGCATCCGTACACGCGTGCGTTACTATCCGCCATTCCCGAAGCCGACCCACAAGTGACGCGCACCAAAGAGCGTGTGCAACTGCGCTCGTTGGAGATTCCGAGCCTGCTCAGCATTCCGCGCGGATGCGCGTTTCATCCGCGTTGTCCACAGTTTGAAGCGGGTTTGTGTGATGGGCAGGTGCCGTCATTGTATGCGGTAAATGGGCGCGAGGTGGCGTGTCATGTCGTTGCGCGCAGGCAGGCGTAGGACAAGTTTTTAACTTGTTCGCGTGGGCAAGTTAAAAACTTGCCCATACACCGGCTGTGACCGAAATTACTTGCGTAACACCCGCAGAATTTGGTCGAATTGATGATAGACCCACGACTTGGGCAAGCAGGTTTTCGCATTGGCATCTTCCTCGTCGTCACGGCGGGCGGTTTGTTGCTCGTCGTTGACCGCGAGAGCCCTGAGTTTGCCGTATCGTGCTTGACGTTGAGCATGGCGTTGCTGTTTTTAGGCATGATTGTCCTCATCGTCAAAGCGAAGTCATAGCGAAAAAAGTAGAAAGAGCCAGACTTTCTTTCTTCTTGCCTCTTTCTTTTTTCTCTTTCACATCTTTAGGCATTATGCGGTTGAACCGCGAAGATACGTAAGCACGCGAAGAATTCTTTTTGTTTTTCTTCGCACCCTTCGCCTCTTCACGGTGAAGCGGATCCAACTGCGTAACTCCTAATTTTTAGAAAGGAGGTGAGAGCCTGCGCTAACACTCCAATTACCCATGACTAATTACCAACGATTCGTTACTTCTTAGGAGGAGAAAGCTACATGAAAACTAAAATGATGATGTTGTTCATTGCGTTGGCATTGGCACTGGTTGCGTGTGGTCCCGCGGCCACTCCAGCGCCGACCACCGCGCCTGCCCCTGCCGCTGTCGCAACCGCGCCCGTCGCGCAGCCGACGACTAGCACAGGCGCAGTCACGCAACCAACCGCCGCGCCGAAGAAAGCGACCGAGTTCCATGGCGCGTGGCCCTACAACATGCCACCCGATGGCCACTTCAACACGTTCAGCCCGGCTAAGTGCATCTGTTTGGGCGTCTATCAGGATATGCAGACTGTGCCCTTTGCGCTTTACAAATGGGCGGATAACAGCTACATTCCTATGCTTGCGACCAAGTGGGAGAACAAGGGCGCAACCTTCGAGGTCACCTTGCGCGATACGAAGTGGAGCGATGGCAAGCCCGTCACCTCGAAAGATGTTGTGACCACGTTCAACATCGCGCGTTTGCTTAACCAAGCGGTGTGGAAGTACATCACGAAGGTTGAAGCGAAAGACGATAAGAACATCGTCTTCACCGTCGGCACGCAGTCGAATCTGTTGGAGCGCCTTATCTTGCGCTCAACCTACATCCGTGACGACGCGACCTACGGCGCGATTGGCGCCAAAGCTGCCGCGTTGTTCGCTGCGGGCAAAGACCAGAACAGCGACGAGGGCAAAGCGCTGGTCAAAGAGCTGAACGATTTCCGCCCAAAGGAAATTGTTTCGAGCGGACCCTACGTGATGGACTTGAAGACGCTGACCGAGTCGCAAGTGACGCTTGTGAAGAACCCGAATGCGTGGAATGCGAACACGGTGCAGTTCGACAAGTTGCTCATCTATCAAGGCGAGACCGCCGCCATCACGCCGTTGGTGTTGTCAGGCGATGTGGACTATGCGACGCACGGCTTCCCACCCGCGACGGAAAAATCGTTCATCGAAAAACAAATCCGCATCCAACGCTCGCCGTTGTTCACGGGTCCGGCGCTCGTCTTCAACTACGATGTCTATCCCTTCGCCAAAGTCGAAGTGCGGCAAGCAATGGCGCACTTGATGAAGCGTCCCGATGCGGGCGCCGTCGCGTTGGGCGATTCGGGCGTGCCGGTGAAGTACATGGCGGGCATGAGCGACAACTTGGTGCCGCTGTGGATGTCGGCGGATGACATCAAGAAGTTGAACACCTACGATTACGACGTGGCGAAAGCTGAAGCGTTGTTGAAGAGCATCAACTTCACGAAGGGCGCCGATGGCATCTGGGTGGACGACAAAGGCAAGAAGATGGACTACGAGATGATCGTGCCGTCGGACTTTGCCGACTGGTCGGCGGGCGCCGAAGTCATCGCGTCAGCCTTGACGAAGGGCGGCATCAAGATCACCATTCGCGGCGTGCAATCGGCGCAACAGTTGGCGGATGTGCAAGCGAGCAAATTCGTGCTGGCGTTCCGCAACTGGGGCACGGGTAACCCACACCCATTCTACTCGTATGAAGCCAACCTGTTCTCGTACAACTACGTCCGCACCACGACGGGTAAAGGCATGAACTTCCCGTTGAAGCAGCAAAGCAAAATCGCGGGCGGCGAAGTTGACCTTGAGAAATTGACGATTGAGACAGGCGTAGGCACCAACGTAGCTACACAGAAACCAACCGTCAGCAAGCTCGCGCTCATCTACAACGAACTCTTGCCGCAGATTCCGATTTGGGAACGCTATGGCAACAATCCGATGCTCAGCACACGCGTGGATTGGACGCCCGCCAGCGATCCCATCTTCAAGAACAGTCACGGCACCGACAACTTCACCGTGATTCTGATTATGACAGGGCAGTTGAAAGCGAAGTAGAGCGCGAAGTGCGCGAAATAGCGCGAAATAGCGCGAAAAAATAATTTACCACAGAGGCACAAAGAACGCAGAGGAAACAAAAACTCTGTGTCCGCTGTGCCTCTGTGGTTTTGAAAGCTCATAACAAAGTCCACCTTACGCGGACTACCACTCAATCAGCGATAACTATGACTACACCACTTGAACTTGTCGTCATCGGCGCGGGGCAGCGCGCACAGCTGGCGTATGGACCCTATCTCGCGGCGCAGCCTGAGCAGGCGCGCGTCGTCGCCGTCGCCGAGCCGAATCCTGTTCGTCGCCAACAGTTTGCCGCGCGTTTCGACCTTGACGATTCGCAATGTTTCGAGTCGTGGGAAGCATTGCTTGAGCGTCCGCAACTCGCGCCCGCGTTGTTGAACCTTACGCAAGACCCGTTGCATGTGACCTCCACCGTCGCCGCGTTGGAGCGTGGCTATCACGTGCTGCTCGAAAAGCCGATGGCGCAAACGCCTGAAGAGTGCGTGCGTTTGACGCAAGCCTCCGAACGCACGGGGCGTATGTTGCAAATCTGTCACGTCCTGCGCTTCACGCCATTCTTCAGCGCGTTACATCGCATCATTGAATCGGGGCGGCTCGGTCAAGTCATCTCGGTTGAGCATCGTGAGAATATCTATTACTGGCATACGGCGCATGGGTTCGTGCGCGGCAAATGGGGCAACGCGCAACGCTCGGGCTCGCCGCTCATCCTCGCCAAGTGTTGTCACGATCTGGATATCGTGTATTGGAATCATGGTCCCGTGAAACGACTGAGCTCGTTTGGCTCGTTGCGACACTTTCGCCCAGAGCATGCGCCGCACGGTGCGCCGTTGTATTGCATGGAGGGGTGTCCCGTCGCAGACGAATGTCCCTTCTATGCGCCGCGCATTTACAGCGGGCCGCCCGATCGCTGGCCCAGCGCCGTCGTCAGCGACGTTCATACGGAAGAAGCACGACGAGAAGCGTTACGCATGGGACCCTATGGGCGGTGTGTGTATCACTGCGACAACGATGTGGTTGATCATCAAGTAATTGCCATGGAAATGGAAAGTGGCGTCTCGGTCTCCATGACGTTCATGGGGCATTCGCATCTGGGCGCGCGCACGATTCGCGTGGATGGTTCGCGCGCAACGTTGCGAGGGCGCTTCTCGGAGATGCGCGGCGAATACGAAATCGAGATACACGATCATCTGACGAATACGATGGAGCGCGTGCCGATTGTCGCGCACGCGGGCGGACATGGTGGCGGGGATTACGCGCTGTTACAGTCGTTCATTGAGGCATTGAGCAATCCTCAACAAGACATCTTGACTTCTGCGCGCAACAGCATGGAGAGTCACTTGATGGCGTTCGCGGCAGAGGAAGCGCGCGTGACGGGGCGGGTGGTGGAGATGAGAGAGTATCGAGGGAGGGTGGAGGGGGTGACGCAACAAGGGCATTCACAAGTTGCATAACCAGCGCGAGATGGGTGCTATCTGATTGTCTTCATTTATGCTCGACTGTATGCTGCCAACAACTCCCTGACATAAGCCGCCATCGCCGGGCGCAGTTCGGGCGACGGCACAGGCTGGCGATAGTCAATGCGCCAAGCGTAACCCGAGCGTGTGTACACTGCACGCAACGCGGCGCCTAATTCTAATGGCACATCAGGATCAGGTTCCAACAGCGGCACAGGAAGCACAGGAAAAGGCTCATTCAGAGCCAGGGGCCAAATCTCGGACACGCGACTAAATCCTGCGCGATTGACGAGTAGCACGTAATCGGTGTCGAGCGGCTCCTCTTCTATTTCAAAGCCGGGGCGCAGCCCACCGCGCAACAAATCGAGCTCGACCAGATGCGCCGCCGAATTGAGCAACTGTAGGCGCTTGAGACGATATTGCTCGACGCCTTCGCCAGAGCGTTTATTGTATGGTGAGAGAATTTCGATAGTGGTAACGAGTTCGCTGGTTTTCGTCTTGTAAATACGCACCGCGCGCAAACGCACACTCAACACGGCGGTCCGCAACAGCGGCGCGGGCGTAATCGCTGCCGCAGCGCCGCTAGTCATCGGTTCCGCTACGACATCCAAGGGCAGAAAGACGCCGACATCGGGGCGTATTCTATCAGGCTTGGTAATGTCAATCTCGGTCTCGCGCGGCACATTGTGTATTTCGACATTGGCATAGTATTTGGGCCCGATCTGTGCGTTGAGTTGGCCTTTGATTTCCTCAGCCAGTGAGTGATGAAAGTCGGGCCAAATCTCCGAATCTTCTAAAAACGGGTCCATGCCCGGAAAGGGTGACGGCATACCACACCTCCTGCGCGCTCATTATACAAGTCTAAGAAGTAAAGAGTAAAAAGTATTGGTGTGCCCTGATACTTTCTACTTTTTACTTTTTACTTCCACCATCCGCTCAAAATTTTCCACGTAAATTTTTTGCAAGACCTCATCAGGCAGCGCAAGCCCACACACATGTCGCCCCGCAAACAAATTCGTAATCGTGCCGACGCCCGGCGGCAATGGCACAGCCCAATCGGTTTCGAGGAACGCGCGCACGAGCCACGCTTGTCCTGCTTCGCGCTCGCCGTCGAAAGTGGTCGTTGCGCCGACGGCGACGCCTGCGCCGATGTCGGTGCCATAAATCAAGCGGTCTTGGTAGCGCAAGAAAAACGCGCGCGCCGCTGCTACATTTTCGCTGAGCTGCACGAAGCCTTCGACCCCCGGCGTCAAATCAAACATCGTCGTCGGATGCGCGTCGAGAAAGCGCGCCGCCTCGTCCAACTCATTCCACCAAAAGCCCAAGTGCGCGACGATGAGCCGCAAGCGCGGATGTCGCGCCAAGATGCGTTCCAACTCGGCATACAGGGCTTGGCGTGTGGGATATTGAGCGCCCACGTACAGCCAACGCTCCAGCCCAACGCGCGCAGCGTCCCACAAGCGCGGCGCGTCGGCGATGTGCAGCAATAATGGAAACTCATGCGCCTCCAGCCACGCGAAAAAAGGCGCATACACCGCGCCCTCCAAACGGTCTGGCAGCGACACATAGACCGACGGCTTGCCCTCCCACATCTTCACGCCATCGAACCCCAATGCCCACAATTGCTCAACCTGTTGCACGAGCTCGTCAGGGCGCATGATTTCGCCGCGCGCGTGTGTCGCATAATCCAATCCGCCAAAACAATACGCGCGGCCCTCAGCGGCAGCTTTGAAGCGCAACGCAGCGGCGTTGTAGGTGCCTGCCGCTTGCACGTCGCCGATTGCCAACACGTTGCAGCGTTGCGCGCCTGTTCGCGTCAACGTCTCCCACAACGCAGACACATCACAATTCGCCCAGACGTGGACGTGACCATCCAAGATGGGACGAGAGGAGAAGGAGGAGAAGTCGAGTGACATAGAAGGCAGTATCCAGTAGTCAGTAGTCAGTAGCCAGTATTTTGGACGCACACCTGAATACTGAACACTGAACACTGGAAACTGGATACGTATTTCAGGCTTTGATCGAAGGAGTGGGTGGTTGCGCCGTGTTCGTGTCGGTGATGAGCATGTAATCGGAATGACCTTGCAACAACGTCACAGGATAGTCCACGTCCTCGTCACCCATGACTGCGATGCGTAGCACGGTGCGTTGCCATACGCCGCCCTGACAATACAAACGGATGCGGCGCGCTTGCCAAATATCGCGCATGCCCAACGTCACTGCCATCGGCGGCAGCGCAGCGGGGTTGCCGCCCGTCGCGCGAATGCTGTTCATCACAATCGTCTCAGGCGCGAGCGGCAGGACGCGCGTCAACGAGTTGCGCAACTCGTCGGGCGTCAGTTTGTACCAACGTGAGATGGGCGGCTCGTTGAACGCGACGTGCCCATGATAACCCACGCCGCCGTAGCACGTATCAATGCCGCCAAGTTCGTGAATGCGTTGACTGATGCGGTCAAGCTGCACTGGGTCAGGGAAATGGATGTGGTCGTCGGGGATACGCAATTCAGCATCGAGTTGCTTGAACACGGTTTCGCGCATGAAGCCTTCAAAACTAAGCGGATGATCAAGCGGCACGGCGCGCCCTTGCCAATCGCAATACTCGTCCATGTTGAACGTGAAGACGTTGCGCCAACTGATGCGTTCCGCGTTGCAAATACGGACGAGGATGGGATAGTGGTCAACGGGACCGACAGGCAAGATGAGCCGCGTGGGACGATTCGCCGCGTTGTTTGTTTGGATTTCGTCGGCGAGGCTGCGCGCGAAGTGTGTGAAGAGTGCGGGTAAGTCAGGCAAAATTTCCAACCGCACTTTGGCATGGGCTTGGAGCTCGATAGGGGAGAGTGAGAGGTAGGTGAGTGATGGGTTCATAGGTTTATGGAAAACCATTTTAATGCGTAGAGCGTGAAATCTGAAACGTCAAGGCTCAAACCCGCAGGGTCTTTGAGACCCTGCGGGTTTTCAAATCTTTGTGTGCGGGGCGTCTTTGTGATTTAATGTCCTTGCCGATTTGCTTACAGGGTGTTGGTGTGGGGGTTGCACTCCCGCACCAACCGCGCGCAGGAGTTGAACTCCTGCGCGATCAATGCGATCAATGCTCAAATTCTCTCTCAAAGGATTACGATGAACTCTCTCACGCTTTTACCCATGCCGCGCGAGCTGAAATTCACTAGCGGCTCCTACCTGCTGAAAGCCAACAAGCGCATCGTCTTGCAGGCTGAGCAAGCGGGCGATTTGCTGTTATCGGCGCAACGCTTGCAAATGGCGTTGTCCAACCTTGCGCGCGTGGATTGGGCGCTCGCCGCCACTGCACCCGCACAAGATACGGGTGTGACATTGCGTGTTGACTCAGCGCAAGTGACGCACGCGCAAGGCTACGAGCTCACCATCACCCCCGACGCTATCACCATCGTCGCGCACGATAATGCGGGCGTGTTCTATGGCGTCTGCACACTCATTCAAATTTTGGAAAACGCCGCGCAACCAGAAAATCCTAAAGTTCAAAATCCAAAGTCCAAAGTTCAAAGTTCAAAGTCCACTACAGCGAAGAGCGTACCGCAACCGATTGTGCCAAGCACATTGCCTTGCCTTCACATCAACGATTATCCTGATTTCCCCGCGCGCGGCGTGATGCTCGACATCTCGCGCGATCGTGTGCCGACGATGGACACGCTCTATGCGCTCGTGGATATGTTGGCGTCGTGGAAGATCAACGAGTTTCAACTCTACACCGAACATACCTTCACCTATCGCAAACATCCTAAAGTGTGGGCGATGGCTTCACCGATGACTGAAGAAGAGATACTCGAACTCGATGCGTATTGCAAGCGTCGTTACATTGACCTGGTGCCAAATCAAAATTCGTTTGGACACTTGCGACGCTGGCTGACGCTGCCAGAGTATCGTGACCTATCCGAAGCGCCCAATGGTTGCGACACGGCTTGGGGCCATTTTGATGAGCCGTTCACGCTCAACCCGCTCGACCCGCGCAGCCTTCAACTCGTGCGCGATATGTTCGATGAACTGCTGCCGAATTTTTCGTCGCGCCTGGTCAACGTCGGTTGCGACGAGACGATGGACCTGGGCAAAGACCGCAGCAAAGCCGAAGCGGAAAAGCGCGGCGTGGGGCGTGTATATCTCGACTTCCTGTTGAAAATTTATGACGAGGTCAAAAAGCGTGGGCGCACGATGCAGTTCTGGGGCGACATCATCCTTCATCATCCTGAGCTGATTCCCGAATTGCCGAAAGATGTGATCGCGCTCGAATGGGGCTACGATGCGACGCATCCCTTCGACGCCAATTGCGCCAAGTTTGCGCAAGCAGGCGTGCCGTTTTACGTGTGTCCTGGCACATCGTCGTGGAACACGATTGCGGGGCGCACCGACAACGCGCTGGCGAATCTGCTCAATGCGGCGGAGAATGGTTTGAAGCATGGCGCGATTGGTTTTCTGAACACCGACTGGGGCGACAATGGCCATTGGCAAGCGCCGTCGGTGAGCTATCTCGGTTATGCTTATGGCGCGGGGATGGCGTGGGCAGCAGCAGAAAATCGTGAGATAGATATCGTGGACGCGCTCAATCGTTTTGCGTTTCGTGATACGTCGGGGACGATGGGGCAAGTTGCGTACGACATGGGCAACGTTTATCAGTCGCTCGGCTACAATTTCCGTAATGCCTCAGGCTTGGTGCGCGCGTTGTATGTGCCAACGGGTTCGGGTTCAGCGAATAGCGGCAAAGCGGCAGATGTCTTGGCAGGCGTGCGCGCGTTGGGTGATAGCATGGTCAATGCCGAAGCGTATCAACGCGCGGAGAAAGCGATTGCTGCCGCCATGAAGCTCATCAAAAAACAGAAGATGCAGCGCTCTGATGCGAACCTCATCGTCGCCGAGTATGAGCTTGCGGCGGATTTGTTGCATCATGCGTGTGGCTTGGGGCAGCTCGCATGGGAAGATGATAAAGTAGCTGCTCGTAAACTCAAGCGCTTGCTTGCAGCAGATCTGAAACGCATCATCAAAGAGTATCGCCTGTTGTGGTTGATGCGCAGTCGGGTGGGCGGGTTGGCAGAGAGTGTGGCGCGGTTGGGGGCGTTGTTGGCGGTGTACCGATGACCATCCCTCTTGATTTAGTCGTCATTGGCGCAGGCGCGCGCGCGTTCTTCGCGTATGGTCCCTATGTTGGACAACATCCTGACGAAGCGCGTATCGTCGCCGTCGCCGAACCAAATCCTGTGCGTCGCGCGCAGTTCGCGGACTATTTTGACCTCGGCAATGACCGTTGCTTTGCGTCGTGGGAAGAGTTGCTGTCGCGTCCGCAGTTGGCGCCAGCCGCGCTCGTTTTAACGCAAGACCAGATGCACGTCGCGCCTGCGATTGCCGCGTTAGAACGCGGCTATCACGTCCTGCTCGAAAAGCCGATGGCGCAGACACCCGAAGAGTGTGTGCGTCTTGTGCAAGCCGCGGAGCGCACGGGGCGCATGTTGCAAATTTGTCACGTCTTGCGCTTCACGCCGTTCTTCAACACGCTGCACGACATCATCACTTCTGGACGCTTAGGACAGATCATCTCCGTCGAGCATCGTGAGAACATCACCTATTACCACATGGCGCATTCATTCGTGCGCGGCAATTGGCGCAACCGCGCGCTGTCGTCGCCGTTGATTCTGGCGAAGTGTTGTCACGACATGGACATCCTGTTTTGGAATCATGGTCCTGTCAAACGCTTGAGCTCATTTGGCTCGCTGATTCATTTCAAACCAGAGAATGCGCCTGCGGGGGCCGCGCTGCGTTGCACCGATGGTTGTGTTGTGGCGGATGAATGCCCCTATTATGCGCCGCGTCTGTACACGGGCCCCAACGCGCGTTGGATGAGCCGCATCATCTCCGAGACGCAAACGGATGAGGCGCGCCTGGAGGCGTTGCGGACGGGACCTTATGGGCGTTGCGTCTATCATTGCGATAACGACGTGGTGGACAACCAAGTGATCAGCATGGAATTGGAGAGCGGCGTGTCGGTCTCGATGACCTTCGTCGGACATTCGCAGCGTGAAGGGCGCACCATCCGCATTGACGGCTCGCGCGCGACCTTGCGCGCGAAGTTCATTGACGGCGAAGACACCATAGATATTCACGATCATTTGACGAATACCACCGTTTATGTGCCTGTGCCGAAGGCGGCGAGTGGGCATGGCGGCGGTGACTTCGGCTTGATGAAAGCCTTTGTCGGTGCGTTGCGTGCAGGACATACGGAAGCGCTCACCTCGGCGCGCAACAGCATGGAGAGTCACCTGATGGCGTTTGCCGCCGAAGAAGCGCGCGTGACAGGGCGCAGCGTGCAGATGGCGGAGTATCGGCGGCAGGTGGAAATTGGTGAATATACCAAACGCAATTGAGTTTTCCAAGCCAAGACCTCACAGATTTTCAAAACCTGTGAGGTCTGGTCGGAATTTTCAAGTGCGCCTAGTATAGTAAACAGTGTTCAGTGTTCAGGCGTTGAGGCTTCCGAAGTGTGCAGTGGCGCTTTGGAAGTTCTTTTTCGTGTAAAATACGAGTGCAATTCACTCTGCTATTGACTATCGCACCCCAATGTGCGACGGTACGCGCGCTGTGCCAACCGTAACCACAACGAGCCTACGAACTTCGACTCTGTTACGGGGTTGCGCGTGGTGTGTGCGCCTGGCTCTCAGCTGTGAGCGGCAAAGGCGCTGGCTTATGGGCGGCGCACGGTTTCACATTGGAGCTAGCCAGCCCCGTCTGTGCCGGCTTGCATCTTTTGTCCACAGATAAAAGCCAGCCAAATATCAAACTGGCTCTGCTGCTTGTGGTAGGTTGTGCCGTGAGTTGCGCGACTCGACGCTCGCAGCAGAGTCGTCTTACGAATTCAAGACCCTAAAGGCCTCCAAGACCTTTAGGGTCTTTGTGTTATAATGCCGTCTATGGCTACTTCGCCTACTCGCTCGCTCACCAAAATCATCTTTGTCGTCTTGCCCTTCGTCCTCGCGCTGCTGTTCACGATGCTGTTGGTGTTCGTCGTCGGCGCGCCGCCCCTTGAGGTGTTCGCGCGCTTGTGGGATGGCGCATTTGGCAACGCGACGCGCACGACGGATGTGCTGGCGGCGTGGGTGCCGATTACATTGTGTGCGACGGGTTTGCTGTTGACGTTCACGGCGGGTCTATGGAACATCGGCATCGAGGGGCAAATCGTCGTCGGCGCGATTGGCGCGACGTTCGTCGTGCGTAGTTTCAGCGAGCTGCCTGCGCCGATTTTGTTGCCGCTCACGTTGTTGGGAGGCACAGTCGGCGGCGCGTTGTGGGGTTGGCTCGTCGGCGCGTTGAAAACTTATGGCAACGTCCACGAAATTTTTGGCGGCATGGGTTTGAACTTCGTCGCCATTGGTCTCACGAACTACCTCATCTTCGGACCGTGGAAGCAAGCGGGGCGCGCGACGGCGAGCGGCACCGAGCCGTATCCGCTCAACGCATGGCTACCAACACTTGAGACGCTGCGCCTGAGCCCAATTGCGTTAGGCTTGGCAATTATCGTGCTTGTCAGCGTGTATCTCGCATTGCGTGGCACGACGTGGGGCTTGCAGCTCAAAGCGATTGGCAAGAACATCCGCGCGGCATTCTTGCTTGGCATTCCGACGCAACGCCACACGCTCATCGCCTTTGCGTTGTGCGGCGCGTGCGCGGGTTTGGCGGGCGCGGTGCAGACGACGGTGACGTATCATCGTCTCATCCCTGCCATTAGCAGTGGCTATGGTTATCTGGCGATTCTGGTCGCGTTGTTGGCTGGCTTTCGCGCAGTGTGGGTCGCGCCCATCGCGCTCATTTTCGCTGCGCTCAACTTCGGCGGCTTGCAGTTGCAACTGGACTTGCAGCTCGACTCATCGCTCGGCGGCGTCATTCAAGGCGTGCTAGTGTTGCTGGTCGTGATGATGCAAAAGGTCAGGAAGTAATATGGACATCAATCTCCTCATTCGCCTCCTCGCTTCCATTCTTGCCGACTCTGCGCCGCTCGTGCTTGCGAGTGTGGGCGAGACGTTGAGCGAGAAGGCAGGCGTCATCAACTTGTCGCTGGACGGCTCGATGATGTTCGCGGCGATGGCAGGCTTCGCCGTCGCATACAGCACAGGCGATGTGACGTTGGGTTTCGTGGCGGCGGTGCTCGTGGGGGCGCTGGTCGCGCTCGTCGTCGCATTGGCGGGCATCACGCTGAAGCAAGACCAAGTCGCCGTCGGTTTCATCCTCACGCTGCTCTGTACCGACCTCAGTTCGTTTCTCGGCACGCCGTTCGTCCGCAAGCCCGGTCCCGCGGTGTCGCCGTGGCCCATTCCATTCTTGAGCGATATGCCCGTGTTGGGTGAGTTGCTGTTCCGTCATAATGCCATCGTCTATCTGAGTTTCGTCGTCGTCTTCGTCGCGTGGTATCTGATGTTCAAGACGCAAGCAGGCTTGATGTTGCAGGGCGTGGGCGAGCGACCATCAGCCGCCTTTGCGCGCGGCGCAAACGTCACACGCCTGCGTTATCTCTACACACTGCTCGGCGGCGCGTTGGTTGGGCTGGGCGGCGCAGCGTTCACGTTGAGTGTGAAGCTGGGTTGGAGCTATCATCACACGCAAGGTTTTGGCTGGATCGCGCTCGCCATCGTCATCTTCGGCGGCTGGCATCCAATCCGCGCGGCGTTTGGCGCGTACCTATTCGGCGTGTTACAAACATTGGGCGGACAGTTGCAGGCGGTGTTTCCCGATTTGCCCATCTACGTTTTTCAAGTCGCGCCGTTCTTATTCATGATTGTGGTTTTGCTTATCACGAACAATGAGGGGCTTGACCGCCTCTTGGGGTATTTACCGTTGAGCGTCTCGCGTTGGATTGCGCGGATGGTGCGTGGGCGTGCGCCAGCGGCGCTGGGCACGCATTTCGAGCAAGAGTGATATACCGACTAGACCTCACAGGTTTTCAAAACCTGTGAGGTCTGGTTAGTGGTAGGATGTCAGATGAAATATCACGGTGGATTGTGCTTACTGCTGGTGTGGGTCATGCTATGCGCCGCTGAGCGTGCGACGTTTGCCGCGGGTGCAGCGCGACCTCCTGGCACGGTCTATAATGGCAATCCCTCCAACTACCGTACGCTGTTGAGCGGATTGGTGGCGGGCGATACGTTGCAATTGGCGGCAGGCACGTACACGCAAGGATTGCCGCTTAGCAACCTGAATGGCGCGGCGGGCAATCCCATCATTATCACGGGGCCTGCAAGTGGCGCGCGCGCCGTGTTTCAAGCCGATGCGTGTATCTGCGTGAATACCGTTAGTATCCGCGATGCGAGCTACATCGAGATTCGCAATCTCGAATTAGATGGCATGGGCTTGGCAGGCGTAGATGCGGTGAAGGCGGAGAGCACGGCGAGCTTTGCCCATCACATCACACTGGAAAATTTGTACATTCACGGGCACGACGCCGATCAACAAACTGTCGGCATTTCGACCAAGACGCCGACATGGGATTGGGTGATTCGCCGCAACATCATCGCCAGCGCTGGCACGGGCATGTATCTGGGTGATTCAAATGGCGGCGCGCCTTTCGTCAATGGCTTGATTGAAGGCAATCTCATCACGGATACCATCGGTTACAATTTGCAAATCAAACATCAAATTGGACGCCCCAACTTGGCAGGGATGCCGACGAATGGCGTGACCATCATTCGCCACAACGTCTTCAGCAAAGCGAACAACGCTTCGACGGGCGACGACGCGCGTCCCAATGTGTTGGTCGGGCATTGGCCCCTGACAGGCTCGGGTGCCAGTGACATCTATCTCATTTACGGCAATTTCTTCTATCAGAACCCAACCGAAGCGTTGTTTCAAGGCGAGGGCAACATCGCTTTGTATGACAACCTCTTCGTCAATCGTAACGGCAGCGCGGTGAATATCCAACCGCATAACGATCTCCCGCGCACGATCCGCGTGTTCAACAATACAGTCGTTGCGACAGGCATAGGCATTCGCGTGACGGGCGGCGACTCAGGCTATCAACAAAAAGTGATTGGCAACGCGTCGTTTGCGGCGACGCCCATCAATGCCACCGACCAGAGCGACAATGTGACTGACTCGTACGCCAACGCGAGCAATTACTTGGTGAATCCGATGGGCAGCCTCGGTGTGTTGGACTTGTATCCGCAGACAGGCATGTTGACAGGCAGCGCGCTCGATACGAGCTCGTTCAACACCTATCAAGACTGGAACCGTGATTTCAACTATGAAGTGCACAACGGTCTCTTTCGCGGCGCGTATGCGGGGTCAGGACAAAACACGGGTTGGTTGCCCAAGCTAGAGCGCAAACCCCTACCGACCAACACCCTCGTCATCGGCGGCTTCATCACAGAGAACAGCAGTGGCTTGAGCAGCGTCGCGTTCACGAGCAGTGGCGCGAGTTGTGGCGCGAGTGATAGCGGCGGCGTCTATACCTGCACCGTGTCGGCGGGATGGAGTGGCACATTGACACCCTTCAGGTTGGGCTATCTCTTTGCGCCGCCCTCACGCGCTTACACGAATGTCGTCACTGACACATTAGGGCAAAACTACACGGCAGCGTATGTCTTGACCAATTTTCTATATTTGCCGCTGGTTATGCGCTGAGGCGCAAATTTTGAACGGGAGTGAAGGAGGTTTGGTAATTGGTAACTCATGTTACGCAGAAATGTCATTGCGAGCGAAGTGTGCGAAGCAATCTCCATGCTGAAGATGGAGATTGCTTCGCTTCGCTCGCAATGACCGCGTAAGGTGAGTTGGTAATTGAGATGGCAGCCAATTACCAATTACTGTGAAGAGCGATGCCCAAAATTTATTTGATTCGACATGCAGAACCGAAGCAGGAAGGCGCTGATGCGACAGAATGGGCGTTGAGCGAGAATGGCGAGGAGCAAGTTGAGCAACTCGCGCGACAACCGTTTTGGGATGAAATCAAGTTGATTGTATCCAGCCCCGAGAAAAAGGCGCTCGCCACTGTGCATTCCATCGCGTTGGAGCGTCGCATGCCATTGCTGATTCGTGATGAGTTGCGCGAGCTCGAGCGCACACCCGAACGCATTGAGGATTATGAGGCGCGCGTCCTCGAAGTATTCGAAAAACCCGCGTTGAGCATTGGCGGTTGGGAGCGCGCGGCTGACGCGCAGGCGCGCATCGTCGCGTGCTTTGAGACGCTCGTGAGCGAGTTTGGTCATGAGCCTTTTGCCATCGTGTCGCATGGGATGGTGTTGTCGTTGTTGCTGGCGACGCTCGAAAATGCGGTGGGCTACGCGTTCGACATCTGGCAGTCGTTGGGGTTTGCGAGTGTGACGGTGGCGGAGAGGTGAGAACACGGGTGAGCAGAGCGAAAGCACAATAGAGAAGGAGATACCATTGGCAACTCCAATAGATCTTCAAACAATTCAAGAAGCTGTGCGACAAGGGAACTTGTTCTTCACTGACCATGCGGTGCGGCAAATGGCTAAACGCGCTATCTCCGATGCAGAAACGCAAGAGGCTATCTTGAAAGGGGAAATCATCGAAGCGTATCCTGATGACAAGTATGGTCCTAGCTGTTTGATTTATGGACATACTGAGCAAGCTCGCCCCTTGCACATTCAATGCTCAGCGCCGCCACGTGTGCGCGTCATCACGGTTTATCAGCCAGACCCGAATCAGTGGATCAACCATCGGCAGAGGAGGAAAGCATGAATCAATGTTACTTTTGCGGAAGCGCACAACAAGAACAACTGACTACGTTTGTCTATGAGGATAATGGGCAGGTGTGGGTGGTGCGTAATGTGCCTGCGTATGTTTGTCAGCAATGCGGTGAAAAGGAATATTCGCAAGCCACGACGCGCCGCATTTTGACGGTGCTCAAACAACCACCCAGACCCATCGAAATTTTACATGTGCCTGCTTATGATTTAGCAGTAGCTTGATTGGCACTGGGAGAAACAAGTTCATGCAAATCGGCATCATCGGCTTGCCGCTCGCCGGCAAGACGACCGTTTTCAATGCGCTGACGCGCGGCAACGCGCAACCCGCCACGTACTCGTCGGGCAAGTTTGAATTGCATACAGGCGTAGTGGATGTGCCTGATGCGCGCCTGTCTGTGTTGGCGCAGCTGTTCAAACCGAAGAAGGTCACGCACGCAAAGGTGCAATACAACGACGTGGCGGGACTGGCGCAAGGCGCGGGCAAAAAAGAAGGACTTGACTCCGCCTTGCTCAATGCGCTGGCGCAAAGCGACGCGCTCATTATCGTCGTGCGCGCCTTCACCGACCCCAACGTGCCGCATCCCAACGACTCAATCAACCCTGCGCGCGACCTGACCAACGTGCAGACGGAATTGTTATTGGCGGATCTGGTTGCCGTCGAGAAACGCCTGCAGCGGCTCAAAGAAGATGCAAGCAAGCGTGCTGGCACGCCAACCGAGAAAGACACACGCGCGCGCGAAGTAGAGTTGTTCAAGCGCATGAAGGCGCAGCTCGACGAGGAAAAATTGCTCAACGTATTGGAGTTGCACGAAGATGAAATCAAAATGATTCGCGGCTTCGGCTTGCTCACGCTCAAGCCGATGATGGTGATTTACAATCTGGGCGAGACTGACCCCGAACCAAACCTTGCGAAGGTTTCAGAACCTTCGCAAGGTTCGGTCGTTCATACCTCGTTGCGCGGCAAGCTCGAAATGGACATCGCGCAAATGTCGCCCGAGGAGGCGCAAGTGTTTTTGCAGGAGTATGGCATTGCGGAGCCCAGCCTTCATCGCATCATTCGCTTGTCGTACGATTTGCTCGGCTTGCATTCGTTCTTGACGACGGGCGAAGACGAAGTGCGCGCGTGGACGATTCGCAAGGGCGCGACCGCAGTCGAGGCGGCGGGTGTGATTCATACAGATTTGGCGCGCGGTTTTATTCGCGCCGAAGTCGTCGCGTACGACGACCTCATCGCAGCGGGTTCGCTGGCGGAAGCGCGCAAGCATGGCACATTACGTCAAGAGGGCAAGTCGTACGTGATGCGTGATGGCGATGTGACGAACATCAAATTCAATGTGTAACTCACCTGTTGGAGGCAACTCATGTTTGGGCTGGCAGTACTCGATGTGGCGATTGGGCTGGTGCTGATTTATTTTTTGTTGAGCCTGATTTGTTCAACTCTCAACGAAATCATCGTGAGATTTGTTGGCTTGCGCGCGCGCATGTTGGAGGATGGGTTGCGTCAATTGCTGGGCGATGAGTCGTTGACGCAAAAAGTGTATCTACATCCGATGAACTACAGCTTCAAGAGTCATAGCTGGCTGGACAAGCTGTTAGCCTTTGAGGAGAAACCCACCTACATCGCGGCGCGCACCTTCACACAGATTTTGCTTGACGCGTTGTTGCCTGCGCAAGGCGCGGGCCCCGCAACCTACATGATGACATTGGCGGAGAAATTGCCGCAAACCAGCTTAGGCGCTGAGGCGCAACAGACATTGCGGATGATGTTGACCGAAGCGGGCAGCAGCTATGAGCGCGCGCGCGTCAACGTCGAGCAATGGTACGATCGGCAAATGGCGCGCGTCTCAGAGTTCTATCGGCAACAAGTGCAAGTCATCATTTTTGTGTTGGCTACCCTGATTACGGTATTGGGCAATGTGGACTCGTTGGCGTTAGCTGAAGCGTTCTGGAAAGATCCGGTTTTGCGCGCCACAGCCATTGCGGCGGCGCAAGAATTCGCCAAACAAAATCCGCCACGCAAAGCCGACGAAGTGTCCGCGCAAGTGCAGCAAGTCGGCGCACAGTTGCAAGGCTTAGATTTGCCGTTAGGTTGGAACCTTTCATTCGAGGGACCTCGCCACGTGCCGAAAAATTTCGCCGAGTGGCTCGCGAAAGTCGCGGGGTTATCGCTGACCATCTTCGCGGCTTCGCTGGGCGCGCCGTTTTGGTTCGACGCGCTGCGAAAGTTGACAGGCGCGCGCACCCTCGTCGCGCCGCCTGAGAAGAAAAACGAGAGTTGAGTATGTTCGTTGTATCGGAAGCCAATCAACCCAACGACGACGAA
>CAZDYP010000036.1:19779-33748 GCA_964509505.1 uncultured Anaerolineae bacterium | reverse complement strand
CGTCGGGTTTGGCACAGCAGGCGTGTATCAGGGTTTGCAAGATCGTACGCGAGCAGATATCGCATTGGCGAGCGAATACAAGCAGAAGGGCAAAGAGTATGTTGTGCAGGGGAATATGGAGTTGGCGATTGCAGCGCTGACCGAAGCGCGCAAACGCAACCCCAAAGACGCAGAGGTGGCGCAACTGCTGGCGTCATTGGAAGCCCAACGCGCAGCGGAACCGACGCCAACGCCTGCGCCGCCGCCCGATGTGGTCAAAGAGGCAGAGAATGTGCCAAGCGAGCCTGCGCAACCAGCTGTATCGTTGGCGGAGGCGCGCCAATGGTATCAAACTAAAGATTACGAGAACGCCATCGTGGCATTGGAAACGCTGCGCCTATTGGACAAGACGAATCAAAAAGAGATCGAAGAGATGCTGTTCAATGCGTACGTGAGTTTGGCGCGCGTATACCTGGGTGAAGAGCGCTGGGAAGAAGCGATTCAAAAATTCGACCGCGCGCTGTCCATTCGCAAAAGCAATGACCTTGAGTTGGAGCGTTATTTGACCGCGTTATATTTGCGTGGCATCAGCTCATGGAGCGCGGATTGGAAGCGCGCGACCGAAGCGTTTGCGGAAATCGTGCGCATCAACTCAGAATATCGTGATGCGTTTAATCGGTTGTATCAGGCGCGCGTCGCGTATGGCGATCAATTGATGGAACGCAGCAATGCGCCATGCCTAGCGGAATTGCAATATGCGGCGGCGTTGGCATTGAGCAACACGGTCATGGCGCAAGCCAAGCTGGAGCAAGCAAAAGTCGCGTGCGCTGCCAACCCCGTCGTCGTGACCGGCACACCGATTCCTCCAGTCGGCAATGCCCCCCCCCCACGTCCTACGACGCCAACGCCGAGCGCGCCGGCGGGCGCGAAATATATCGTCGTCATCAATTCAAACATTCAAGCGACAGGTGATGTAGAAGCTAGTATTTATGGGCGTGTGTTGGATAGAAGCGGTAAACCCATCGCCGATTTGCAAATGAAGGTAGTCAATAAACAAGGCAACTACGAACGCATCGAAACAACCAGTCCTGAAGGCTATTACAGCTTCAACGGACTTGCGCCTGGTGATTACACCGTGCAAGTCGTCAGCGATCCGTTATCGGTTAGCCCATCGTTGTACGCGGGCAGCAAGCAGCGCGTGTTTGTGAATTTCACGGCGAGATAGTTTGTTTGCTTGGTCAGCGCAACCAAACCGCCCACGCGCCTAAACCCGCCAGCGATAGCGCCGCCACCCACCAATCCCGCGTTTGAAATTTGACGACGCGATACAGAATTCGCGGTTGCTGCGCGTCGAAGCCGCGCGCCATCAAAGCCATGGCTGTTTGATCACTCAAGCGAATCGCGCCAATCAGCACCGCAATCAAGATAGGCAGATAGCCACGCGCACGGGCGATCAAATGGCCCTGCGACGCTGTCCATCCCCGTGCTTGTTGCGCTTCGGTCACCGTGCGATACAGGCTATATAACGTCGGAATGTAGCGCAGGGCTAGGCTGATGGTCAGCGCCCAGGCATAAGGCACACGCAAATGGCGCAGCGCGCTCACCATTTGCGTTGGGTTGGTTGTTGCCGCCAACAATGCCAGCACGTAAACCAACGATAGAATCCGCAACGTCGTCAGACAGCCCCCCAACACGCCGTCGCGGGTGATACGAATAAACCACCACGCGAACCATACGTCGTCGCCGCGCGCATAAAACAGGGGCCACGTGACTAGCACCAACGTCACGAGCGGCGCAAGGTTCCAACCGATGGCAAAGACACCGCGCAGTGTGAGGCGTGTGGTCAGCAGCAGGCAGCACGCAAAAGCTAACATGGCGAGCAACACGCCGAGTTGTAATGTAGTGAGGACGACTACTGCGCCAGCGAAACACAACACCAGCTTGCTGCGCGGGTCTAGTGTGTGCAGCCAACCTGTATGGCGTGTGGCAGGCGTGAGCGGGTGATTGGAGTAATCGTTAGGGTTCATGGCATTAGCGTCTCGACAAACTCTGCAACGGTCAAGGGCGTGCTTGCCCACCCCAAGCGTTGCGCCAGTGTCGTCACAGGCGGCGCAGATAGGCGAGCGCGCTGCAACAATGCCACATCGGAGAAAATGTCATGCGGCGCGCCATCGGCAATGATTTGTCCTCTCTCCAGCACCACCACCCGCTCGGCATAAACGGCGACGCGCGCAATGTCGTGACTAATTGACACAATCGTTGCGCCTGTGCGTTGAGCTTCGCGCGCACATTGCCACACCCAATCAGCATGACGCGCATCTAACCCCGTTGTCGGCTCATCTAAAATCCACAACGCAGGGCGCATTGCCCAGGTCGCCGCTAGTGTGACCAACCGCCGCGCACCATAGCCCAACGTCACGGGAGGTTGAGTGGCGACCTCATACAAGTCGAACACCTCCAGCGCTTCGTCAATCCGCTGTTTGAGCGCGCATTCCTCTAACCCGATGTTCCGCAAGCCAAACGCCAGCTCCTCGCGTACCGTCGCCGCAAACAATTGATGGTCGGGATTTTGGAAGACATACCCCACGCGTCTAGCGAGCTGCGCCGTCGAGTCGTGTTGAATGTTGCGCCCAGCTAAACGCACCACGCCGCGCGTCGGACGCAGCAAGCCATTCGCGTGTTTAGCGAGCGTCGTTTTGCCCGACCCATTCGCGCCGACTAACGCGACGAATGAACCTTGCGCGATGGAGAGCGTGACGCCACGCAACGCAAATGTTGAGTCAGGATATTGAAACCACACATCTTCAAAAGCGCAGCAAGAAGAAAGAGGCAAGACGGCAGCTGGGGCTTTTCCTTTTTCTTCTTTCTTTTTTTCTGTTGCCGTCTGTTGCAAGTCTCTCTCCGCCTCGTCGAGCGTGACGAAGTCATACGCATTGCCGTGCGCGTTCAACGCTTGCGCGAGCGCCACGATTTGTGGCGCGCCGACTGCATTGAGCTGCGTCGTTTGCTTGAAGACTTCACGCGGCGCACCTGCCAACGTGATGCGTCCCGCTTCCATCACCAACACGCGGTCGGCGTAGTGCACAGCGAGTTCAACATCGGAGGTGGCAATGAAGACCGTATGCTCACCTTGCCGCCGCAAATCGTTTAATGCTTCTAACACATCCTGCGCGCCGAGTGGGTCAAGCCCCGCCGTCGGTTCGTCAAGAACCAAGAGCGCTGGCGACATAGCAAGCACCGACGCCAACGCCAAACGTTTCTTCTGTCCGCCCGATAATTGCCGCGGCGCATGAGTCACGTACTCTGTCAGCCGCGCCCACGCAAGCCATTGACGCACACGCGCTTGCATCTGCTCGCGCGTCAAGCCGCTCGTCTCCAGACCGAACGCGATTTCATCCTCGACGGTCATGGTAAACAGCTGCGCCTCAGCCTCTTGAAACACAAGACCGATGGACAACCCATCGGTCTTGCGCATGGTTCCACTCAACACGCCGCCCGTCATGTGCGGAATCAAGTTTGCGAGTATGCCACACAGCGTCGTCTTGCCGCTGCCCGTCGCGCCAAGCAAGACAACCCATTCGCCCGCATTGAGAGTGAATGAAATGTCACGCAAGCTGGCTGGCGCCGGGTGTGATGACAGCGCAGGATACGTGAACGAGAGCGATGCGACAGATAAAACCATCGTCATACAGCTGGCTTGCTGAAGCGATCAATTTGTGGATAAGCGCGACGCACGGCAAAGAGCAAGCCATAACCCACGAGACCGCCGACGACATTCTGCAATAAATTAAAGGGCCATTCGGTCATTGCTTGTCCGAGTCCGCCCCATACTTCAACTGAAGCTTCGCCCACGAAATAGAGCCCGACCATCGCCAACGTGCCGAGCGTCCAACCTATCGCGTAACGATTGTTACTGCCGCCACGAGCAACAATGTAACCTGCGAGCAACCCCTCGAGACCGTGCGCGACGAATGAGAGCGGTGCAAATTGCGTGTACCCCAGACTGACATCGGCGAAGGCGGCGCCTAGTCCACCCGCAACTAGACCGACCCAAGGTCCGAAGGCAAAGGCGGCGAAGTAGATGCCGATATCCGAAAAGTTCAGATAGCCTGAGCCAATGGGAATTGAAATGAACCGCGTGAACACAAACACAACCGCCGTCATCACGGCCATCAACGAAATAGTGCGCGCATCTGCTTTGAACGACATATACCTCTCCTGGTGGAAATGGATTTCGCCAAACCCGTGCGGTCTCAGCGCCGCGCGGGTTTATGTTTACAAAAACAAGAACGTCGGCTGCGTTGAGCCGACGTGAAAGAAACCGTTTATACAGTTGTAATTCCTCCGCCAGCATTATCTGGATCAGGTATGTGGGTCGCGCCCAAATGCTGCTGCGCCTCTCAGCCCGCTTCAATCGAGCTCCCCGTCCGTATGTGACTGATGACGGCGAGGATTATAACGCAATTCGCTGCACTGTCAAATCATGCGAAAGTTTTACAAACCTCTTACCAGACCTTCATAGATTCCGAACAAACGCATGATAGAGTGAAGATGCTGGACGAACGCGGAGCTCCAGCTCCTCCTTTTAGGCGGCTGCGCCCCGCTGTCGGTAGCAGGGCGCAGCATCAATTTGTTGATTGAGGAATTGAGGCATAGATGAACTATCTGTTGAAAGGACAACCCGCCAGTCGTGGTCTTGCGCATGGACGTGTCGCCATCGTCACCGATTGGCGCACAGGACAAACGCTCACGCGTGGTTGCATTCTCGTGGCGCGTTTTCCCTTGCCGGTGTTAGCGCCTGCGTTGAATCGCGCCGAAGGGTTGGTCTGTGCGTACGGCGGCGCATTGGCGAACTTGATCATATTGGCGCGCGAGTTTCGCGTGCCTGCCGTGATTGGCTTGGGTGAAGCGCTTACACAACTCGACGAGGGTGACGAAATTTGGGTGGATGGCAACACAGGTATCGTGTCGGGCTTCGACCCACGCGGCGCATGGCAAGTGGCGATTCAAAATATCTCATACGTGAGGAGCATCAACCATGAAATCTCATACGCTGCATTCGCATGACTTAACGCTGGATGTGCAAAGGGGCTTGGCGCAACTGCGCGGACGCCGTTTGAAGTTGAGCCCCAAGGAATTCACACTGCTCGCCGACTTGATGAAACATCGCGGTCAGGTGCGTAAGCGTGAAAGCTTGCTGAGCTATGTGTGGGACGGCACGCAAGGTGATCGCACAGCTAGCCTCGATGTGCACATTCATACTCTCCGCAGCAAAATCGAAGAGAACCCACGCCTGCCGCAGCGCATTCAGACCATCTATGGTGTGGGCTATCGGTTTGTCAGATGAAAGCGTTTTTACAAAACTTTTACATTGCCTTTAAGAAACGCTAACACAAGTATAGTAAAGTCAAGCAGGCGAGGAGGTAGGATGGTTGCCATTTCAAATTTGATGTCACATTCTATCATCAATCCATCCGACCCATCTCAGCGCAATGTGTCCCACTTCAATGATCAAGCGCGCTTCGCACAGTTGCAGCAAGCGCTGACCGAGGGCTGGCGCATTGAAACGCCCATCTATTTTCGCGCACAATGGTTCACGGGCGACCAGAAGAAGGAAGGCTACTACTGCATCCTCAAGCGCCACCAAGAAATTGATTTGATCGTGGTGCCTGACTCAGCTGAGATGCGTCAATTTGTGAAGGAGCAACGACTGAAAGTCGTTGCCGCCTAAACCAACAGACCCAACGGGCAGCAAAGTAGTGAAACCCTGCGGGTTCACACACCTAAAGGAGAGAGAAACTATGTTGAAAAAATTTTCGCTGTGGGTCGCCGTCACCTTGATGGCATGCTTGGTCGCTTGTGCCCCAGCCGCAACCCAAGCGCCTGCTGCCGCAACCCAAGCGCCTGCTGCCGCAACCCAAGCGCCTGCTGCCGCAACCCAAGCGCCTGCTGCCAGCAGCCTGATCAAGATTGATGGCTCAAGCACCGTCTTCCCCATCACCGAAGCCGTCGGCGAAGAGTTCCAAAAAGCGACTAAGACCAAAGTGACCGTCGGCATCTCCGGCACGGGCGGCGGTTTCCAGAAATTCTGCGATGCCAACCCGAACGTGACGACCGACATTTCGGATGCGTCGCGCCCCATTCGCGCCGCCGAAATTGAAGCCTGCAAGAAAGCTAATTACGAATGGATTGAAATTCCCGTTGCGTACGATGGGCTCGCGGTGGTGGTGCATCCCTCTAACACGTGGGCAGCCTGTATGACAGTGAAGGAATTGAAGAAGCTGTGGGAGCCCGAGGCGCAGGGCAAGATTACGAAGTGGAACCAGATTCGCCCCGACTGGCCCGACCGCGAAATCAAACTCTATGGCGCTGGCTCTGACTCTGGCACATTCGACTACTTCACCGAAGCCATCAATGGCAAAGAGAAAGCCAGTCGTGGCGACTACACGCCCAGCGAAGACGACAACACCCTGGTGCAAGGTGTGGCAGGCAATCAAAACGCCTTGGGCTATTTCGGCGTCGCGTACTACGAGGAGAACAAGAACAAGCTGAAGCTGGTAGCCATTGACGACGAGAAAGACGACAACGGCAAAGGCTGCCAATTGCCTACCACCGAGAATGTTGAAAAAGGTTTTTATGCGCCGCTCGCTCGTCCCTTGTTCATCTATGTCAAAAAGACAGCGGCCGAGCGCAAAGAGATACAAGACTTCGTGAAGTTCTATCTGCAAAAAGGACCCGCCTTGGTGAAGGAAGTTGGTTACGTGCAGCTGCCAGCTGAAGCCTATCGGATCGCATTGGAGCGCTTTGAGAAGCGCAAGACGGGCACCTTGTTCGAGAAGGGTGTGCCGCCCGGCACGACGGTGCTGGACATCTTGAAAAAAGCCCCATAGCGCGCGAGGCTGTGATGCAGGGACTGCGTGAGGCGTGATAGCTCATCGTCACGCCTCACGCATTCTTTTTCGCATTTGACTGGAATCTATTCTATACTGAGGGTAGAGCGTGCAAGCCGAAACCAGTTTGAAGGTCACACATACTCTAATGACAACCCCTGTCTCGTTGCAACCGCCGCTGCGTCGGCAGCTGACTGAGCGTGTCGTGCAGGTCGTTTTGCTGTTGTGCGGCCTGCTCTCGATTTTCACGACCATGGGCATTGTGGCCGTGCTTATCTTTGAAACCATCGAGTTTTTCCGCGAAGTGTCGCTCATTCAGTTTTTAACCGATACCGAGTGGACGCCGCTGTTCTCGATTAAACGCTTCGGCATCATCGTGCTGGCGGCAGGCACGTTCCTCACCTCAAGCATTGCCTTAGCGGTTGCGCTACCGGTCGGGCTGTTGGCGGCGATTTACCTAAGCGAGTTTGCGCCCGACCGCGTGCGCCGCATCATCAAACCCCTGTTGGAAATCCTCGCAGGCATTCCGACCGTGGTGTATGGTTATTTTGCTTTGTTGTTTGTGACGCCGCTGTTGAAAAACCTTTTTCCTTCCATCGGCGCATTCAATGCGTTGAGCGCGGGCTTGGTGATGGGTGTCATGATCATTCCGCTGGTGGCCTCCCTCTCGGAAGATGCGCTCTATGCGGTGCCGCGTCGGCTGCGTGAGGGCGCGTATGGGCTGGGCGCAACCCGCGCCGAAGTGGCGACGCAAATCGTCGTGCCCGCTGCGCTCTCAGGCATCATTGCCTCGTTTATTTTGGCGATCTCGCGCGCAGTGGGCGAGACGATGATCGTCGCCATTGCCGCAGGGTTGCAACCGCAACTGACGCTCAACCCGTTGGAAGCCGTCGAGACGATGACCGCTTACATCGTGCAGGTAAGTTTGGGCGACACACCAGCAGGCACACTCGAATTCAAGACCATTTTCGCGGTGGGTATGAGTTTGTTCATGATCACGCTGGCTTTCAATCTGCTGAGCCACGCCCTCGTGCGAAAGTTCCGGGAGCAATACGACTGACCATGGCGCAAACGTCTTTTACCCCTAATCTCGCATCGCGGCGGCGGAACAGTCTCTTCTTTGAGCGTATCAGCTTCGCGGCGACGTTACTGGGCATTGTGGTGCTAGCTGTGCTCATGCTCGATGTCTTGATGGATGGGCTGGGCCGTCTAAGTTGGCAGTTCCTCACCAGCTTTCCTTCGCGCCGCGCGGCTGAAGCCGGCATCATCTCGGCGCTAGTTGGCTCGGCGTGGCTGTTGACGTTGACCGCCCTGTTCGCCTTTCCGATTGGCGTGGGCGCGGCCGTTTATCTTGAAGAATACGCGCCGCACAACTGGCTGACCCAACTCATCGAAATCAACATCGCTAATCTCGCCAGTGTGCCTTCCATCATCTACGGCTTGCTGGGCTTGGAAGTTTTCGTGCGCACGCTGGGCGATTGGACGGGTGGCCGCAGTTTGCTCTCCGGGGCGTTGACGATGAGCCTGTTAGTGATGCCTATTGTCATCATCGCGTCACGCGAAGCGTTGCGCGCGGTGCCCGACAGTTTGCGGCAAGCGGCGTATGGGGTGGGCGCGACGCGCTGGCAGATGATTCGTGGGCAACTTTTGCCGGCGGCTGCGCCGAGCATTCTAACCGGCACCATTCTCGCCTTGTCGCGCGCCATTGGCGAAAGCGCCCCACTTATCACGATTGGCGCGCTAACTTTTATCGCCTTTCTGCCCGAAGGACCAACCAGCCCCTTCACCGTGTTGCCCATTCAAATTTTCAACTGGGTCTCACGCCCCCAAGTCGCCTTTCAAGAGAACGCCGCCGCAGGGATCATTGTGCTGCTGGTTGTCCTGTTGGCAATGAACGCCACGGCAGTGCTTCTACGCAATAAATATCAACGGAGGACCGAGTATTGAGCCAAGACTTTGCTTTAACCGTCAATCGGCTGAACGTGTGGTATGGCGCGCGCCGTGCGTTGCGCGACATCACCCTAGAGATGCCGCGCCACAAAATCACAGCCTTGATTGGGCCGTCAGGTTGCGGCAAAAGCACGCTGATTCGTTGCTTCAATCGCATGAACGACCTCATCGAGACGACGCGTTTCGATGGCCAGGTGTTGTTTCGCGGCAAAAACCTCTACGACCCCGACGTGGACCCCGTCGAAGTGCGACGGCGTATCGGTATGGTCTTCCAGAAACCCAACCCCTTTCCCAAAAGCATCTACGAGAATGTGGCGTGGGGCTTGCGCATCAATGGCTATCAAGACAATGTGAGTGAGCGCGTTGAAAAAGCGTTACAGCAAGCGGCGCTGTGGGACGAAGTGAAAGACAAACTCAAAGAATCGGGCTTGGCGTTGTCCGGTGGGCAACAGCAGCGCTTGTGCATTGCGCGCGTGCTGGCGATTGAACCCGAAGTGATTCTGATGGACGAGCCGTGCTCCGCGCTCGACCCCATCGCCACGCTCAAAATCGAAGACCTGATGCGCGAGCTCGCGCAGAGCTACACGATCATCATCGTCACCCACAACATGCAACAAGCCGCGCGCGCTTCGGATTACACGGCGTTCCTGATGATTGACGCTGAACGTGCTGGCGTCCTCGTTGAGTACGGCGAGACGCAGCAAATCTTTCGTGCGCCAAAGAGCAAACAAACGGAAGATTACATCACGGGGCGCTTTGGGTAAAACCCTCGCAAGGTTCAGATAACGATGAAGCGCACCGTCCTTTTTCTTTGCGCAGGCAACTCGTGCCGCTCGCAAATGGCTGAAGCCATCGTCAACCAGGAGCGTGGCGCCCACTGGATGGCATACTCGGCAGGCGTTCAGCCCGCAGGATTCGTGCATCCATGCGCTTTACGTGTGTTGCAAGAAATTGGGATTGACCATTCACACGCGCGCTCCAAAGCCGTGGAGGAGTTGCGCGAGATCCGATTCGACCTAGTGGTGACGGTGTGTGATGATGCCGTCGAAAATTGTCCCGTATGGTTAGGGGCAGGACGACGGGCGCACGTTGGCTTTCCTGACCCTGCCAAAGCGCGCGGCGCCGAAGCGGAAATTTTGGCGCAATTCCATGCCGTGCGCGACGACATCCGACGCCGCGTGATTGCGTTATTGGACGAATTTATGAGGAAAGAATTATGACTCGCCAAAACTTCGAGCAAGCGCTCCAACATTTGCAAGATGAAATTTTGTTGTTGGGCAGCATGATGGAGAAAGCCGTCGAGCGCTCAGTGGATGCGTTGCGTAAGCGCGACGTGGCGGCCGCGAAGCAAATCATCGCCGACGACGCGCACATCAACCGCAAGCGCTTCGAGATTGAGGAGCTATGCGTGGACATGCTCGCGCGCCAACAGCCGATGGCGCGCGACCTGCGGCGCATCATCGCAGCGCTGATTATCTCAAACGAATTGGAACGCATGGCCGACCACGCGCAAGGCATCGCCAAGATCAATGTGGTGATGGGCGACCAACCGCTGCTCAAGCCCTTGATTGACATTCCACGCATGGCCGAGAAAAGCATCGCCATGACGCGCGAGGCGTTGGATGCCTTCTTGCACGCCGATGCGGAGCAAGCGAAGCGCGTCGCGCTGCTGGACGACGAGATTGACGCACTCTACGACCAAGTGTATCAAGAGTTGTTGATGTACATGCTGCGTGACCCACAGACGATCACCCGTGCGACATGGTTATTGTGGGTCGCGCACAACTTGGAGCGCGTAGGGGATCGTGCGACAAACATCTGCGAGCGGGTGGTCTTCATGGTCACGGGCGAATTAGTCGAATACAACATCTCGTAGAAAAATGGACTTTAGCCGAAATAAGGCTGGCAACATGGCGCGCTTGTCGAAGCATGCGGACCCCGCAACCTACGCTGTCGGAAAATCCGTAACGTTGACCGCCTCCTTCGACCAGTACATGGCGAGCTTGTCGAACCGCTCAGGATGCTTTTTGTTATTTCGGATAAAGTTTAATGAATCGTGAGTGGTCGGTCCTTCACGGTTAACTGTTCCCAGTTCACTGGTGTTGCTAACGCTTCGCTCGTTCTGCTACAATAGCCTCATGCCCGCCAAAATTCTGGTGATTGAAGACGAGCCTGCGCTCATCGAAACCATCGGCTACAACTTGCGCCGCGAAGGGTACGAGGTATTGAGCGAACGCGATGGCGCCAATGGCTTGCAAACCGCGCTCACACAATCCCCTAATTTAGTGATCCTCGACGTAATGTTGCCGCGTCTGAACGGCTTGGAGGTGTGTCTCCAACTGCGCCGCGCCTCCCACGTGCCGATCATCATGCTCACCGCGCGCAACAGCGAAAGCGATAAGGTCATCGGTCTCGAAATCGGCGCGGATGATTACGTCACCAAACCGTTCAGCATGAAAGAGCTCATGGCGCGCGTCAAAGCCATGCTCCGCCGCAACCAACTTCCAACTTCCACCCCCCCAACTAAGCTGCAGCCTCCAACCTCCATCGGCGTTTTCACACTAGACGAGGCGCGCCACGAAATCCGCAAACGTGAGCAAGCGCTCACACTCACCCCGCTCGAATATAACCTCTTGAGTTTCCTCTTGACCAATCACGGACAAACTTTTTCGCGCGATGCCTTGCTCGAAAAAGTCTGGGGCTACGATTATGCAGGCGACACGCGCACGGTGGATGTGCATGTGCGTTCCTTGCGCGAGAAGATCGAAGACGAACCGAGCGCGCCGCGTTATCTCCTCACCGTGCGCGGCGTCGGCTATCGTTTGGATGTGGACTGATGTTTCGCAGCCTCCGCGCCCGTCTTGTCCTCGCATACGTGACGCTGAGCGTCGGCGCGTTGTCGCTCCTCGCGCTATGGCTCATCAGCTTCACGCAAAATTTTTATTTGCAAAACCTCCGCACCCAGCTCGCGACCGATACGCGCCTCATCGCCGAACTCATCGCGCCATTGTTAGACGCCCCAACGCAAACCGCGCGGATTGATGCGTTGGCGAAACAACTCGGTCAAGACACGCAAGCGCGCGTGACCATCATCCGACCGGATGGCGTTGTCTTAGGTGATACCGATGAGTCCCCCGCGAGCATGGAAAACCACGCTAACCGTCCTGAAGTGCAGCAAGCGTTGGCGACGGGGTATGGCGCTGCGATTCGCTTCAGCCATACGGCGCAACGCGACTTGCTCTACGTGGCGACGACCTTGCGGCGTGAGCAAACCACGCGCGCCGTCGTGCGCGTGGCAGTGCCGCTGCGCGTGGTGGATGAGGCGCGTTCGCAAATCGCGCTCATCGTCTTGAGCGCAGGTGTCTTCATCGCATTGATGGCTGTGGCGCTCACAGTGGTCATCGCGCAGCGACTCACACATTCACTCTATGACTTGGAACGCGCGGCCGAGCGTTTTGCGCGCGGCGACTTTGCCAGCGCGCCAGCAAGCGAGAGCGCCGCGCCTGAAATCAACCGGGTCGCGCAAACCATGAACGTCATGGCAGCGCGACTCGACCAAATGATTCATGCTTTGCAAAGCGACGAAGCGCGACTCTCGGCGATTGTAGCGCACATGGCGGATGGGCTGCTGTTGGTGGATGAACACGGACGCCTGCTGCAACTTAATCAGGCTGCGGAAAAAATTTTGAATGTGCGCGCCGTGGATGTGGTAGGGCAATCGTTCTTACGCGCTACGCGCGATTACGAATTAGTGAATTGTCTGCAACGCGCGCAAGACACGGGACAAGAGCAAACGCAGGTTATCGAGCGAAGCAGCTCGCAGCGTTTCGTGCGGATGATTGCCACGCCAATCCGCTCCCCCCACACAGCCCTGACGTATCTCGTGATGCTGCAAGACCTGACGCAGATTCGGCGTCTTGAAACGATTCGCCGTGATTTTATCAGCAACATCTCACACGAGCTCCGCACGCCCTTGGCTAGCCTACAAGCTTTAGTCGAAACCTTGAGCGATGGCGCACTAGACGACCCGCCCGCCGCGCGGCGCTTCATCGCGCAGATGGCAGACGAGGTACATCGGCTCACGCAACTCATCAACGAGCTGCTTGACCTGTCGGCGATTGAATCAGACAAAGCGCATTTGACATGCCAGCCCACAGACATTGTCGCGGTGGTACGCCGCGCCGCAGACCGCTTGCAAGCGCAAGCCACACGCGCTAATCTGAGCCTGACCGTCGTTGCGTCTGCGCCCATCATCATCATGGCTGATGGCGCACGCATCGAGCAGGTGTTGGTGAACTTGATACACAACGCGATTAAGTTCACCCCCAGTGGCGGGCAGATTGAATGCAACATCATTGCGCACGAACAACACGTCACGGTGAGCGTCCGCGACACAGGCATCGGCATCAGCGCCGACGATGTGCCGCGCATCTTCGAGCGATTTTACAAAGTGGATAAAGCGCGCGCAGGGAGCGGCACCGGCTTGGGGTTAGCCATTGCCAAACATGTCATCGAACAACATGGTGGACACATCTGGGCAGAGAGTGTGGAGGGACAAGGCGCGACGATAGTGTTTACGTTGCCGCGATAAGCCGAGTCATATTTCATGTTGCGTAAGGATTGTGCTAAAAGTGTGACATGCAAACGAGACTTTCTCCCAACCAAACCCTCACCCTCAAGTTCCCCGTTGTCGGCGAACGTGAACCAGCCGCAGACGTTGGCCATTGGCAGTTGGAAGTTGGCGGCTTGGTGAAACAGCCACTCCAATTTTCGCTCGCGGACTTTTTGCGCTTGCCGATGGTGGAACGTGTGTGGGATACGATTTGCGTCACGGGCTGGACGCATTTAGATCATCGTTGGCGTGGCGTGCCGCTCTCAACCTTGCTCGCTATGGCGGAGCCGTTACCCAAGGCGCGTTTTGTGCGCTTCGTCGCATACTCAAAGCGCAAACATGATACCTCGTTGTCGCTCGACTACGCGCGAGCGCACGTGTTGCTCGCGCACGAGGTGGATGGCGCAGCGTTGAGCGCAGCGCATGGTGGTCCTGTGCGCTCTGTGTGCGAGGGCAAATACTTCTACAAAAGTTTGAAGTGGCTCAAGCACATCGAATTGCTCCCAGACGATCAACTAGGTTATTGGGAGCGCACCTC
>CAZDYP010000036.1:12054-19679 GCA_964509505.1 uncultured Anaerolineae bacterium | reverse complement strand
GCGCGTTGCCATGACGCAAACTTCACGCGCACACAGTTCACCGACGCCGATTTGCGTGGCGCGGACTTGTCGGGCTGCGACTTCGAGGGCGCGGACCTGCGCGGCGCCGATTTGCGCGAGGCTGACCTGCGGGGCACATCTCTCTCGGTTACGCAGTTCGCGCATCGCCATCGGCCCGCGAACATTGCGGGCGCAAAATTTTTGCGGCAAGACATCGAGAGCGCGGGGTTAGCTGAGCCAGACGCCCACTTTCTGTTGGATAAACAGAATGGCGCAGCGGTTACGTGAAAACGGGTGATTTACACCACCACTCCAAGACACAAGGAAAAATGCTATGCGCGTTATTTACATTGACATAGATTCATGTCGTCCTGACCATCTCGGCGTGTATGGGTATCCGCGTCCCACGTCGCCGGTCATGGACGAAATCGCGCGGCAGAGCTTCATCGTCGCCCATTGCCACACTTCCGATGCGCCATGTTTGCCCAGTCGCGCGGCGTTGTTCTCTGGACGCTTTGGCATCAACAACGGCGTGATGTGCCACGAGGGCCCCGCGAGCCAGCTGCGTTATGCGGGACGTGGGCATGACCATGATCCTGAGCGTCCGATGTGGATGCGCGCGTTGCAAAAGGCGGGCTGGGAGACGGTATGCTTTTCGGGTTTTGGGCAACGCCATCTTGCGTGGTGGTTCTCGTCTGGCTTCACGCAAAATTTCGGCAACCAATTGCCAGGCGGCAGCGAGAGCGCGGATGAAGTCGCGTCCAAGGCGTTGGCATGGCTCAAGGTCAACGGCGCGAGCGACCGCTGGTTCATGCACGTCAACTTCTGGGATGTGCATACACCATACTTTGCGCCGCAGCCGTATTGGGAACGCATGACGGGCAAGCCCACCATCGCACATCCCAACGCGGACGAAGTGGCCTATGATGTCCAGCATTTTTATGGCCCACGCACCGCGCGCGATTGGTGGCTGCATTTTGAGAACTGTCGCAATCCGCAATATGGTCGCTGGACGAAGCTGCCCGACGAAAATATCCTTGACTATGAACTGTTCTTGCGTTACACCGATGGCTATGATGCGGGCATCGCGTACGTGGACGAGCAGGTGGGCGATTTGCTGGAGGCGTTGCAACAGCTCGGCGTGCGCGACGAGACGGCCATCATCATCAGCGCAGATCATGGCGAATCGGTGGGCGAGCTCGGCATGTATTACGAGCATGGCAACTGTGGTGAAGGCACGACGCACGTGCCGCTCATCATTCACTGGCCCGGCGTGACGACCACACAACAAATCTATACAGGCTTGACCTATCAAGTGGATTTGCCGCCGACGATATTGGACTTGGTAGGGATGCGTGTGCCAACAGGCTGGGATGGGCGCAGCCTCGCGCCAGCCATGCGCGGCGAAGCGCTCACCCCCCGCCCCTATCTAGTGATGAACACCGGCATCTATTCGTATCAACGCGCCGTGCGTAGTGAGCGCTATCGTCTGATTCGCACCATTCACTGCGGCTTGTATCCGTATGACCCGTTGTATCTGTTCGACATGCAAGCCGATCCGAACCAGCGACACAATCTCGCAGAAACAAAACCCGACGTGGTAGCCGAGCTTGATCACGCCTTGGTGGAATGGCTCTGGCAATACACGACAGGTCCTGTGGGTGTGCGCGACCCATTCCAAGAACAATTGCGCGCAGGTGTTTCGCCCGACATCTATTGCCCGCGCGAGCTCATGGAAAAACGCATGACGGCGTTGGGGCGCACCGATCAGCTAGCTGATCTGAGTCGGCGGCGTGACTTGAAACCTGTGTTGAGGCCATGGTGAAACTATGTCCACCGTTCAATATGAAACTCAAGCGGCAATCGCCATCGTCACCATCGTCCGCCCCGCCGTGCGTAACGCCGTAGATGGCGCGACAGCGTTGGCGTTGTTTGATGCGTTCAAGCGTTTCGACGCCGATGATGCGTTGAGCGTGGCAATCCTCACGGGCGCGGGCGGCACCTTTTGCGCGGGCGCTGACCTCAAGGCGTTTGCCGAGGGTCAGCGCAGGCAAGTCAGACGAGAGAATGCAGACGACCTGGGTCCGATGGGCCCCACGCGCTTACGGTTGAGCAAGCCCGTCATCGCCGCCATCGAAGGCTACGCGGTAGCAGGTGGCTTGGAGCTCGCGCTGTGGTGCGACTTGCGTGTGGCGGCGAAGGATGCGATCTTCGGCGTGTATTGTCGGCGCTTCGGCGTGCCGCTCATTGACTTAGGCACGATTCGCCTGCCGCGCCTCATCGGTCACAGCCACGCGATGGACTTGATTCTTACGGGGCGGGGCGTGTCAGGTGAAGAAGCATGGCAGATGGGTCTGGTGAATCGGTTGGTCGAGAAAGGGCAAGCCTTGAGCGCAGCGTTCGAGCTCGCGCAGCAACTCGCCGCATTTCCGCAAATGTGTATGCGCTCTGACCGCCTCTCGGCGTATGAGCAATGGGATTTGTCATGGGACGAAGCGCTACGCAACGAATATCAACGCGGCCGGCAAGTGCTGGCTTCGGGTGAATCGCTGGAAGGCGCGAAGCGTTTCAAGAGTGGTGAGGGCAGACACGGCACATTCACCAGCAAGCCCTATTCCAGGTGAAACTACCGAAAGGCTTGCAATGGCTTTTGAGACCCATCGAGCGTATAATTTCGCCCATGGCACGAGCGGCTCGATGGCAAAAATTCTTGCAACGCCTCGCCGCGCTCGCGCCTATCTCTTGGTTGTTCGCACGCACTCTGCATTACATTGATCGTCCATTGTTGCAATGGTCACGCGGCCGCTGGTGTTTAGCGAGTAGCGTGGCGGGCTTGCCGATGGTGATGCTCACGACCATCGGCGCGAAGACGGGACAACCCCGTACGACGCCGCTGGTCGGTCTAGTAGATAGCGACAAGGTTATCCTCATTGCGAGTTACTATGGCAGCGCGCATCATCCCGCATGGTATCACAACCTGCGCGCGCATCCCGAAGCGCAGCTCACGTGGCGAGGATGCACGCAAACCTATCTCGCGCGTGAAGTCAAGGGGGAGGCTTACGCACGTTATTGGCAACTCGCGGTCGAGACGTATGCAGGCTACGCCGCCTACAAACAGCGCGCGGGGCAACGTCGCATCCCCATCATCATGCTAACGCCACAGTAGCCCATCGCTTATCGCTTAGGAATTCGCGCCATGCTAAATTCTCAGCCTGTGACCCGACTTGTTTTGTTCAGCTCGATGACGTTAGAATTTACTCGCGTATCTTGGTGGAGGCAGAGGTCAAAGAATTGTATCGCATCAAGTGAACAGGTGTGATGCGCAGATACCGCTGTTGGTCTCTGCAAAAGGTGGACTCCATGCAACTTGGCGTAATTCAAAAACTGATCAGCGTATTTGAAACGGTGTTTCATCAGCTCGGCGCGCGCGCGTCCATGGAGACCATCGAGCGGCTCGCCGTGATGGTGCATAAGGTGATGACCTTCCAAAGCCGCAGTTATCATACATTGAATCATGTATTCGGCTTGCTCAATCCCGCCGACCCGATTCAGTCGTTGGCGGCGCTCTATCACGACGTCGTGTATTACCAAGTTGACATGGGCATCCTGCCCGAAGTGCGCGCCGTCATCGCGCCCTACATTCAGGAAAGAAACGGCGAGGTCTATCTTGCAGACAATGTAGCGGCGACGGACGAATTGTTCGCGCTCACGTTGGCGGTGTTTGATTTCAAGCTCGGGCAACGACTCACGCCCTTCACGGGCTTGAACGAATTTTTGAGCGCGCTCATGTTGAATGAAGGATTGGCCGCTTATCTATCCGTCAAAGATTTGCTGCACGTGACGGTGTGTATCGAAGCCACCATCCCGTTTCGTCGCGCAGATCATTTCGAACAATGCGAAGCGCGGCTCCGCGCATTGAACGAACCATTACGGTTGGCTTTGACTCCCGCCGAAATCGAAACGGCCTTAACGCGCGCCGTCACGTTCGCCAACAAGGACGTGGAAAGTTTCGCGCGCGCCGACATCGGACAGTTTTTGGATGACACCTGGAAACTGATGCCCGAGATGAACGCGCAACTCAGAGAGCGCGGCGTCTATACCGTGCGCGATTATCGGCAGGCGCTGCAAAAAGCGGAGGCGTTTATGAGCGTGTTGAACCCCGACGCCGTGTTTCATCGCTATCGAGATGTGCCTGCCGAGGACATCTATCAGCAGATGCAACATCGCGCCCAAGTGAACGTAACGTTGAGCAGAGAGTATTTGCGCATCAAATTGCTGGCGGTCGCCATCATAGAAGCGCTCGCCGAGGAGACAGGCGGCGAGGCGCCGTTGTCGTTGTTCATGGGCGACTTGCCACAAGCGGGCGCGCTGAGGATGCAGCTCTACGATTTTCTGCCGAAGCTGCCGCCGCCAGCGTGGGTGGATAGCAACGATATGATCTATCGTTTGCTGGAGGTGGGGCGCGTAAGTGAGATTGATTTTGATTTGAAAAATTCGCCGCTCTCGCTGTTCGTCTATAAGAGCTTGCCGCCTGCGCGCCTTGAACAGCTCTTTGCCTTAGCGAAGACGATGTTCAACGGGCAACTCACGCACCATGACTTTCTGGCAGACATCGAACAGCCCGTGTTGGCAGCCATTGCCAAAGCGTGCGCTGCGATGGTCGTGACGCGGCGCGAAAAGTTGTTGGCGTATGCGCGACAAACGAATTGGTCGCCGCAACAGACGACAACGAATTGAGGAAAGAACCAACCGCGCATCTACGCGAATCTGCGCTAATCGTAATCGTGCAGGCGCATTGGCACAGGGAATCAAGCCCTCCAATCTTCTCGCGCAAAGACGCCAAGTATTCGCACAGAACGCCATGACCTAATGGGCTGAAGGTCACTTGGAAAAAGTTTTGCATGCTTGGCGTTTCTGTGCGCCTTTGCGTGAAAAAAGAAACCTCTGAACTGTTGCCTCACAGGGGCGAAAATTGATTATCTTACCTGCTCATCTATATCTCGATCAGCTCGGCATCCCCTACGAGCGTCGCTCGTTTCCAGCCGACATCGAAAAGGGTGCGGCCTCGGTGGCGCGCGCGCTTGGCTTCCGCGAGCGGCAGATGGTGAAGACGCTCATCTTCGAGAGCGACAAGGGCGAGCGCGCGCTCGTCATGCTCGGCGGCGACCAGAACGCGATTTCGGGGCACCTCAAGAAAGTGCTCGGCTCGCGCAACATCAAGCTCGCGAGTCCCGACATGGTGAAGGCGACGACGGGCTACGAGGTTGGCTCGATTCCGCCGTTTCATTGGCAGCCCGCAAACTTTCGTTCATTCATCGAAGCGTCGCTGATGAGCGAGGAATTGCTCGGCGTCGGCACGGGACAATGGGGCGAAGAGATTCTGATGACGCCGCAGAATTTGGTGAGGGCGAGTCGTGCGTATGTGGTGAATTTGACGGATAAAGACAAGCCTGTGATGTAACACAGAGGTGTTGCGTATGAATGATCAACCGCGCATCATGCGCCCCCATTTTCCGCAAGGGTACGTGCAAAACCCGAAAGCGTTGTTGCCATGGAGTCATGTCGAAGAACGCTTGAGCGCTGCGAAAAACTATTGGCTCTGCACGACGCGCCCCAATGGGCGTCCCCACGTGATTCCCAAATGGGGCGTCTGGGTGGATGGCAAAATTTATTTTGATGGCAGCCCCGCAACGCGCCACGCCAAGAACCTTAGGCAGAATCCCTATGTAGCTGTGCATCTGGAGAGCGGCGACAACGTGCTCATCGTGAATGGTGTAGCGCAAGCGTCGCCCAAGCCAACCCGTGAGCTCGGCAAGCGACTGGCGCAAGCGTACGCGGAAAAATACAAAGCGCTTGGCTACGCGCCCACGCCCGACCAATGGGACAATGGCGGCTTGTTTGAAGTTGCGCCACACACCGTCTTGGCATGGACTAGCTTCACGGACGATCCGACGAAGTTCGTGCTGGAATCCAAATAGTCAACACAAAGGCGCGAAGAAATCACAAAAAATCTTTGTGTCTTTGTGCAACCTTTGTGCCTTCGTGTTGAAAAAAGAGGGTCTGCTGGCTTTGATGTAGAATGCTCGTGGTGGATGGTCACAGCCACCACTCCCGCGCGGGATGTGCGCCCCATAGGAGTCCCGCGCGAGCATTCCACACTAAAATCAGTAGAGCCAAAAAAGAAAGAGGTGATGCGCATGGCACAGATTGACCTGATTGGCATGATTGTCCACGACATGCCCAAAGCGTTGCAGTTCTATCGCTTGCTTGGCTTGGAGGTTCCCGCAGGCGCAGAATCCGAAGGACACGTCGAATGTATCACGCCCAATGGTTATCGCATCGCATGGGATACCGTGGCCGTCATCAAAAGTTTCAACCCCGAGTGGGTCGAACCTGTGGGGCATCGTATGGGGTTGGCGTTCAAGTGCGCAAGCCCCGCCGCAGTGGACGCGCTCTATCGGCAAATCGTGCAGAGCGGCTATCAGGGACACAAAGAGCCGTGGGATGCTTTCTGGGGACAACGCTACGCGCAAGTCGTTGACCCCGATGGGAACATCGTGGATTTGTTCGCGGCATTGTAAACAACAGACCTCCGAGCAGGGGGTTATACAAAGATTAAATTGCGAAAGCCCAATCTATGCTTGGACATTTCGCGCATCTGCTATAATCTCCCTACTCATATTCAGGAGACCATGCCATGTCTAATTCCACACTGCCGCCATTCGACCCGTTGTCGCCCACGTTGCGGTGTAATCCCTATCCCACCTATCACGACTACCGCACGCACGAACCCGTGCATTGGGGCATGCCCTCGTTCCCCGGTGTGCCGGGCATCTGGTATTTGTTTCGTCACGCCGATTGTGTAGCGATGTTGAGCGATGCGCGTTTTGGACGCACGCCACTGGAGGAGCAGCAAGAGATCAAAAATCAACCGATGCTCAACCAAGCCGCGCGCAGCATGTTGTTCAGCGACCCGCCACATCACACCCGCTTGCGTGCGCTCGTCAACAAAGCCTTCACGCCGCGCATGGTCGAACGGCTCGCGCCGCGCATCGCCGACATCACTGCCGAGCTGTTGGATGTGGCGCAACCTCGCGGCGCGATGGATGTCATTGCCGATCTCGCGTTTCCCTTGCCCGTCATCGTCATTGCGGAAATGATGGGTGTGCCGACCGAGGATCGCCTGTTGCTCAAGCAGTGGTCGTATCCGCTCACGCGCGCCATTGACGCGCGACGCGGCGAGGACGTGGAGCGCATCAACCAAGCGGCAATGGCAGCGGGCATGGAGTTCATCGCGTATCTGCAAGGATTGATTGCCGAACGTCGCAAGAACCCAACACACGATTTGCTCAGCAACCTCATCGCCCTCGAAGCGCAAGGCGACAAACTCTCGCCCGAAGAGTTGCTGCGGATGTGTATTCTGTTGTTAGTCGCGGGACATGAGACGACCGTGAACCTCATCGGCAATGGCTTGCTCGCGCTCATGCGCCATCCTGACCAGATGACGGCGCTGCAACAACAGCCCAACTTGATTGAGTCGGCGGTGGACGAGCTGTTGCGTTACGATTCGCCCGTGCAATCTACGGGACGCATCGCCTTTGAGGACGTGACCATCGGCGACAAGC
>CAZDYP010000036.1:9626-11954 GCA_964509505.1 uncultured Anaerolineae bacterium | reverse complement strand
CCCGTGCAATCTACGGGACGCATCGCCTTTGAGGACGTGACCATCGGCGACAAGCAGGTTCGCAAAGGCGAGCGTGTGACAGCGCTGCTCGGCGCGGCGAATCGTGACCCTGCCGTGTTTGCCGCCCCTGATGCACTCGATGTTCGGCGCGGCGACAAGCATTACCTCTCGTTTGGACATGGCATTCACTTCTGTCTCGGCGCACCGCTCGCGCGCCTCGAAGGACAAATCGCCATTGCCGCTGTATTACGATGCATGCCCAACATTCACTTGCAAACCGACGAGCTGACGTGGCGCGAGGGTTTTGGCTTTCATGGCGTCGTCAGTCTGCCCGTGTCGTTTTGAGTCACATTCCACTCCTCACACTTCCCGCATGATCATCCGACTCAATGACGAAGTCATTGCTTGGTTTCGCAACCAAGTGAACAGCGCAGGCGGCGGCGATTATCAGCGACTGATCAGTGAGGCGCTCGAGCAATATATCCAAAATCAGAGCCAGCCATTGGAGGCAGTCGTGCGGCGCAGTAAAAAATCTGCGCGTCTGAATCGAACCACTGTGATGACAAAATAGGTGTGCTGGCGCTTGCCATGAGAGATACAAAAGCCTTGCCGGAACGCAAGGCTTTTATCTTGGCTAGGGTTTTACCCCATGCCAATACCTTTGTGATGCAGTGACCGACGCAAAGGCTAAGCGCGAAACATTGAATCCCTGACCTCATAGCGCGGCGAGCCGTTCCGCCAAACGCTGGCGAAAAGCTGGTGCTATGATAGATTCCCAGCGAGGGAGAAACGCTGCGCGCCGTTCAGCTATCACATTGCCTAAATGATTCACATAGGTTGTCGCCGCTTGGCGCAATGCTTCATCGTGTGTCTGCTGAGTGATAAAGTCTGCGACGATGCGACTCGCCACGTCCGCATCGTGCAACTCGCCCAATTGATCCTGCGCCTGCGCGAGCGCTTTAATCAATGGCTTGGTCGGCTCGCCCAAGACCTCTGCAAAAAATTCTAACGCATAGCGCAGTCGCTTGCACGCAATCCGTAGCGCGTGCAAGGTCGCCAATGGCGCGTCGCGCAATAGCAATTCATAGCGGCGCACGTCCTGATAATGCTCCCAAATCAAGAGCGGTGTGACATCGCAGACGCGCGGCGCCGTTGAGCGTGTTTCCATCACGATGAACTGCTGCATCCGCAGCAGCCAGTTAGCGTAACGCTTGCGCAAAAGCAATGCGACCACCGCTTGATGCGCTTGCGCGCGGCGCGCGTCCCACCCAGATAACAATGGAGTGAACGCGCTGCGCTGCGCTGCTGGCAATGTCCCCGCATACACGCGCGCGTTCCACAGCATCACATCCCAATCGCGTATCGCTCCCAACGTGCGCGCTAATTCGCGCAACGGCCTAAGCAAGCCCTTGAGTTCTTTTTTCGTATAATGGGCGCGCAGCAGACGAAACGCCGAGCGCAGCCGACGCGAAGCGACGCGCATGTCGTGTATCGCTTCGGCGTCGTCGCCCGCGCGCACCGCGTCTTCACACGCGCGCAGCTTCGCTAATTGCGTCTGAATGATACGGCGGCCTGCCTGTGTGATGAGCGCGTGCTCAGCGAGCGCGACTGGCGAGGCAAGCGCGCTGGTCGCGGCTATTACTGGTGAATCATTCATCGTCATCAAGGAGATTATAGCATGAGCGAAAGCATTCACGTCGTCATCGTCACGGCGCTGGGCGACCTCGTCGCAGCGATTGACACGACACGCGCACCCAACACGGCGGCGAATTTTTTGCGCTACGTGGACGGCGGCTTTTACGACGGCGGGCGTTTCCATCGCACTGTGACGCCGGACAACCAGCCCGACAACCTCGTAAAAATCGAAGTGATTCAGGCAGGCATCGCCCCAGAGCGCGACACCGAAAAGTTTCCGCCGATTGCGTTGGAGCGCACCAACCTCACAGGCTTGCGTCATGCCGATGGTGCGATTTCGATGGCACGCCGCGAGCCCGATTCGGCGCAATCCGATTTCTTCATCTGCATCGGCGACCAGCCTGAATTGGATTATGGCGGCGCGCGCAACCCCGATGGGCAAGGCTTCGCGGCATTTGGTTATGTCACAATGGGCATGGAGATTGCGCGCCGCATTCAACAGTCGCCATGTGAAGCGCAACGCCTCACGCCGCCGATTCGCATTCATCGCATTCGTCGCGTCCCGTGACCGTTACACGACCTGCCAACGCCATCATAGCGAGCGACAACGCCATTTGCGGCGCGAAGCCATCCGCTTGAGGCAATGGGGGACTTTCTCCCTCAGGCAATGGGCGACCGCTTCACACACAATGC
>CAZDYP010000036.1:6321-9526 GCA_964509505.1 uncultured Anaerolineae bacterium | reverse complement strand
AGGCAATGGGGGACTTTCTCCCTCAGGCAATGGGCGACCGCTTCACACACAATGCTCGCGGTGACAATGAGTTGACCCACCCATACGAAAGGACTATACTCCGCGCGCTGCCAGCAAGCTGACTAGACGGACAAAACGTATTGATGAATGACACGCGTTGAATCCCAACAAGCCTCGCGCTTAAATCAACGTGACAAGGAGGTGATGGCAAGTTCGCAAACGACCATTGGAACACACAACACCTGACCGATTCGGCTATGTCGTCAAGATTTTTTCGTGAAGACGCGTGACCCTAAAGGAGGAGAAAACCGCATGAAAACCAAATACCTTTTGTATCTAACCGCAGCGTTTGCTTTATTGCTTGCTGCGTGCAGCGCTCCAGCTGTTCAGCCGCAACCACCGTCGGGCACCACCGCACCGAGCGGCGCCGTCATTCAACCAACCAAAGCGCCTGCTGCGCCTACGATTGTGCGTGGCGGCACCTTGCGCGTGGGTCTTAATTCAGATTTGACGACGATGGACCCACACCTGTCCACTGCCGCCGTGGATCGTCAAGTCTATCAATCCATCTACAATCCCCTCGTGCGCCTCGACAAAGACCTGACCATCAAACCTGAACTTGCCGAAAAATTTGAATTCAGCGACCCGACGACATTGGTGTTGACGCTACGCAAAGGCGTGAAGTTTCACGACGGCACCGATTTCAACGCCCAAGCCGTCAAATACAATTTTGACCGCATCCTGAACCCTGACACGAAATCGCCGCGCGCAACCGAGATTAACACGGTCAAAGAAGTGCAGGTCGTGAACGACTACACGGTCAAGCTCATTTTGAAGAATCCCGATGCGGCATTACTCGCTCAATTGACGGACCGCGCGGGTATGATCATTTCGCCGGCGGCGGTCGCAAAGTTGGGCAAAGACCTCGCGCGCAACGCGGCGGGCGCAGGCACAGGGCCCTACCAATTCGTCGAATGGCAAACGGGCGATCATCTCACCGTCAAGAAATTCGATGGCTACTGGGAGAAAGGCGAGGATGGGCAAGCGTTGCCATATCTCGCGGAAGTAATCTACAAGCCCGTGACCGATGGATCGCAACGCCTCAACAGCCTCAAGACGAACACGCTCGACATCATTGACGCCGTCGAATCAAAAGACGTGGCGGGACTGCGCGCGCAAAAACAGTTGGTGTTCGACGAAGTCTCGGGGCTTGGCTATCAAGGCCTGTCCATCAACCTCAAGAAGCCTCCGTTCGACAAGCTCGAAGTGCGGCAAGCGGTGTCGTATGCGCTTAATCGCGATACCATTGCCAAAGTCGTGTTGTTCGATACGGTGACGCCTGGTCAAGGTCCCATTCCGCCGAGCTCGTGGGCGTACGACGCCTCGGTGAACACCATTTTCAAGCATGACCCCGCGAAGGCGAAAGAGCTGTTGCAAAAAGCAGGGCTGACACTGCCCGTGAAATTCTCATGCTATGTGACGAACACCCCCGAAGGTATTCGTGTGGCGCAAGCGTACAAAGAGATGTTGGCGGAGGGCGGCTTGCAAATGGAGCTCGAACTGTTGGACTTCCCGACCGCGCTCGCCAAATACAACAACGCCGAACACACCTGCTTCCAGGTCGGTTGGAGTGGGCGCCCCGACCCCGACGGCAACACGACGAGTTTCTTGAAGACCGGCGGCGGACTCAATCGGGACCAATACTCTAACAAGCAAGTAGATGACTTGCTCGACAAAGGCCGCGCCACGTACGACCAAGCCGAGCGCAAGAAGATTTACACCGCAGCCTTGAAGATCGCGATCGCCGAAGTGCCCATTGTGTATCTCTATTGGGGCATTGACCAGAAGACCTTCACAACAAAACTAAAAGGCTTTGTGCATGTGCCAGATGGCATGATGCGCTTCAAGTCGGTGTGGCTCGAAAAAGGCACACAATAGCGGCGGGCTAATAGCAGATAGCGCATGGCGTCTAGCCATCCGCTATCTGCCATGCGCTACGCTACGCGGCCATTTGCTATATGACCACCTACATCCTCAAGCGACTGCTCTCCATGATCCCCGTGATGTTCTTGGTGAGCTTGGTGGCGTTCATGATTATTCGCTTGACGCCGGGCGACCCAGCAGTGGTCATGCTGGGTGAAGAAGCGCGTCCTGAATTGGTGCAAGCGTTACGCGAAGAGCTAGGGCTCGATCAACCCTTGCCCATTCAATACCTCACTTGGTTGAGCCACGTCGTGCGCGGCGATTTGGGGCGCAAATGGCGCACAAATCAACCGGTGCTTGAAGCCATCGTGGAACGCTTGCCCGCGACGGTTGAGCTCACCTTGTTGGCGCTGCTCGTCTCGCTGACGATTGCTATTCCAACCGGCATTATCTCCGCGACGCGGCGCGGCTCGCGCGCTGACCTTTTCGTGACGACGCTGGCGCTCATCGGCGTCTCCATGCCCGGCTTCGTGCTTGCCTTCATCTTGATTCTGATTTTCTCGTTGTGGTTGCGTTGGTTGCCGCCGATTGGTTACACGCCGATCCAAAAAGATCTCCTGGCTAATTTGCAAGGCATGATTATGCCTGCGCTCACCCTAGGCACGGCGGCGGCGGCTGTCGTCGCGCGCCTCACACGCTCCAGTTTGCTCGAAGTGCTGAGCCAAGATTACATCCGCACCGCGCACGCGAAGGGCTTGCGCGAACGGATGGTCATTTACAAGCATGCGCTCAAGAACGCGATGATTCCTGTCGTGACGATTGTCGGGTTGCAGCTGGGCGCGTTGCTGGGTGGCGCGGTCATCACCGAAACGATTTTTGTGTTGCCCGGCGTCGGCAAGCTCATCGTGGATTCTATCTTTGCGCGCGAGTTCATGCTCGTGCAAGGCGGCGTGTTGTTTCTAGCTGTCGTCTTTATGTTCGCTAATTTGTTGGTGGATGTGCTATACGCCTATCTCGACCCGCGCATCCACTATGGGTAGTGTGTAGCCCATAGCCAATGGCAAAGGGCAGAGCCGCAGCGGATGGCAAATGACTTATATCCGCTATTCACTATTCTATTAGCCATTCGCCTTTCGTCATTCACTATTCGCTATTCGTCAACTATGTCTGCCCAATCTCCCTCGACTCCGGTTATCCGCCTTGACCCGACGGCGTTCATCAACGAGCGGCGTGTAAGTGAGCGCGGCGGCGTGCGCGAATTTTTCACGCGACTCGTCCGCAC
>CAZDYP010000036.1:3587-6311 GCA_964509505.1 uncultured Anaerolineae bacterium | reverse complement strand
CAGGCGTTGGCTTGTTCATCGTCAGCATGTTTGTCGTGGCCGCCATTTTCGCGTCTCGCATCGCGCCGCACAGTCCTACCAAACAAACCGTGACGAAAGCGCTCAGACCACCGAGCGCAGAATACTGGTTGGGCACCGACGAATTGGGACGCGACATCTTCTCGCGCGTGTTGTATGGCGCGCAGGTGTCGCTTATCGTTGGCTTCTCGTCTATCGCCATCGCGCTCTGTGTCGGCGTGTTGTTGGGTTTGGCGGCAGGCTACCGCAGCAACAGCTGGCTTGACCAAGTCATTATGCGCATGATGGACGCGTTGCTCTCGTTCCCGCAACTGGTGCTAGCCATCGCGCTGGTCGCTGCGTTTGGCGTGGACAAAGAAGGCACACTCTTCCCCAAAGCAATTTACGCCATTGCTATCGTCGGCATTCCCGCATATGCGCGCTTGACGCGCGGGCAAGTGCTCACGATACGCGAGCGCGAATTTGTGTTGGCGGCGCGCACGGTAGGGGCGCAAGATCGTCGCATCATCTGGCAGCACATCTTCCCCAACATCACCGCGCCGCTGATCGTGCAATCATCGCTTGGCATTGCGGGCGCGATGCTCGCCGAAGCAGGCTTGTCGTTCCTGGGTTTGGGCGTACAGCCGCCGACGCCGTCGTGGGGCGGCATGTTGAGTGCGGGACGTGGCTACCTTGAGATTGATCCCTGGCTGTTGATCGGACCGGGCGGGGCGGTCTTCCTCGCCGTGCTCGGCTTCAACTTTTTGGGCGACGGCATTCGGGATGTGTTGGATCCGCGCTTAAGAAATTCATAGAGGCGCCATTGCGAGATCGTAAGCGGAAAGCCCCTTACCCCGAAACCTTCGGATACAGAATCCGAAAGCTTTTCCACTTTGATCGTCTCGCTCATGTGCAGAAATCGTGCAAACCTGATTTTGCTCGCGCGGAATTGCCAAATCCCTCGCCCAACGGCGGATGGCAAGTACATGGTGAGCTGGTCGAACCATCCGCCGTGAGCGGAGCGCACTTTTTCTAGACATGAGTGGATCGTCTTTTAGCGGAATGTGAACGGAAATGTCAGTGTGAAGCGGAAGCCTAATCGCACCGTGTTATCATCAAGCCATAGCCAGCTCCAGTTCCCGCCAGAGGAAAGACCATGACCTCATCAGATTCAACCCTTAACGGCCCCCGCCTCAGCGACGCCGACTTCTTCACGCAATGCGTGGACACAGCACGCGCAGGACTACAAGACATTCTAACGGCGAGCGCACAAGGCGACTTCGCCTTGTCGCGTCGTCTGTTCGCCGCCGAAGCGCGACGCACGTTGCAACCCGAGCGCTTCTTCCGTCTCCGTCGTGAGTTTCGCGGCAACCACTTCATGTACCCCAACGAAACAGCCGCCGCCGCCGCCGAGCGCATCATGCGCCTCGAACTCATCTCATGTGGCACACCCCATCAATTTGCCGACACAGTGGATTGGTTCAGTAACCCCACCTTCAATCAATACAAAGAATGGACGTGGCAACTCAGTCGTCATCCTGAATGGGCGATCCTTGCGGAGCGTTATCGCGCGACAGGCGACGAGCGTTACGCCGCCTGTTTCGTCCAGCTGTTTCGTAGTTGGACGCAGCAAGCCAGCGTGCCTGAAAACGAGCCGGGCAATGCGACGCTCTGCTGGCGTACGATTGAGACCGGTATTCGCATGAGCGGCGCATGGCCGTGGGCCTTGCACAGCTTCTATCGTTCGCCTCATTGCGATGACGATGTGTTAGTAGATTGGTACAAGTCCGTGTGGGAACATGGTTGGCGTCTGCGAAACTTTCATCGCCCCGATGGTAACTGGCTCATCATGGAAATGGTGGGGCTTGCCTACATTGCTATCCTCTATCCGCAATTTCGCGCAGCCACCGAATGGTTTGCCTACGCCTGTGACGTGCTTGTGCGCGAGTTAGATCGTCAGGTTTATCCCGATGGGTTTCAAATCGAATTGTCCACGGGGTATCATCAAGTGGACATTCGCAACTACCAATGGCTCTGGGACTTGTGCGAGGCTTATGACGTGCCTGTGCCGCCCGCCTTTCGCATCGGCTTGGAGCGGATGCACGCCGCCAACGTGCGCTTGATGATGCCCGATGGTCGCTTGCCCGACGTGAACGACGGCGGCTGGCACGAGGTCGCGTTATTGCTGGAGCGCGCCGCCGCGTTGTATCCTGAGCGCGCCGATTTTCGTTGGGCTTACACGCGCGGACAAACGGGCGCGCCTCCCTCAGAAACATCGCTTGCGTTTCCGTATGCAGGCTATTACGTGATGCGTACCCATTGGGAGCGCGATGCAGTGTGGGCATTGTTCGATGGCGGACCGATTGGCTTGGCGCATCAGCACGAAGATAAACTGCAATTGCTGATCCACGCCTACGGGCGCATGTTGCTCACCGAAGCAGGCAACTACGCTTACGACGCTTCGGAGATGCGCCGCTACGTTCTCTCGACGCGGGGCCACAACACGCTTCGTGCAGACGGACACGACCAGAACCGCCGCTTGAATTTTCGCCGCGAGGCGTTCGCTGTGACAGCGCCCGCCGCTGCATACTGGCGCACGACGGATGATTATGATGCGGTCGAAGCGACGTACGACGAAGGCTATGGACCCGCAGCGGCGCGCAGCGTGCGCCATCAACGTCGCGTGATCTTCCTCAAACGCAACGTGCGTCTCTCACCCTGTTTTCT
>CAZDYP010000036.1:0-3487 GCA_964509505.1 uncultured Anaerolineae bacterium | reverse complement strand
ATCAACGTCGCGTGATCTTCCTCAAACGCAACGTGCGTCTCTCACCCTGTTTTCTCGTCGTTGACCGCTTGTATCCTATCGAGCCAAGTGATTCTTCAGACCCAAGTGGTTCTTTAGACCCAAGTGGTTCTTTAGACCCAAGTGGTTCTTTAGACCACGTGCCGCACGCCTATCAAGTGCTGTGGCATTTGGACGTTGACACGGTGGAGACCAACGGCGTCAGTGTGCAAAGTCGTGACGCGCAGCAAGCGAACCTCTCCATTATTCCGTCTGCGCCTTTAGGTTTGGGACTCGCGCTCGTGATGGGACAAGAGTTCCCCGAATGGCAAGGCTGGAAGGCGATCAAAGACCATCAACAAGGTCAATACGCACCCATCCCCACCGCCTGCTATCAGCTGCGTGCAACAGGACCCGTGCGTCTCGTGACGCTGTTGTACCCCACGCGCGCCGCTGAGCTGTGCCCTGTGCGTGCGGTGGGCGCGACGGCGGACGTGCATGATACAACCTTGCGCTTGCGGATGGCGGACGGTGAGGAGCTTGTGTTGGATGAAGCTGAGTTCGTGAAATGAATGACGATTCTTACTTCACCCCATCCCCCAGCACCTTAGCCACTGCATTGGCAGAGCAACGCGCCCAACCGCTCAGCTCATTGTCCATGTTTGCCAAATGGCTCGACGCACTCGACGCAGAACGACGTGACATCCTCAGTGTGACTGATTGCTTGCAACAGCTCGCGCAGCAGCCATTGCCTTACCTCCCCACGCTCGACCCCAATCCACCCGACTTAGAGCTAGCCGCATTGTGCGGTTTGCGGTTGCTCGTCTTCTTCTCTGACGAATTGCCATCGCTCGACGACGACACGGCGTTGACGGTGTTACGTGCGCTCTACGAACACGCCGAATTTCTTTACTGCTTCAACGTCACGCGCTCGCCATCCGTGCGTGTCCTCAACGGCGCGTTCCTCACCTTGACGGGATTCTGGCTCACGGCTTTTCCCGTCAGCGCGCATTGGCGCTTGGTCGGCATGACGCGCCTGATCAGCAACCTCGAACCGCTGGGCAGCGCCTTGACACACGACGGTTGGCAAGCAGCACTCACGTTGTGGGGGCAAACGTGGCTGGCACAATTCCCAGCGTTGCGCTCTGAACCGTTGGGCGCATTTGCCAGCGAGCTCATCGTGTGGGCGGCGCAACGTGCGCGCGACACCAACCTACCGCTGATTCCTGCGTGGGCTGAATACTATCAGCATATCGTTGGGCAGCCGTTGGCGCATGAGCAATGGACGGACTTGGGAGTGACGGCGGAGGAGATAGCTACACACAATAATCTATATGCAAGTCAGGAGAGTCGCCTTTCTTCAGAGGGGCGCAGTACGTCGTCGAAGGGCGAAAACCCACAGGGTCTGCTTAACTACGAGCGTTGGGCGCAGTGGCGTGATGAGTTCCTCGTTGGGCGCAACGCAACCACAGATTTGTCAGAAGCGCCGATTGATTTGCGCGAAGCCGACGAGATTTGCGAGAACCTTTTCACCCTCCGCATTCACATGACCCATCGCCATCCATTCGACGACGATGTGGATTGGTCGCTCGTCTTGTTTGACGACCTCGAATCGAACGTCTCCATCAGTTGGCACTATCACGCGCACGTCTTGGCGTTGGCGTATCAGCAGACGCATGACGAGAAATATCTCACACATTGGATACGTCTGATGCGCTCGTGGCTCGCCGCCTCGCCCGTGCCTGAGCGTTGGCAGCCGCTCCTCGCTTGGCGCACGCTCGAAGTCGGCAGCCGCGCAGGGCAGCAGTGGCCGCCGATGTTGCTGGTGATGGCCGCCGCCCCACGCGCACAACACACGGTGTTGGCTGACATGGTGCGCTGCTACCTTGAGCAGGGCCGCTACTTGCTCGCACATCAAGCTGCTGCGGGCAGTAACTGGTTTCAAGTGGAATCGGCGGGCTTGGGCGTGGTCGCGCTACTCTTCCCCGATTGGCGCGAAGCCGAGCGGATGTGGCAGTGCGCCTTGCGACGTTTGCAATGGGTCAATCAGCTCTGCTTCTTGCCCGATGACTTTCAAGCCGAAGGCTCGCCGATGTATCACTGGTTTCCGTTGCGTGGTATTGTGACCCTCTACGAACTCGCACGACGCACAGGGCGCGAGTTACCTGCTGGTTTCATCGAATTGGTCGAGCGCTGGTTGGCTGTGTACTTGAACATGGCGCAGCCTGATGGGTGCGCGCCATTGTTGAACGACTGCAATCCATCACACTTGTTCGTCACGGAACCGCTAACGCTCGCGGCGAAGTTGTTCCCACACCGCGACGACTTCCGTTATCTGGCGACGCAACGGCGCGAGGGACAACCACCCACGCACACCTCGTCGGCGTTTCCACACGCAGGTTACTACATCTCACGCAGCAGTTGGGAGACGGACGCGCTCTATGTCGTCTTCGATGCGGGCGCGCATGGCCTGAGCCATCAACATGAAGACAAACTCAACTTTGTGTTGCACGGGCATGGGCGCACCCTCATCGGCGACCCCAGCATTTATCAATATCGGCAAGACATATTCGAGTTGTATTGGCGCAGCGCGCGCGGACATAACGCCGTGCTGGTGGATGGCAAAGGGCAGAATCGGCTGCTGCGACGCGACGCGAGCTGGCGCGAAGCGCGGCCTGACCCTGAGACGCAATGGCTGATGGGCGAGCGTTTTGATTTTGGCTTGGGTTGGTATCGGGAAGGATTCGCTACACGCAGCGCCTATCGCGCGACCGAGGCAGATCGCGCGACGCTAGACCGCACGATTCATCATGCGCGCGCGCTGTTCGTGGTCAAAGGGGAATACGTGGTGTTAGTGGATTGGGTCATGGGCGAGGGCGAACATACAGTCGAGCAAGTCTTCCATCTCGCGCCCATCGTCGCAGCGCCGCAACCGGATAGTGTGCGCAGCGGTACAGTTGTATTGGAGAGCAACGGCATCGTGCGGAGCGCAGAGCCTGATTGGGCAAACATCGCGCTCATCCCCGCGTTTGCCGCGCGAGCGCGCCCGTCGGTGCGTATCGAAACGGGCTTGCTCGACCCCGCGTCTGGGGCGCGTGGCTGGGCGGCGCTCTATGGCAAGCAACCTGTGCATGACGTGACCTATACGGTGCGCGCTACGTTGCCACTCGCGTTGCCCATGGTGTTATGGCCCCAAGCAGCGGGGCAAGGTGTATTGCCGCGCGCGCAACGCATCAACATTGACGCCAATCGTGGTCAGCCCATCGCATTAACCGTCGCCACGCCCAATCACAACGACCTGTTCATCATCGCCGCCGAGCCAACCGAAATGCGTTGGAACGACGGCGAGTTTCACGGGCAAGCCGTATGGGTAAGACAGGCTGTGGCGGGCAAGGTTCGCTCTGTGGCTGCGATACATACCAGGCAACTCGTCATTATGGGCAAGACTTTGCTGGCATCTGATAGAGCGACGACTTATGTTGAGCGTGTG
>CAZDYP010000035.1:16865-33874 GCA_964509505.1 uncultured Anaerolineae bacterium | reverse complement strand
CGAGTTTTTTCATCGCCAGCACTTTGGTGATCGCGGCGGTCAAACTGGTCTTGCCGTGATCCACGTGACCGATGGTGCCCACATTCGCGTGTGGTTTCGTCCGCTCAAATTTTGCTTTCGCCATGATTAGTTACTCCTATGATCATTTCTCGAAATTTCAATCTGGTCACCTGATAACCAAGGGGATATAGAGCTTCAACAGCTCACTAGACCACCATTGGGTAAACCAATTGCGTTGAGCATTGCCGCTTTGATCATTGTAAGCCTCGTGCCAATTATGATCTTGACCAGAGCTATTCACATTATCATTGAGCAGCCATGCAGCAATTGCTGTTGTCCTGAACGAAGGTTCACTCAGAATGAATTTTCTCAATGAGTCTGCCGCAGTAACGCCAGCATTATTATCCTTGTTTTGTAGTGGCTGGTGATCATCTTGCCCAATTCCACCAGATGGTTTGTAGGAAAACAGATCTGCTTCAGTAATGAAGCCCGGCTTACTTCCGCCATCTAAAACATTTTGCAACCAACTTGGGAAGTAATATGAAACATGTTGAGCGCCAATGCCACATCGCCCATATTTTTCAAATCCGAGCCGCCAATAATTGTGCCAACTAACACCATCATGGTTACCTGAGTAGGTGGGTTGCATTACATCATAACCAATAGCGCCATTGTTGAGGATACGATTGTATTGACACCATTGGTTAGGGTCTGGATCATTTATGCCGGTAGAATCAGTGTCATAACCTTCAGCAAATACCCCTTGAGCCATTGGTGGCGCTAAAACCTTCACATTCACCGGAGTATTACCAATTACATAGGTAAAATAAGTATTCATGTCTTGCCAAGCTTTGAATTGATCAACGTGCACAGGGCCAGAAAATGAATACCATTCAATATTGGGTTCATTCGCAGGTTCAAAATATACCAATCCAGTGATTCCATTAGCTTGGTTGTAATCGTTAATCTTGACCATTTCATCAACTATATCAAGACCTGGACGATTATCGTTGGGATAGCAATAACCTATACCCGTAATCGGGCCCGTCCGCAATACTTGGTTGTCGTCAAAATTTCCAGGTGATGGATATACACGAATGATGATCATCACACCATTTTGAGAAGCGCGTTGCAAGTAATTTTTAAGTGTCGTGCCATCGGTTCTGAGTGTTGCAGATTCGATGAGGCAAGAAGATGAATTTCGATTGATGTTGTAGAGTTGATTGCTCAAAAACACAACTGCTTTAGGCCAGATACCTCCTGTTTGCTCTCCATCTATTTTTGTCAAGAGAGTTGAATTCCAACCAACGCGATTGCCTAGATGAATGCCTGATTTAGACTTGATCGGCCCGCTTGCTTTCGCATACTCTGGAGAACTTGACGAGCCAAGCATGATTAGGGTAGTCACAAGCGAAAGAGCAATCAGTAAACGTGAACGCATGTTAGGAGCTCCACAACAAGACTAATTGGCATCAAGTGATGTTCAAGGCTGACGACGCAACCGCGCCACATAAATTCGCCCCTCTTTGCCACCATAACTCCACACCATAGTTTGTCCATCGGTCACTACTTCATCCACCTGTGAAGGGCGGTCAGGAAAAAAGTAGAAGGAATTTTGTCTTGCGCCTGTATTGACATTGAATAACACACTACCCGTACTGAGAACATTTCCATAAAGATATAACCGATTATAAGTATCGGGTTGATCCGAGCGACGCATCTGGCGCAAAGCAAGGTCGTAAATATACACCCCGAATCCATCGGTTCTCTTCCACACTACCGTGTTGCTAAAAATAGTGTGCCATTTCAGGCTATCTATATTGCGGTCACTGTAATTTGCAGGACCAAGTTCGATATTCTCACCACTGTGAATATTTTGAGCGCGCAAGGTCGGTTGATCTGTTTTTGGCGATTGAGTGGGAAGCCAATTGAGATAAATAACCCAGCCTCCATCAATGCGCGGAAAAAGTTGCTCGCCTGCTCCTACAACGACAGGAAATTCTTCTCCTTTACTCAAATCAAAGCCATAAATATCACCAACGGTTTTCTTACCTGTGGCATTGCGAGAATCGTTCCATACGATGATACCACTTGAAATATCTGGATACCCTTGAGCATAGGCAGGAGATTTGATTTCAGTTTTTCGATCGGTGGCAAGATTATAAACATATATGGTGGTAATTTTATCAGGCAAGTTAATATCTTCTGTCCAGATTATATATTGTCCATAAATTTTTAGGTCGCTTTTCCCGTCGCTGACTAGAGTGCCGATTTTTTGCTCTGTGTTCTTCGTTAAATCGTAAATAACGACGCTAGATTCATTACCTTCGTAGATTGTCCATGCGACATAATTGCCGGCCACAGTCAAATTTCGTCTTAGCATAGGCCGAGTCGTAATTTGGCGGGGCGATTCAAGCGCATCTGTTACCTCAGGTGGCATAGGAGTTGGATTTAGTGGACGCGCAGTTGGTACTATTATTGTGGGTGCTGGTGTTGAAGGCAATGGGTAAGGTATAGGTGTCGGTGTAACACTAGATTGTGGCAATGGCGATGGGGCTGCTGTTGCTTGAGAAGTATTTGATTGCTTTGAGCTATTGAACAATAGGACACTAAAAGCAAACAAACTGACCACGGCTATTATGCTGACCGAGACTTGAATAATCCTCGATATGGATTTCATAGCGTCCTCCTAATTTAACGAGCTTTTTCCTTACTTTTGCCCACGCCCGTCACCTTCTCCATGACGTGCTTCGGCGCTTGCTCATACCGTGCAAATTCCATTGTGAACACGCCACGCCCACGCGTTTGCGAGCGCAACGTCGTGGCATAGCCAAACATCTCAGACAATGGCACAATCGCATGGATGGCTTGCAGGTCTGCGCGCTTCTCCATGCCGCCGACTTGCGCGCGTCGCGCCGACAGGTCGCCGATCACGTCGCCCGTATATTCTTCGGGCACGTTCACCTCGACGGTCATCATCGGCTCTAATAACACAGGGCCAGCTTTCATGAAGCCTTCTTTAACTGCCATCGAGCCGGCAATCTTGAACGCCATTTCAGACGAGTCCACCTCGTGATACGAGCCATCCACCAAATGCACGATGAGGTCAACCACAGGATAGCCCGCCATGATGCCCGACTCCATCGCTTCCTTGATGCCTTTGTTGACTGGCTCGATGAACTCGCGCGGAATTTTCCCGCCGCGAATCTCGTCAATGAATTCGTAGCCCTTGCCCGCTTCGTTGGGCTCGATTTCGATGACGACATGTCCGTATTGTCCCTTGCCGCCTGTCTGTCGCGCGTAACGCATTTCGGCTTTGGCAGAGCGCGTGATGGTCTCACGATACGCGACTTGCGGGCGTCCCACATTCGCCGCCACCTTGAACTCGCGCAACATACGATCCACGATGACTTCGAGATGCAGCTCGCCCATGCCCGAAATGATCGTCTGTAAGGTCTGCTCATCGGTGCGAACTTGGAAGGTTGGGTCTTCTTCAGCCAGACGGCGCAACGCCTCGCCCATCTTGTCTTGGTCCGCTTTCGTTTTCGGTTCGATGGCGATATCAATGACAGGCGTCGGGAATTTAATCGCTTCGAGCAAAATTGGCTTTTGCTGGTCGCACAGCGTTTCGCCCGTGAACGTATTTTTGAAACCGACGATGGCTGCGATGTCGCCCGCGGTCACCTCGCCCACTTCTTCGCGGTGATTGGCGTGCATCCGCAAAATGCGCGCGACGCGCTCTTTGTCGCCTTTCACGGCATTCAACACATACGAACCCGCATTCAATTTGCCCGAATAAACGCGAATGTACGCCAGACGCCCCACAAAAGGGTCTGCCACAATTTTGAACGCCAACGCCGCAAACGGCTCTTTGTCGTCCACCTTGCGATTTTCTTCTCGATTGTTGATAGGATTCGTGCCAATGATTGCGGGAACATCCAATGGGGAAGGCAAATAATCAACCACTGCATCCAACATCGGCTGCACGCCGCGATTGCGGAGCGCCGCGCCGCACAACACGGGGAACAACTTGCCAGCGATGGTCGCCTTACGAATAGCTTGTCGCAACTCAGCTTCAGAAATCGGCTGACCTTCAAGATATTTCATCGTCAGTTCGTCGTCGGTCTCGGCAACCTTCTCAACCAGCAGATGTCGTTTCTCTGCAACCAGCTCCTGCATGTGCGCTGGCACATCGGTTACATCTGAAGTCGTGCCTAGTTCGTCTGTATAAATGATAGCCTTGTGCGTGACGAGGTCAACTACGCCTTGATATTGCGATTCTGCCCCAATCGGCCATTGGATGGCGACAGGGTTCGCCTTGAGGCGCTCAATGATCATCTTGATGGTGCGCTCGAAATCCGCACCGACACGATCCATTTTGTTGATGAAACAGATGCGAGGCACGTTGAAACGGTCCGCCTGCCGCCACACCGTTTCCGATTGTGGCTGCACGCCCGCGACCGCATCAAACACCACAATGCCGCCGTCGAGGACACGGAGGCTGCGTTGCACTTCGGCTGTAAAGTCAATATGACCTGGCGTATCAATCAAATTGATTTGATGGTCGCGCCAGAAACAGGTCGTTGCGGCTGATGTAATGGTAATGCCTCGCTCACGCTCTTGTGGCATCCAATCCATTGTCGCCGCGCCTTCATGCACCTCGCCCAAGCGATGCACTTTACCGGTATAAAAGAGGATGCGCTCACTGACCGTCGTCTTGCCAGCGTCAATGTGCGCAATCACGCCAATGTTGCGAACTTGTTCGAGGGGAACTTCTCTTGCCATGCGACTACTTTCTTCCGCGTGAGTAGTTTGCGGCACAACCGCACACACTCACGAAACGTCAGCTCCTGTTGATTCTGATGCGCTCTGTGCGAGCGCGAGTTCAAGCTGCACTACTGACTAAATAATAACCGCTTACCATCTAAAATGCGCAAAAGCCCGATTGGCTTCTGCCATACGCGTTGTGTCTTCCTTCTTCTTAATCGTCGTGCCTGTATTTTGCGCAGCGTCCATCAATTCATTCGCCAGCTTGTCTGCCATGGATTTGCCGGGGCGCGCGCGCGCCGCCTGAATCAGCCAACGCATTGCCAGCGCGTTGCGCCGCTCACCGCGAATCTCCATCGGCACTTGGTACGTCGCGCCGCCCACACGCCGTGGACGCACTTCAATCGTTGGGCTCGCATTCTTGAGCGCCTGCTCGAAGACGTCGAAGCCATTTTTCTTGGCACGACCTTCGATAATCGTGATCGCATCATAAACAATGTTCATGGCCACGCTCTTTTTGCCATTCAACATGAGACGATTGACAAAGCGTGTGATGGTCTCACTCTTATATTTTGCGTCTGGCTGGATAAATAGATTTTTCTTATACCCTTTACGTGGCATTTGCTAACTCCTGTCCCCATCGGACACTTGAAAAAGCGCAAAAAATTCCCTTCGAGTCTGGCGCTTCCCTACTAACCTACTGTGCTACTCCACAGCTCGAAGGGAATCATCTATAGGCATTCAATTTATGAACATTGCTGGCGAGCTTGTCAAACCATGCAATAGGTACTACGCAGCGACCGCTTCCTTCTTCGGCGTCTTCGTGCCATACTTGGAGCGGCCTCGCCGTCGCTTCTCCACGCCTGTCGTGTCGAGCGTTCCGCGCACGATATGATAGCGCACGCCTGGCAAGTCTTTCACGCGCCCGCCACGAATCAACACGACCGAGTGTTCTTGCAGACTATGACCTTCCCCCGGAATGTAGGCGGTGACCTCCATGCCATTGCTCAAACGCACGCGGGCGATTTTCCGCAACGCCGAATTGGGCTTCTTGGGGGTCATCGTTCTAACGAGCGTGCAAACTCCGCGCTTCTGGGGTGCGCCCTTCTCACGCCACGTGCGCCGATTGGTGTGCGCGTTGAATGTCCAACTCAAGGCTGGCGCTTTCGATTTTTCGGATTTATTTTTGCGGCCCTTACGAACCAACTGATTGATCGTCGGCAACGAATTCCTCCACTTGATACCGTCCAACATTCAAATAGCCCTATTGGTAGGGCTAAATGATTTGAGATGTTTTACTTCCCACAAGCGGGTTGCGATTCTAATAGCATTTGTTTTTTGTGTCAAATAAGGTCAAAGGCAGATGTCCAACACCACCGCTGTAATTTCGACACAGTTTTATCGAGGTTTTTTTCGTATCGGCTGGACGCCCTCTGAGCCGTTTCAACATGCCCAGAAAAATTTTTGGTTAGATTTCAGATAGAAAATCTTGCGGTATAATCACGTCTTGTAACTTTCAGCCAATTGGTTGGATTCATTATATCGAAAGCACTCGGCTGAAAATCCATAAGGGGCGACTTTCAGTTGCTTTTTCCCAATCCTATCTTGGAGCATACTCATGTCTCAGTCCTCTAATTCCAAAGAGCTCGCCACGCTTGGTGGTGGTTGTTTCTGGTGTCTCGAAGCCGTCTTTGACGAGCTGAAAGGCATCGAAAGCGTCGAATCGGGTTATTCAGGTGGGCATGTCGCCAACCCATCCTACCGCGAGGTTTGCGACGGCGTAACAGGTCACGCCGAAGTAGTCCAGCTCACCTTTGCCCCAGAGGTCATTTCGTTCAAAGAAATCTTGGAAGTGTTCTTCACCATCCACGACCCGACGACGCTCAACCGCCAAGGCAACGACGTTGGACCGCAATATCGTTCAGCGATTTTCTATCACTCACCGACACAAAAAGCAATTGCCAAGCAAGTCATCGCCGACCTCACTGCCAAACGACTTTGGTCCAATCGCATCGTGACCGAAATCACTCCATTCAACGCCTTCTATGTTGCAGAGAACTACCACCAAGAATACTTCGTCCACAACCGCAACCAACCCTACTGCCGCGTCATCATCGAGCCAAAGGTGGCAAAGTTTCGGAAGATGTTTGTAGAGCGCTTGAAGAAGTAGCTGGCGAGTCGCGTGGTCGCCTCATCACATAGCCTAAAGAGATGATGCGACCACGCGACTACCTCACCCCACAACCAAGCGACTACGCCGGCATATCAGGATAGCCCATCCCCAACGTCATCTTAGGCGGCGTTTTTTCCTCTTGCTCCTTGCCAAACTGCATGGCGCTGCCTTCTTTATCATACACTTCGACCGCCAAGCCTAGCGACTGTAACTCTTTGACCAACACACGGAACGATTCGGGAATCCCAGGCTCCTCAATCGGTTCACCCTTGACAATAGCTTCGTACGTCTTCACGCGCCCCACTACATCATCCGATTTCACGGTCAACATCTCTTGCAAGGTATGCGCCGCGCCGTATGCTTCGAGCGCCCATACTTCCATTTCGCCAAAACGCTGACCGCCGAATTGCGCCTTACCTCCCAATGGCTGTTGTGTCACTAACGAATAGGGCCCCGTCGAGCGCGCGTGAACCTTATCTTCGACCAAGTGCGCTAGCTTCATGATCTGCACCACGCCCACTGTCACAGGATGATCATACGGTTGCCCTGTGTGTCCGTCATACAAAACCGTCTTGCCCGAGGTGGGTAGGGGCCAACCCACCTCACGGCTAATCTTCTCCGCTTCTTGCCGCGCATCGCCATGTGCACTTACTTTGTGTCCATGATCGCCGCACCACAAGCGCAAACACACATCTGTCGCCTTCTCTGCCAAACGGCTGCGTTCCTCTGGGCTGCGAATCTCTTCGTCAGTGACGATGATTTCTTCAGGATTGAAGCCTTTGTCAGCAAGCCAATGTGCCAGATACGTGCGACGACTCTCGTGGTATGAAGCAAGGCTCAAAGAGCGATCTTCTTTGCGTAAGTGTTTGAGATATTCCATGCGGACTGCATGATCATCCGCCAATGATTCCGTGTCACGCTCTTCGTCGCGCAACCACTCCCACGCGCGCTCCATACATTCTTTCCACGCCCGCTCCATTAACCACGCCCGCGCCAGTTCGCCCTCGATTTGCACCTCGCGCGCTCCGTCAAACACCGGTGAAATCGCCCGAAAGCCGATGCGATCAGCTGCCCATCCCAGATGCGCTTCAAGGATTTGTCCGATATTCATGCGCCCTGGCACGCCCAGCGGGTTCAAGATGATTTGAATAGGTGTGCCATCTTCCAGATACGGCATATCCTCGATAGGCACGATGCGACTGATGACACCCTTGTTGCCATGTCGCCCAGCCATCTTGTCACCTTCAGTCACCTTACGACGCTGCGCAATCGAGATACGCACGAGCTTGTCCACGCCCGCCGCCATATCGGGATGTTCGTCGCGCGTGAAAATTTTGATGTCAACGACCTTGCCCTTTTCGCCATGCGGCAAACGCAACGACGAGTCCTTCACTTCGCGCGCCTTCTCGCCAAAGATAGCGCGCAACAATTTTTCTTCAGGCGTCAATTCGGTCTCGCCCTTCGGCGTAATTTTGCCCACAAGAATATCGCCAGGCCCTACATCCGCGCCGATGCGGATAATACCCTCTTCATCCAAATCTTTGAGCGCATCTTCACCAACGTTCGGAATATCGCGCGTGATTTCCTCGGGCCCCAACTTCGTGTCGCGCGCCTCGATTTCGTGCTTCTCAATATGAATCGAAGAGAACTTATCGGCGCGCACCACTTCTTCGCTGACGAGCATCGCATCCTCAAAGTTACCTCCCTCCCACGACAGGAACGCGACGAGAATGTTCTGCCCTAACGCCAGCTCACCATTTTGAGTTGACGAAGAATCCGCGAGCGGCTGCCCCTTCTGAACCATTTGCCCTTTTGAAACAATAGGGCGCTGGTCAATGCAGGTGCTTTGATTCGAGCGACTGAAGCGACGCAGATCATAGGAGTGCACGGTCTTGCCCGATTTCACTTTGATCGTGCGCCCCGTCACGCTAATTACTTCGCCCGCTTCTTCTGCGATAATGACCTGCCCCGAATCTGTCGCCGCCACACGCTCCATGCCCGTGCCCACAATCGGCGCTTCGGGCTTGAGCAATGGCACCGCCTGGCGCTGCATGTTCGACCCCATCAACGCACGGTTCGCGTCATCATGTTCCAAGAATGGAATCAGCGCCGCCGACACGGACACGATCTGCTTTGGCGACACATCCATAAAGTCAATCTTATCGGGTGTTTCCTCGACAAACTCCGCACCCCGCCGACACGAGATACGTGACTCGACGAACTCGCCGCGCTCGGTGAGTGGCGCATTCGCCTGGGCAATGATGTAATGCTCTTCTTCGTCGGCGCTAAGATGTTCAACCTCTTTGCTCACGACAGGCACGATTTTGATTTCGTCTAACGCTAGCCGCGCCAATCGCTTTGCCAAGTTCGCATCAATTTCTGTGCCCGCATCTGCCAACGTATAGCCGCCCTGTGCATCATCAGACACCTTCTCAAACAAGCGATAACCAATGAGCGCTTTGCCATCGTTCTTCACACTCTTGAGAATGCGCCGATAGGGCGTCTCGATGAAACCGAACTCGTTGACCTCCGCATACGTAGCGAGCGAACCAATGAGACCAATGTTGGGACCTTCAGGGGTTTCAATGGGACAAATGCGCCCATAGTGTGAATGATGCACGTCACGCACGTCGAAACCCGCGCGCTCACGGCGCAAACCACCAGGGCCTAGGGCCGAGAGACGACGCTTGTGCGTGAGCTCATCGAGGGGGTTCGTCTGCTGCATAAACTGTGACAACTGCGAGCCGCCGAAGAACTCACGAATCGCAGCGACAACCGGGCGAATGTTCACCAACAACGCAGGCGCAACTTGTTCTGGGTCGCGGATGGACATGCGTTCGCGCACCACACGTTCCATACGCAACAAGCCAATGCGCAGCTGGTTTTGAATCAGTTCGCCCACCGTCTTGAGGCGACGATTGCCGAGGTGGTCAATATCATCAGGATGCTCGATGCCATTGTTCACGCGAATCATCGTTGCAATGACTTTGTGCAAATCCTCTTTGGTCAGCACGCGCAATTCGAGCGACGTAGACAGCCCCAAGCGCTTGTTGAGCTTATAGCGTCCCACCTTGCCGAGATCGTAGCGACGGGGGCTGAACAACAATTGCTGCATGAACGTCTTCGCATTCTCAAGTGTCGGCGGGTCGCCGGGGCGCAGCTTGCGATAGAACTCCAAGAGCGCATCGTCCATGCCTTTCACAGGATCGCGTTCAATGGTGGATTGAATGTATGGATGATCAGGCGCCGTATCCACCTCGGCAAAAGCCGCCAGCAGCTCCTCATCCGTGCCAAAGCCAATCGCGCGCAACAACACCGTCGCAGGAATTTTGCGCTTGCGATCAACCTTGACGGACACCACATCGCGCTTGGAGGTTTCAAATTCGAGCCATGCGCCACGGCTCGGAATGAGCTTTGCTGTCGCTAGGAAGCGCCCAGTTGCGCGATCTTCATCGCCTTGAAAATAGACGCCCGGCGAGCGAATGAGCTGCGAGACAACGACGCGCTCCGCGCCATTGACGACAAATGTGCCATTCTTCGTCATGAGTGGGAAGTCGCCCATGAACACTTCTTGCTCTTGCACTTCACCCGTGTCTTTGTTGAGCAAGCGCACATTGACCCAAATAGGCGCGGCATAGGTCATGTCACGGATGCGGCACTCACTCTCCGAATACTTCGGCTCATCGAAACGATAGTCGAGAAAATACAATTCCAAATTTTTATTGAAGCTGGTAATCGGCGAGATTTCGTCGAAGAGCTCGCGCAGCCCTTCTTTGCGGAACCATTCGAACGATTCCAGTTGCACCTCGATGAGCGTCGGCAACGGATGCACATCAGAAATGCGAGCATACGATTTAGTTGATATTACACCATTCAACGAACCATTAGACATTTAGTGGCACCTCCTCTATGTCCCTTGAGAGGGACGCGCAAATGGCTGAGAGCAGATATCCCCTTAAGGAGATGTGCAGATAGCAAATAGCCAATGGCAGAACATCCCCTCGCGGGGATGCGCAAATAGCAGAATGTCCCCTGAGAGGAATACATAAATCACCAGCGTCAATTTGCAATCTACAATCTGAAATCTACAATTAAAGATGGGGTTGCAAGCGCGGAATGACCACCGATACAGAGCAAAGATTCGTTTGCCCTAATCTAACGGGGCCATCCCTTGTTGCACTCCTTCCTCTATTATAAGTAGAGATCGCTGGCCCCGTCGTATGTGTATTGGCGTAATCGGTTAATGGCGGGGAAATGAATGTCACTGAGTTCACAAAGCAACTTGCGAGCGACTAGTATAAATTGTGAGGTAGAAATTGTCAAATGGAGGTTGGAGGATTTAACAGAGCGGAAAATATGTTCTATACAATGCCATATCAAGTGAGAATGGCTATTTCCCCACACAATAACCACTAGCAGCTAAGGAATCAAGAGGGATTCCTATGCCCAAGAAACACTTTACGCATAACTTCTTGTTCACATCCCTCTCTACCCACGCATCTCTCGCACACGCTCGCGCCTTTATTGACACCTGACGCAACCCTAACTATTTCCCCACAGAGACACAGAGCACAGTCTGTGGTTTTTATTTCCCACTTTTACCCAACTTCTCAAACTTCACCCAATCCTAATCTCCTCTAAACACCATTTGAACAACTGTGTGTTATGCTCAGAGCAAATATAACCTCAAGGATCTTGTACGGAGGGAACCATGTCAGTCAGCCCTGAGCATTTCATGGCGCCCAACAGTAGCGCCTCATTTATCTCGCGTAAGACAATCGGTATTAAGCATAACCTCGTCGTCGCGTTGCCCTTGTGCGCCATCGTCTTGCTTGGCGCGTTTCTACGCTTCTATCAGTTGGGCGCGTCGGGGTTTGGCAATCTCTACTACGCGGCGACAGTGAAGAGCATGATGCTCTCGTGGCACAACTTCTTTTTCGCCGCCTTCGAGCCGGGCGCATCGGTCACAGTGGACAAGCCGCCATTGGGCTTTTGGGTGCAAGTCGCATCGGCATACCTGTTCGGGTTCAATGGATTCGCGCTTGCCCTCCCACAAGCGCTCGCGGGCGTGTTATCTATCCCATTGTTGTATGCCATGGTGAAACGCGCCTTCGGCGCAGGCGCAGGTCTCGTCGCCGCGTCAACATTGGCTATCACACCCGTGACCATCGCCACCGAACGCAACAACACGATGGATGGGTTGTTGGTCTTTGTGTTGCTGCTTGCGGCATGGGCGTTCGCCCACTCCATCTATTCGGGCAAGTTGCGCTACCTGATGTTAGGCACATTCATCGTCGGCGCTGCTTTCAATATCAAGATGCTGCAAGCATTCATGCCGTTGCCCGCGTTTTATATTGCGTATCTGTTGGGCGCGCGTCACGCCTGGCTGAAACGCATCGCGCACCTTACGATGGCAAGCGTCTTGCTCGCCGTCGTCTCGCTGTCGTGGGCTGTGATAGTTGATCTCACGCCCACCGCTCAACGTCCCTACATCGGCAGTAGTCGAAACAACACGGTGATGGAGCTGATCATGGGACACAATGGCTTGAGTCGTCTCTTCGGCGGGCCTCCACCAACCAACGCTCCCAGAGTGAATGCTGCGCAGAGCAACCCAGCTCCACTCGCATCGCCCAACAATCCACCCATGTCAACCAACATGGGACAGCTTCCGCCGCCAGTGTACGCGCCGAACAATGCGCGTCCACTACCCCCACCACAAAACAATCCATCACGCCCTAACAATCCCAATGCCAATAATGTGCGCCCATTGCCTCCACCACAAAACAATCCATCACCTAACAATCCACCTAATGCCATTGCGCCACTTCCACCACAAGGCAATCCACCACCTAATGGCGTGGGACCACAAATGGAAGTCGGTCAGCCAGGCATCATGCGCTTATTCATCACGCCATTAGTAGATGAAGCCAGTTGGGTCTTGCCGCTTGCGTGGCTGTGCATTCCTGTCATCGTCGTCGCCGTCGTGTGGAAACGCGCGTGGGACGAGAAGCATTGGTCGCTCGCGCTGTGGTCCATCTGGTTCTTGGCGGAAGCGCTATACTTCAGCTTCACCTCAGGCATCATGCATGCCTATTATCTCATCATGCTAGGTCCCCCTATCGCAGCGCTCGTCGGCATGGGTGCATGGGCATTCACCCGAGCACGTTGGAGCTGGGTGATGGCATGGCTGTTCGCGCTGGCGACCATCATCTTTCAAATCGTCACACTGCAAGACAATGCAACGCTCATCGTCTGCGTCATTGTGAGTGCGGGGATGTTGCTCTTGCTAAGTCTCATCACGTTGCGAATCGTTCGCGCGCAGCCCATCATCGCCATCGCGCTCATGCTCTGCGCCACACTCGTCGCGCCGCTGCTGTGGTCTGCGCTAACGACCTTCAATGCCAACCCCAATGTCATGTTGCCCAATGCGGGACCATCAGCCCAACCCACCAATCCTCTGTCACAACCAGCCACACAACCATCGGCGCAACCCATTGTCAATCGCCCACTACCACCAGCCCAATCTAACAATCGTCCCCCCACATCAAACATGCCGCAACCCCTATGGCTCGATTACTTGCAAGCGAATGCAAAGCCCGACGGTTACTTGCTCGCTACGTTGGCTGCCAACGACGCTGCGCCCTATATCCTTGCGACAGGCAAGCCCGTGCTGACGTTTGGCGGTTTCTCGGGCAGCGATAACATCGTGGATGCCCAGCGCTTGGCGCAGCTCGTCACCGCCGGCAAAGTGCGCTTCGTGTTGGGGCAAGGCTTGGAGCGCAAGTCGGACCTCTTTGCATGGGTGAAGGCGCATTGCGCCAGCGCCGATGTGAAGTCGTCCAATGCCAATCAGCCAATGCGTGTCGAGTCATCGCCCACCTTGTTCGATTGCGGAAAAAAGTAGCCCTGCGATTACCGCTGCTGTTTGCGCACAACTTGAAAACCCGCAGGGTCTCAAAGACCCTGCGGATCTGAATTTCCAAAGAAAGGTACACGATGGTATGCTAACGCCCACACCTTACAAGGAATTGTTCATGGAAACTTATCTGCTCAAACTGAACTCGGTTAGACATCGCTTACCCATCACGCTGAAACAAGCAATTAAATTTTTAGCGGTCGGCGTGTTAAACACAGCCATAGATTACGTTATATTATCCGCTTTGACCTTGAGCATTCACGAGCTCGATGCGTTCCAAGCAGTGGCGAAAGCCATTTCATATAGTGCGGGCGTACTCAACAGTTTTTACTGGAATCGTCGTTGGACATTTCGCTCGAATGCAAGTTGGCTAGTGTTGGCGCCGTTCATCGGCGTAAGCATTATCGGCGTACTGCTCAACAGCGCCGCTTATTACATTGGCTTGAACTGGTTGATGCTCTCCAAAAATTTCGCGTTCTTGTTTGCGACAGGCATATCATTCTTTTGGAATTTCGTCATCAGCAAGTTCATCATCTTCAAAAAATAACGACCTATGACGCAAACGATTCTCGTCGTGGATGACCAAGCCAACATCCGCACCCTCGTGCGCGAATACCTCACTGCCGAGGGCTTTCGCGTCGTCACGGCGAACAACGGTCGCGAAGCGTTGTTTGCCGCGCGTCACGAGAAACCCGACTTGATTTTGCTCGACATCATGATGCCTAACATGGATGGCTATGCGTTCATCCGTGAGCATCGCAAAGAACGCGCCACGCCGATCATCTTGCTCACGGCGAAGCTCGAAGAAACCGACAAAGTATTAGGACTGGAACTTGGGGCGGACGACTACCTCACCAAACCCTTTGGAATGCGTGAGCTCGTCGCGCGCATTCGCGCCGTTTTGCGCCGCGTCACACAGCCTGCCATCCCCGACGATGTATTGCGTGTCGCCGACCTCGTGCTTGACAAAGGCAATCACTGCATCACCGTCGGAGGCCGCGCCGTGCACCTGACCCCTTCCGAGTTTGATTTGTTGGCAATCTTCATGGCAGCGCCGCGGCGTGTCTTCTCGCGCTTGGCGCTGCTCGAAGCGTTGCAAGGTTCCGCGTTTGAAGGCGTCGCGCGCACGATTGATGTGCATATCCGCAACTTGCGCGCGAAGATCGAACCTGACCCCAGTCAGCCGCGTTACATCGAAACGGTCTTCGGCGTAGGCTATCGCCTGCGTGATGATTCGTCGCACGATTGAACATCACATGCTCCCCTCCATTCGCCTGAAACTCATCGCCGCGTTCTTGCTCATCAGCATCATCGGCACCGCGCTCGCCATGTTGCTGACGTATGTGCTGACCGTGCAAGAGTTCAACCAACTCGTCTTTGATCAAGCGCAACGCCAATTCGTCGCCGAAGTCTCCAACTACTATCGCGTCAATGGCGCGTTGAACGGCCTCGCAGACCAACTCCGCCGTCGCATCCCACTGCCGCCAATGTTTTTGTTCACCGACCTCAACGGTTTCGTCGTCGTGTCTGTGCCACCCTTCCGCGAGGGCGAGCGCGTGCCTGATGGCTTGCGCGCGCGCGGTGTGCGCGTCGAAGTGGATGGACGGCTCATCGGCTTCATGTTGCCGCCCGACAATCCGCCGCCTCTCGACCCACGTGAACAACAGTACCTCGCGCGCACCAATCGCGCCCTACTCCTCGCCGCTCTTGGCGCAACGGCTTTGGCGTTGCTCGGCGGCATCGTGCTGTCGCGCACACTGACCAACCCCGTGCGTGAGCTGACGCGCGCCATTCGCGCGATGGCGCAAGGCAAGCTCAAGCAACAAGTGTCCATTCCCTCACGCGACGAGCTGGGCGCATTGACCATTGCCTTCAATCAGATGAGCGCCGACCTCGACCACGCGCATCGGTTGCGACGTCAGATGACCGCCGACATCGCCCATGATTTACGCACGCCGCTGACCGTCATCGGTGGCTACGTCGAGGCGTTGCGCGATGGCGTGCTTGAGCCGACACGCACACGGTTCGAGACGATACATACCGAAATCCAACACCTGCAACATTTAGTAGAAGATTTACGTGTGCTGTCGTTAGCCGATGCGGGCGAATTGAAATTGAATCGTCAACCCACCTCACTGCAAACATTTTTCGCGCGCATAGTCACCGCCTACGAACCGCTGGCTGCGCAGAAACACATCACCTTACAGCACCAGGTCGAACCGGATTTACCTTCGCTCGCAATTGATCCTGAACGCCTGGCGCAGGTCATGGGCAACCTCATCGGCAACGCGCTGCGCCACACGCCCGCTGGGGGACAAATCATTTTGTCGGCGCGATGCGAGGGCGACGCGATTGCATTGGAGGTGCGCGATAACGGCGAAGGCATCGCGCCCGACGTGTTGCCCAACATCTTCGAGCGCTTTTATCGCGGCGACGCCGCGCGCGCGCAAGCGGGCGGCGAATCAGGCTTGGGCTTGACAATTGCCAAATCCATCGTGGAGGCGCACGGCGGCGTCATCGCAGCGACGAGCGCAGTCGGACACGGCACCACCATCACCATTCACTTGAAGCTGGCCGATGTCCTCCCCCCTCACCCCATGTAAGGCAAATTTTCAATTTGCCTCATTTGACAAACTCCTTCGTCCTCGTATAATTCACCTTCGTATAGTTCGATAACGAACAATTCTTGAGCGAATCATTCATAGGTAGTGATATGCCCGACACGAAACACCCTGTGCTGGCTTTCCCCAGCCGCGAGAAGTTCAGCGAGTTCATCAAGACCATCAGCCCCGACGCCGACGTGACGAGCGTCTTGCTGTTCGGTCACTTGCACCGCGCCAGTAACCACCTCATCCACATTGCCGAAAAGAAGTTGGAAAAGACCGGACTCACGTGGCCCCAGTTTCGATTATTGATGCACCTGATGCGCGGCGAGCAACATGGGCAGAGCGATGGCATGATGCCCTCCGAGTTGAGCGAGCACCAGAACATCAGCCGCAACACCGCCAGCGCGCTCATCAACAATCTCGAAGAGAGCGGCTACATCACCCGCGAATTGCATGGCACCGACCGCCGCAAGTTTCTTATCAAGCTGACACCCAAGGGGCGCAAACTGCTACAAACGCAAATGGGCAATCACTTCGTCTTTCTCGG
>CAZDYP010000035.1:0-16765 GCA_964509505.1 uncultured Anaerolineae bacterium | reverse complement strand
GGGCGGTTTATGATAGAGAGCAACACGACATTCACACTCCTTCTATGCTGTCTCCACAATTGCTTCACAATTTTGTGAGATGCTCTTCAGCGAAATATGCAACACGTCAACATGCCAGCTCACGCAACACACGATTCACACCTTGTTAGGAGTTAGGGATGCAGGAACAAAGTATGAGGGGAAACGGCCGCGCGAGCGGCAATGGTCAGGGACCACAAAGCGGCGCACGCGATCCTTCAGCGCCGCAAAATACACTGTCAGGACTTGGCTCCGCGACAGGCGCAAGACGCAGTATGGGTCGCGGTCGTGAGCGCGGCAATCCCAAAATGTTGTGGCGCGCGCTCTGCTATGTAGGACGCTATCGCCCGCTGGTGTTCATCGCATACAGTTCGTTGTTGTTGGCGACAGCCGCGCAGTTGATGGTGCCGCAGCTCGTCGAAAACATCATCAACACCATCATCACCGCCTACCGCGCCGCACAAATTCTCGCGTTGCCTGCGACGGCTCAAGCGGCCGCCGCGCAACGACTCGGCGTGACGCTGGCGCAGTTGCAAGCCAACAAAGACGGCGCGACGCACGCGCTCATCTTGGCGATTCTCGTCATCGTCGCGTTTGCGGCGCTTCGCGCGCTGTTCGCTTATGGGCAATTGTTCAACGCAGAGCGCCTCTCGCAAAATGTGGCGTTTGATTTTCGCGGCGAGCTGTTTGCCAAGATTCAACGCCTCTCGTTCAGCTATCACGACAAAAACCAAACAGGGCAATTGATGATTCGCGCGACCGACGATGTCGAGAAGGTGCGCTTGTTCATTGGACAGGGCTTGATTGCCGCGCTGCACGCGGTCGTGTTGCTCGTCGGCACCATCGTCGTGCTGGCGCTCACGAACATGAGCCTCACGCTCGTCGTGCTGCCCATCTTGCCCATCGCCTTCCTCGTCTTCATGGGCTTCGGCATCATCGCGCAACCGTTGTTCATGCAAGTGCAAACGAAGCTGTCGGCGCTGAACACCGTCTTGCAAGAAAATCTCGCAGGCTTGAAAGTCGTGCGGGCGTTTGCGCGTGAACCGTATGAACAAGCGCGCTTTGATCGAGCGGCTGATGACGTGCTGTGGCAAGCCATCCGTGTCTCGCGCATCTTCTCGTTCATCATGCCGTTCATCTTCGCGCTCGCCAACTTCGGGCAAGCCGCTGTGTTGTATTTCGGTGGTCGGCAAATCATCGAAGGCACATTGACGCTCGGCGAGTGGCAGAAGTTCAGTTTGTATTTGGTGTATCTCTTCTTGCCGATGGGACAGCTCGGCTTCATCATCACCCTCATGGCGCAAGCAGGCGCATCGGCTGAACGCATCTTCGAGATTCTCGACGCGAAGAACGAGGTCGAGAACAAACCTAATGCCCAAGCGCTCACCAATGTCAAGGGCAACGTGCAATTCGAGAACGTGACCTTCCGTTACTTCAAAGGCGGCGAGCCTGTGCTGAGTAACGTCACATTCGAAGCAAAGCCCGGCCAGACGATAGCCTTGCTTGGCGCGACAGGCAGCGGCAAGACGACCATCATCAATTTGCTGCCGCGCTTCTACGATGTGAGCGAAGGCCAAGTCATGATTGATGGACAGGACGTGCGCGATGTGACGCTCGAAAGTTTGCGCGATCACATTGGCATCGTCTTGCAAGAGACGACGCTGTTCAGCGGCGCCATCCGCGACAACATCGCCTTCGGCAAACCCGAAGCGACGATAGAGGAAATCATCGCGGCAGCGCAAGCGGCGGCGGCGCACGACTTCATCATGGAATTTCCGAAAGGCTACGATACGCCCGTCGGCGAGCGCGGTTCGACATTGAGCGGCGGGCAGAAGCAACGCATCGCCATCGCGCGCGCGTTGTTGTTGAATCCGCGCATCCTGATTCTCGACGACTCGACCAGCAGCGTTGACCTGGCGACGGAGTATCGCATCCAACAGGCGCTCGACCAGCTGATGAAGGGGCGCACGTCGTTCGTCATCGCGCAACGCATCAGCACCGTCGTCAACGCCGACCAAATTCTCGTCCTCGACAAAGGGCGTATCGTCGCGCGCGGCACACACGAAGAACTGTTGGACTCGTCGGAAATCTACGCGGAGATCTATTCCTCGCAATTGTTGGAAGACGCGCGCGTGACGGAAACACAGTTGGCAACAGCATAACGGCGATTGCAGATTGCAAATTGCAGATTGACGGATGCAATCTGCAATCAAAAATCTGAAATCTAAAATCCGAGGTTCCTATGATGATGGGTGGCGGCGGACATGGCCGTGAAATGGCATTGCAAGTCGAGGTGCGTAAACCGAGATCGGTGCGCGCGACCCTCAAACGCTTTTGGCAATACTTCAAAAAATATAGCGCACAGTTAATGCTCGTCGTCGTACTGGTCTTGACCAGCACGTACATGCAAATCCTCACGCCCGATTTGATTGGGCAAGCGGTGGACTGCTACCTGACGCCTGCGACACAGCGCGCATTCATCAGCAGCAATGCGTCAACACAAACCTCAATTCAAACCCCAACTCGTCCAATCAACTGCTGGTGGACGCAACCCAATCCACAGGCGAGCAACGAAGAATTCATCGCTGGACTCGGCGGCTTGATTCTTGTCATCGTCGCGTTGTTTGCGGGCAGCGCCATTTTGACCGGCGCGCAAATTTTCGTGACGAGCGTCACGGGGCAAAGCGTCTTGCGCGCGATTCGCGTGCAAGTCTTCGCGCACATCCATCGCCTCTCGTTTGGCTACTACTCGAAACATGAAGCAGGCGACGTGATGAGCCGCATCACCAACGACGCCGACACGATTCAGCAAGTGATGGGCTTCCCATTAGTGAGTTTGATTCAAGGCGGCGTGTTGCTGGCGTGGATTGCCTTCACCATGCTCTCGAAGAGCGCGCCGTACGCGCTCATCAGCCTCTCCGTGTCGCCGTTGATGTTGATTGCGACGTTGTGGTTTTCGAATCAGGCGCGCCAGGCGTATCGCAACGTGCGTAAAGCCGTTGGCAACGTCAACGCGAATTTGCAAGAGAACATCTCCACGGTGCGCGAGGCGCAAGCCTTCGGGCGCGAAGCGGAGAACATCCAAGAGTTCAACGAGGCGAATGCAGCGTCGCGCGATGCGACGATTCGTGCCGTCGCCTACACCAGCGCGCTACAACCGACGCTCGAAGCGCTGGGCTACGGCTCGGTCGCCATCGTCGCGGGCGTCGGCGGCCTCATTCTGTTGAATGGGCAAGACTTTTTCGGCGCGCCGATGTCGCTTGGTCTCATCGTCACATTCATCACCTACACGCAACGCTTCAGCGAACCCATCGCGCGCATCGCGCTTTTCTGGGCGAACATCCAGAGCGCGATTGCGGGCGGCGAGCGCATCTTCGAGCTGCTGGACACGGAGCCCGATTTGAAAGACCGCGCCAACGCCAAAGTAATGCCGTCCATTAAAGGGCATGTCGTCTTCGATGGAGTGTCGGCGGAGTACGAACCCGGTCAGCCCGTGTTGTGTGACGTGAACCTCGAAGCGCAGCCCGGCCAGACCATCGCCATCGTCGGGCCGACGGGCGCCGGCAAGACGACCATCATCAATCTCATCCCGCGCTTCTATGATGTGAAGTTGGGCGCGGTGCGGATTGATGGCGTGGACGTGCGCGACGTAACCGCGCGCAGTTTACGCGGACAAATCGGCATCGTGTTACAAGATTCGTTTCTGTTCAGCGACACGATCATGAACAACATCCGCTATGGTCGCCCCGACGCATCAGATGAAGAAGTCATCGCCGCCGCGAAGCTCGCGCGCGCCGATACATTCATCGAACGGCTGCCTGAAAAATATGAGACGAAATTGGGCGAGCGCGGCAGCGGCTTGAGTCAAGGGCAACGTCAATTGCTTTCGATTGCGCGCGCGGCGTTGGCGAACCCGCGCATCTTGATTCTCGACGAGGCGACGTCATCGGTTGATACACGCACCGAGCGGTTGATTCAGAAAGCGTTGGAAGAGTTGTTGCATGGGCGCACGTCATTTGTCATCGCGCACCGCCTCAGCACGATTCGCCACGCCGATCAAGTGCTCGTGTTGAAGGACGGCGAGCTCATCGAGCGTGGCAAGCATGACGAGCTGTTGAAGCAGCGCGGCTTCTATCACGATTTGTACATGAGTCAATTCCGCCGTGACATAGACTTCTCGGAGAACGGCGACGAACCGACCAAAGCGTTGGCGACGTTGCCATTGGCAGGGCAGTGAAAACAAAGAAAACAAAACCCGTCAAGTCTGTGAGACCTGACGGGTTTATATTTTTCCCGCGTTTTACGCCTCTCTCTCGCTGTGCTAAAATCTTCTACACATGCTTATCGGCATTGATGCGAGCCGCGCCGCGCTACGAGAGCGCACGGGCACGGAAAATTATTCGTATCAACTCATCCAACATTTGCTGGCGCTCGACACGCCGCAGCGCTTTCGGTTGTACGTGCAAGCGCCGCCGCCCGCGGGTCTATTCAACCCGCGCGCCGAACAGCGCGTCATTTCGCACGCGCGCTTGTGGACGCATCGCGGCCTCAGTCTGGAAATGCTGCGCCATCCGCCCGACGTGCTGTTCGTGCCAGCGCACGTGCTGCCCTTGTGGCATCCGCCGCGCAGCGTAGTGACGATACACGACCTTGGCCACCGCTTCTTTCCCGACGCGCACACGCCCTCGCAGCGCCGTTATTTGGAACTTAGCACACAATTCGCCGCGCGCCAAGCGAAAATGATCATCGTCGTCTCGAAGAACACGGGACGCGATTTGGTAAAGCTCTATGGCGCAGACCCGAAGCGCGTCGTCGTCGTGCATCACGGCGTCGCGCAATTACCCATCCGCGATAACGCCGTGTGGGAGCGCGTGCGGGTGCGCTTCGACTTGCCCAAGCAATACATCGTCGCCATCGGCACGGTGCAACCGCGCAAAAATTACGCGCGCTTGATTGAAGCCTACACGCGTTTGCAGTTGCCGATGGGCAGGCGTGTGGGCTTGGTCATCGTCGGCAAAGCCGGCTGGCACGACGCCGACATCAAAGCGCGCGCGCAGAAAGCCGGCGTCATTCTCACGGGGCACATCGGCGACGAAGAAAAATTTGAGCTGCTCGCAGGCGCGACCTGCTTCGCGCTGCCGAGCCTCTACGAAGGCTTCGGCATGGCGATCCTCGAAGCGCAAGCGGCAGGCGTGCCCGTGCTGACGAGCAACACCTCGTCGTGTCCCGAAGTCGCAGGCGAAGGTGCGTTGCTGGTTGACCCGCTCAACCTCGAGGACATTACGTTCAACCTGCAACGCCTGCTCGACGACCGCGTGCTGCGTTTGTCGCTGATCGAGCGTGGACTCGCTAACGTCCAACGTTTCTCGTGGGACGAATGCGCGCGGCGGACGCTGCATGTGTTGGAGCTGGCGGGCAAATCATGACTCAACCCCAACGTATTCTCGTCATTAAACTATCCGATATTGGCGATGTGCTTACGGCGACGCCTGCCCTACGAGCCTTGCGCCAGACGTTCAAAGACGCACGCATTGATGTATTGCTTACGCCGCACACGACGGCGGTCTTAGAAAATTCACCTTACGTCAACGAGGTGTTGACCTTTAACAAAGCGGAGTACGATAGCGTTAGTCGCGCCATGAGTTTGGGGCCCTTGTTTCGCGCGTCCAAGTTTCTGCGTGACTTGGGCGCGCGGCGCTACGACACGGTGGTATTGCTCCATCATCTTTCGACGGGCTGGGGCGCGTTCAAATGGGCCAAGCTCGCGCAGGCGACGGGCGCGCCCACTCGCGTGGGTCTCGACAATGGGCGCGGTTCGTTCCTGACGCAGCGCGTCAAAGACGAAGGCTTTGGCGCAAAACATGAAGTCGAGTATTGTCTGGAGGTGGTCAAAGCCATCGGCGCAACGACGGATGACACGCGCCTGGAATTTCCCATCAAATCGCGCGATCACACGACGATGCATGAACGCTTGCATCAAGAGTTGATGAACGTCAGTCAACAATTTCGGTTTGTGAATGGGTTGCCGTCTGCGATTAGTCCCTTGCCGGCTGCGGTCGTCGCCATTCATCCTGGCGGCGGTCATTCACTCGCGCGGCGCTGGCCGCTTGAGCGGTGGGTCGAGCTGGCGCGCAAACTCCTGTCGCGCAACGTGCGCGTGGTCATCGTCGGCACACACACCGACGACGGCAACGAGCTCGATCGGCAGTTGCACGCCACGCTCAACTTCACCGACAAGACAACGCTCTCGCAGCTGGGCGCATTGTTGAAGCAATGCGACTTGTTCATCGGCGCCGACTCGGGCGTAATGCACATCGCCGCAGCGGTGCGCGTGCCGATGATCGCACTGTTCGGCGCGACTAGCCCGAAAGCCTGGGGACCATGGTACGGCGTCAGCGCAGAGGAGACGGGGCATGTGCGCTGCGCGATCTTGCAATCCGAAATGCCCGGCTGTCCATGCGCGTACGTCGGCTTCGATTTGCCCTCAAAAAAATGCGACGAGACAGAGTGCATGAAAGGCATCACCGTCGCACAAGTATTGGGGGCCATCGAGCGCGTGTTGGGGCGTTAGGTGGTGACTCTACTTGGCGTGCGCGTGGACGATGTAACCTTCGCCGAAACGCTCGCGCTCATGGAGACATTCATCGCGCGCGACACGCCCCATCAAATTTGCACCGTCAATCCAGAGTTCATCATGCACGCGCAACGCGACGCCGCATTTCGTCATGTCTTGGCGCACAGCGCGTTGAACGTGCCTGACGGCGGATTTTTGTTGCGCGCGGCGCGACGCAAAGGGCAACGCTTGCGCCAGCGCGTGACGGGTTCAGACCTTTTGCCGTTGTTTGCCGCGCTCGCCGCGCACAAAGGCTACCGCCTGTTTTTATTGGGCGCAGCCGATGGTATCGCAGCGCGCACGGCCGCTATCTTGTGCGCCCGCCATCCCACACTCACCATCGTCGGCGCACATGCCGGTTCGCCTGCCGAAGACGAAGCCCCGCTCATCATCTCTCGCATTCAAGCCGCACAACCTCATGCGCTCTTCGTCGCTTATGGCGCGCCACAACAAGACCTGTGGATTGCGCGCCATGCAGCCGAGTTGCGTGTGCCTGTGATGATGGGCGTCGGCGGCGCATTCGACTTCATTGCGGGCGTCGTGCCACGCGCCCCGTCTTGGCTGCAGCGGTTGGAGCTCGAATGGTTGTATCGTCTCGCGCGTCAACCATGGCGTTGGCGGCGCCAACTGGCCATTTGGCAGTTTGCGGGGTTGACGTTGTTGGGGCGTGTTTGAAAATGAGTAAATGGGGAAGCGGGGGAATGAGGGAACGAGGGACTGCGTGAAGGGAGGATGTACTGTTTTGTCACCCGTTCAGCTGTTCCCCCTTCATTTTGATTGATTGGAACATACATGTCACGTTGGCTTGGCTTTATCGCGCTGGCGCTGATCCTCATTGGCGTCGGTGGGTTTTTGTTATCGTTGCCAGAGACGGAACCGTTCGTCACAGGCTTATGGTCAGTACTGGATTCGGTCACGCCGTTATGGGATAATTTTGTTCAAGCCATCGGCACGTTCACTTACAATGTGTGGCGTGGCACGGCCTCGTTGCCGTGGTCGCTGCGACTCGCCTTTCTTGGTCTCCTCTTGTTGACGCTGGTTGCGTTCAATCAGTACGCGCAGAAAGTCGGCAAGCCGCCGCTCGAATTGTTACCTTGGCCCGCGCGCGTGCCGCTCAAAATTTTCGTGAGAATTGGCGAAGGCCTTGCGTATGCCTTGCGCTATCGGCTGGCGGCGACGGCGTTCTTGGTGCTGACGGTGTTGATGATTTTGTATTTCGGTTCGCTCGTCGTCAGCAGCTATTCGCCATTACTCACAGGATTGGTTTCAACGCCGCTCTCAGTTGCCGCCGCGACACCGCCGCTGCCGCTGCCGCGCGAATTGTGGGACGAGCCGTATGCGCTCGCGCAACGCAAAGGCAAGCCTGCCATCGAGAACGACCTCGCGCTCGCCATTGCCGCGCGCGATTCTGCGGTGGTGAATTTCAAACGCTGGTTACGCGGCGAGGTTAGCTGGTCGTCAGCTGATTTGCGTTTGAAGCTGACCGATGCCGAAGCGGCGCGCACGCATTTTTATCAAGTGGTCGGCGGTTACGAGCGCAGTGTGTGGCCCCCCCGCGTGAAAGAAATTGAAACGGCGCTCAATGAACACGTGGATTATTTGCGCGGCTTGTTGAAGACGATGCAAAAAGCCGAAGCGAAAAATTGGGAGGGCGCATTAGCCGACGCCGCCGAGCTCGACGCGAAATACACACCGAAGGTGCGTGACGAGGTCGCACAAGCGGCGAAACCGAAAGCGCCAATAGCAACCAGCACGCCCATCATTTTGATTTTGCCGACCCTCACCCCATCGCCCACCCCATCGCCCACCCGCACGCCGACGCCCACCCCATCGCCCACCCCGACACGCACACCAACGCCCACCCCATCACCAACGCCCGATCTCAATCCGCTCTTGGCGCGCGCGCAAACGGCATTGACCGCAGGCGATTGGCGCACCGCCGAAGTGAGCATCGCCGAATTGCACAAACATCTAGCCGCGGCTGATCCACGTCGCAAAGAATTAGCCGCCTGGCTCGCCGACTACGCCGAGAACCCACTCGTCTATATTCGCCCGCCCGAAACGATACCCCAAACATTCTACGGGCCAACATTTACGCAAACCTGCAACATTGAACGCGAAGTGCGTTGGGCATTGCTGATGGATAGCACGAACGCGAAAGCACAGAAACTACAAAAAGCCGTCGCCGCTTGGGTCGAGTATTATCGGACGTACGAGCGGGAGTCTGTTTGTCATTAGTCTTGGAAGTTGGAGGTTGGAGGTTAATCCAATTACCAATTACTACTTCCACGAAGGAGTGGATTTGTCATGAATAACCGCAAACTGCAAACACCCCAAGTCGAAGAGCGTCCGTGGGTGGTCGTTGAATCGCCCATCCCGCCGACGCGCGCGTTGATGACGCGCCCCCTCATGGCGATGGCGGCGACAGGGAGCGTCGCGCTCATCGCCGCTGTTTGGTATGTCGCCGTGGTCGGCGGCGCAGGCGCATTGAGCGCGTTGATGGCGCCGCTCACGTTGCTGCCAGGCGGCGCAGCGGCGACACAGAATCAAGCAGCGACGCACGCGCAGCCCGCTACCGCCATGCCCCCCGCATTGCAATCGCGTTCGTCCGATCCCGTGTTGCTCGTCGGCGTGCGTCCCGATGGACGCGCTGCGTTGGAAGAAGCCCCTGCCGCTTTGATCATCTACGTTCCCGCCAACTATTATCCGCAACCTGAAACCGAGCGCCCCCCAACGGCGTTGGCAGCGCAACGCACGGCGAACATTGTGCAATCGGTCTCCGCCAACAACACGCAACGCGCGCTCGCACAAGCGAAGTTGCTGCGCGCCGAGCAACCCCAATACGCCACACGGCTCGCCGCCGAGCTGCAGAGCCAAACGCTGAACTGGCCCCGCACGAACACCATGCAACAACTGTTGGTCGAGCTCGATCCCGCATTGGCAACTCAAACGCAAACACAAGCGCAAACACAAACACAAGCCCAAGCACAAACACAAACCACCACGCAATTGCCTACGCAAAATCAAACAGGCGCGCCCGCTAACTCATCACCTAATCGTGTCAACCCCGCCGACAAAGCGAACCGTGTGTATCCCTTCGTGATGGCGACGGTGCCCGCGTACGCGAAGTTGCCAATGGGCATCAACGAAGGGACATTGCAAGTGAACACGCTCGTCGCGCCGACGCCTGCGTTCTTGTTGAATCAATCTAAGATTCGCTCGGCGTTGTGTGAGGTGGGCAATAGTGAAGTCGTCTCAGTGTACGACACGATTCCGCAAGCATGGGAGCTGAAGACAACGTTCAACCCGCGCGACCCCGTGCGCTGGTTCGGTGTGAAGGACACCGCAGGACAGGTCTTCTATCTGCCGAACTACTTCGATGCAGCGCGCGATATGCAGGTGGGGGATCGGTTTGTGGTGAAGGGAGGATGTAACGTGGAGTTGGTGAGGAAGTGAAAAGTAAAAAGTAATGAGTAAGTGGTGAGTGGTAATTGGAGATTGCGCCCGAGGCAGAGATGCGTCGGGCGTTTTGTTTTCGTGGGGGGGGGCGCTTGCAGGGGCATTGAAGCACTGGTTGGCGAGAGAGGACGGCGACCACGAACAAAACGGACAAACTCACGTGGAGCGACGAGCATCATCGTCAGCTTTTGCCTATGCCCTCGTTTCCCCATTGACTCGTCCGCGCGTTTACTTCGCTCACCGAATCTTGCTAAACTCATGACAGGCATGGCACACCGCATTGAACTTCCCTTCCACCGCAAACTTCACGGTGAGGCTTTTGCCTTGCGAGTGACTCGTATGACACGTCACACATTGCGCCGCGGTCTGCGGCTCTTTTTGTTGCCAGGCGCGCAAGTAGAAGTGGTAATGGTTCTTGAGTGATTGCGTCTCAAAAATTTTGTCGTGACACTTGAGGCAGTTCGCATCGGGCAGCGGATGCGTGGTGATGGCAGGTTGACGATAGTTGTTCGTCACATACGCCGCGAGGTCTCGCGCGCCTTGTCGCAGACCCTCCAATCGCCCGAATGCCCCCGCGCCGCTGTGACAATCAATGCAACGCACTTGCTTGGCAACGTGCGCGCTGGTCAAATCGGTTGGTGGTGATTGGAGTACGCGTTGATAGTAAGTGACTTCGGGTTGCGTGTGGCACGACGCGCAGAACTCGTTGCGATTTTCGAGCGAGAGGGCGTAGGCAACACTGCCGCTTGCGACGAGGACAACTAGAATGAGGAGGAGAGAGGAGAGGATGAGGAAGCGAGACATACCAAAGATTGAAGACTGAAGATTGATGATGAATGCAACTGCGTCAACCGTCAGTCTTTAGTCTCCGCATCAGCGCAACGGTGGAGGAATCGTCAACACCTTGCCAATCGGCAACAGACGTGGGTTCACGATGCCGTTGGCTTCCGCAATGCTGCGCCACGGCACGCCATAGCGCAAGCCGATGCGATAGAGATTGTCGCGCGGACGTACCGTGTGTGTTTGCGCTGCTTGGGATTGAGGAGGAGGCGCGCTCGGCGCAGCCGTGGGTTGCGGCATGGGTTGGGGTGCGGGTGGTTGTACGGTCACGACCGGCACAGCGGTAGGCGCCACGATGGGCGCAGTGGAGGCTGGCGACGTCGGAGAAACGGCGGGGGCGGGGTTAGGGCTCAACTCACACGCAGCCAATAGCCACACCAAACTGAACACGCCGACATACCGCATCTTCATAGCAAAGCTCCTTCTCGCATCGTTGAGAGAAATTGCCCAGAGGCTTTAGGCGCAACAGACGACGCTAAAGCTCTTTCGACATCTGCAAAACATTCGTGTTATTCGTGAACTGATAGCGCACGTCATCCATCAAACAGCGCATCAAATAACAGCCCAAGCCACCTTCGGGTCGCTCTTCCAACGGCGCGCAGATGTCGGGAACAGGCACCGACGATGGATCAAAAGGTCGTCCCTGGTCAGTGATGGTGACGACCAAATGATTTTGTTTAACCTCGCAGCGCAGGGTGATCATGCCCTGCCCTTCAAATTCGTAAGCATGGCGCATAATGTTCGCGCATGCTTCGTCCACAGCGGTTTCGACGTGATACACCGCGCGTTCCGTCAGACCCGCCGCGCGCGCCGCGGCCATCACGAAATCGGCAATCACCGCCAATTGGTCGCCGCGTGCGCTAACCGTCAATTGTGAAGGAAGAATCATCATGGAATCACTGCGGAGCAGTCGCCTTGCTTAAAAACTTCCGACTGCTTCGAGAGAATCACTATAAATTTTGAAAAGCTGGGTGAAGCCTATCGTGTCAAAAATTTCCTTGACGTGGGGCGTCAAACCTGTGAGTCGCACATCGCCGCCCAAGAGCGCGCCGCGCGCCGTTTTCGCTGCGGACTGCAACACCTTGAGTCCTGCGCTGCCAATGTATGGCACATCATTCAGATCCACGACGAGGTTATAGCGGCCCTCGCCTGTGATGCCGCGCAAGGCCTTGTCCAGCTCGGGCGCAGAGCTGTGGTCAATACGCCCCTTCACCTTGACCAAATCCACACGCTCCAAACGCTTGGTTGTGATGGTCACCATTTCATCCACCCGCATAAAAATTGCCGCTGCAGCGTTGGCGGTATTATAGGCAATGCAGGCGCATAGTCAATTAGTCGCCTAGTCGCTTAGTCGGATTGGTCAGTTGGTCTGTTAGTCAGCTAGCCGGTGAGCCGCTTGGTCAAATAGTCGGATGATCAATTAACCGACCATTTGACCAAGCGCCCCGCTCACTATACGACTACCCTCGTTTCCAGATAGCGGATGCAGGCAAGTTGGATACGTCGGGCAAAGGGCACTGACCCGCGACGAGCGCGAGCTTGCGGGCGTGTGACAATCGCTTGATGCGCTGTTCCAATTTGAGCGCGGTGATGCGATCAGGCGCTTCCCATACGGCGAGCAGTTCGACAGGCCTATTCATGCGCGTATATTTCGCGCCCTTACCCGCATTGTGTTTGGCGACGCGCGCGACGACATCCACTGCATAGCCCGTGTAGAGCGCCGCATTCGCGCAGCGCACGATGTAAACGAAATGAGCCACGCCCTCAAGCATAATCGCATCAGCCGCAGCGCGCAAATCAGGCTTTGACCCTGCTTCTTTTTTTTGTTATAGTGGCGGCACGATTGACAGGGAGGTTAATCGCATGACTCGCAGACAAATTCAAATCATTTTAGTCGTAGGTGCGTTGATGCTGTGTGTGGGCATCATCGGCGGTGTGCTGGGCACGGTCAACATCCTACGCTTGCTCACGCGCCCCACACAACCCAGCGACCCAGTGTCAACCAACCCTGCGCCAACACTCGTGCCAACCTTTACGCCCACGCTGGATCCAAGCGTTGCAACGCTGCGCCCATTGCCTACCGCCACGGCGACACTGGTTGTCGCGCGCCCATCGCCCACTACGACTACTGCCACCGCTGCGACGCCAGCGCCCACAACCAGCACAACGCTCACGCCAGCGCCGACCACTCCACCACCGACTACCGCGCCCACCACCGCGCCATCACCCACCACCGCGGCGCCTACCGTAACGCCAACTGCTGTGCCGCCGACCAACACGCCCCGTGCAGCGCAACCGCCCAGCACCTCTACGCCACGCCCAGCGCCAACGCGCACACCGACGCCAGCGCCGCCGACGGCGACGCCGACGCGCAAAACATACACGTCGCCGACGCTATTGCTGCCGCTCAACAACGAACAAATCAGCGTCTGTGACGGCATCGGACGCTGCAACATGAATTTCCAATGGCAATTCAATCAACCGCTCGCGGCTGACGAATGGTTCGACCTGCGTATGTGGCTAGAGAACGAACCGCATCTCGGCGTTGCGCGCACCAAAGATTCTCGTGTGACGATTGACTTTTTCCGCAAACTGCCCGGCCGTCATTACTGGACAGTCATCATCGTGCGCGTGCTGTCTGATGGTCGCACGGAAGAGCTGTCAGCCGAACAAACCATCTATGACCCAGAAACCAAACATTGGATTTTCTGGTCGGTGACGAAATAGTGAACAGTAAGCAGTAGCCAGTAGCCAGTAGGTAGTGAGCAATTGGCATCGGCGCCATGGATTGCTCACCATTCACCGTTCATTGTTCACTGTTCACCATTCATTGTTCACTGGAGACCATGATGCCTCGTTATGCTCCTATCAACTCGTTAGAGTCGCCGCGCTTCACAGGCGTGCGGACGTATGCGCGCTTACCATTCATGCAGACGACGGACGATGTGGATGCAGCCATCGTTGGCTTGCCCTTTGATACGGGCGCGACGTGGCGCGTCGGCGCGCGCTTCGGTCCCGAGGCGATTCGCGCGCAATCGTCACTCTTGCGTCCGTATCATTACGCGCATGACGTGAACGTGTTCGATGAGTTGTCCGTCGTGGATTATGGCGACGCGCCCGTCGTGCCCGGTTTCATCGAACATTCTTACGAGAACATCGAAACATTTCTCGCGCCGTTGCACGCAGCCACGGTGACGCCGATTGCATTGGGCGGCGACCATTCGATTGTGTTGGCGGAGCTGCGCGCCGCAGCGAAAAAATATGGCAAGCTGGGCTTGTTGCAATTCGACGCGCATGGCGACGTGTGGGATTCGTACTTTGGGCACCAATACACACATGGCACGCCGATTCGTCGCGCGCTCGAAGAAGGCTTGCTCGACCCGTCGCGCGTGATTCAAGTGGGGATGCGCGGCCCACTCTACGAGCGAGGCGACATTCAGATGGCGCGCGACTTCGGCTTCGCGGTGTGGCACGCCGACGAAGTGCGTGCGGCAGGCATTCCCGCCGTTAGCGAGGCGATTCGCAAACGCACGCAGGTTGGCCCGACATTCCTCTCATTCGACATTGACTTCATTGATCCCGCCTACGCGCCCGGCACAGGTACGCCCGAAGTCGGCGGCTTCACCAGCGTCGAGGCGCAACAATTCTTGCGCGGCTTGACAGGTATCTCTTTCGTCGCCTTCGATGTCGTCGAGGTCTTGCCAAGCTATGATGGCGCAGGACAAGTCACCGCATTGCTTGCAGCGAACATCGTATGGGAGCTGCTCGCATTGCTCGCCGTGAAGAAGAAACTTGAAAGGGCGACGAGGTGACAAGGTGGCGGAGTGACAAGGTGACGAGGTGACAAGGTGACGGGTGAGGGGTGACGAGGTGACAAGGTGACAAGGTGACAGGGTAACGCAACGAACTCTTAACTTCTAACCTCCAACCCCCAACTTCCAACCTCCAACCTCTAATTTTCAATCTGGCTCTTCTGGTTTTGCTGTAGAACGCTCAAGGCGGATGGACACATCCGCCGTTGGGCGCGGGATGTGTCCATCCCGCGCGAGCCATTCTACACTCAAGTCGGTAGAGCCTTTCAATCTTTAATCCTGATGCCCTTACATTTGCCACGAATCCCACGAATTTTCACTAATTTTTTCGTGGACATTCGTGAAATTCGTGGCGAAAAATGCAAAGTGTAAGTGAATCAGTCTTTAATCCTCAATCTTCAATTTTTATGAAACCCATCCTCCTCGACATTCCCGAATCGTTCGACACCGAACGTCTCACGATTCGCGCGCCACGTTTTGGCGACGGCGCCGCACTCAACGCGGCCATCATCGAATCGCTCGACAGCCTGCGCCCGTGGATGCCATTCGTGCATCCGCAGCCGCCGACGGTCGAGGACTCCGAAGAGTTCTCGCGTCAATCGCGCGCGAAGTTTCTCTTGCGCGAAGACTTCGGCTTACGCTTATATCTCAAAGGTACGGAGACGCTCGTTGGCAGCAGCGGCTTGCACGTGCGCGATTGGTCTGTGCCGCTGTTCGAGATTGGCTATTGGTGTCGCAAGCGTTTCGAGGGACAAGGCTACATCACCGAAGCGACCAAAGCCATCACGCGCTTTGGCTTTGAAACATTGAAAGCAGAGCGCATCATCATTCGCTGCGATGCGCGCAACGAGCGCAGCGTCGCCATCGCGCGTCGCTGCGGCTACACGCTCGAAGGCATCATGCGCCGTGACTCGCGCGCGCCCGACACGGGCGAGCTGCGCGATACGATGGTGTGGGCGATGGTGCAAGAGGAGTGGAAACATGCTTAACCCCCGTTGGCGCAAAGTCTTGCGCGATTTATGGAACAGCAAACTGCGCACGACGCTCGTCGTGCTTTCGATTGCCGTCGGCGTTTTCGCCATCGGCATGATCCAGAGCTCGCAGACGATTCTCTCGCGCGATTTGGCGAAGGCGTACGCCGACATCAATCCGGCGAGCGCGTTGTTTTTCGTGCTAGGCACGTTTGACGACGAGCTCGTGGAGTCCATCAAGCGCGTGCCGGGTGTGAAGGACGCGGAGCAACGGCGCCAAGTCATCGTGCGCTTCAAGGATGGCGATGGCGAATGGCGCAACCTGCAACTCTTCATCATCCCCGACTTCGACAAAGTCCGCATCAACATCGTCCGCCCCAACAGCGGTGCATGGCCCCCCGGCGATCGCGAGCTGCTCATCGAGCGCGCGTCGTTGCGCGTGGCGAAAGTCAAAGAAGGCGACATCATCGAAATCGAGGGCGCGGGCGGCAAAATTCGTGAGCTGCGCGTCGCCGGCACCGCGTACGATTTCAGCTTGCCGCCGCCTGAGTTCAATGGGTCAGCCTTCGCCTACGTCAACAACAACACGCTCGCTTGGCTCGGCGGCGGCTTTGCGTTCGACGGCTTGAACATCATCACCGAAAACAACACCAACCGCGCGGAGATCGTGCGCGTGGCAAACCTCGTCAACGATAAAATTGAGCGCGGTGGGTTGACCGTGCAAAACTTTTTTGTGCCTGACCCCGGCAAGCATCCGCTCGACAGCCTCATTCAGCCGTTGTTGTTGGTGATGGGCGCGGCGGGGTTCCTCACGTTGGGCTTGAGCGGCTTCCTCGTCATCAACACCATCGCTGCCGTGCTGGCACAACAGATTCGACAGATTGGTGTGATGAAAGCGGTCGGCGCGATTACGCCGCAAGTGATGCAACTCTATTTCGGCATGGTCGTCATCTTCGGATTGTTGTCGTTGTTGTGCGCGGTGCCGTTGGGCGCCGTCGGCGCGCAAGGCTTCGTCAATTTCGTCGCGACGATTATGAACTATGAGCCCGGCC
>CAZDYP010000034.1:27128-33988 GCA_964509505.1 uncultured Anaerolineae bacterium | reverse complement strand
TGCTGCTGCGCGTATGAGCAGATGGTGGGCGGTGGGCGGGGGATGTGTCCATCCCCCGCGAAGCGTTGATTGTGTTCAGCGCCCCGACGGTCAGCTCACGCTTACTGGAAGGGACGCTGTGGTTATGTATTCGCCCACGCTTGCGCGGGGCTGGATACAGGCTGCGCCATTGGTGACCGCGGCGCTCATCGCATGTCTTCCACGCGATGACACACACTACTGGCACATCTCACAAACGTGCGAGTGCGCGAGGCGAAACCCCATATTATTGTTGAAGTTCGTCGCATCGTTCCTGTTACGCTGCGACGTAGGGCCAACGTCGCGCAAACTGCTGGCAACGATCCAACGCGCGGTGCGTGCCTTTGCCCACACGGTTGGCGTAGGTGTCGTGGATGAAGCGCGCTTCCCAGATGGGCTCGATGAGGTTCACGAGCGCATGATGCACCACGCGGTCACGGAACGGCGCGGCCGAAATCAAGCGTTTCTTCGGGTCGTGAATGTAGAAACTGTGATAGGGTCCCGGCTGCCACGTCTGCGCGTTGAGCTCGTCGCGCAAGCGCAACAGTTCTTCTTCTTGATTGAATTCAAACGCCGCGACGCTCTCGAATTTGCGTTTGCCTTTGCGCGCGGCGCGATAGGCGCGATAGAGGTTCTCGAAGTCGCAGATTTGCGGATAGAGGTGTTTGTACGTTTTCATGGTGTGTTATGCAGACCCTAAGGGTTCGGTAAAAAATAACTTCCCGACCTGCTCACGCTGGATTTGCGACCGAAGGAAGTCCAGCGCACCGAGCGGCAGATTACAAATCCGCCGTGAGCGGGGATAAGTTTTCGGCTCATCCCTAAACTATTTGCAGCTCGGCTCGCGCGGGACTCCCGTTGGTCGCAAATCCCGCGCACAAGCGGCGGATGTGACCATCCGCCGTGAGCGTTGCAATAAGTTTAGGGATGAGCGAAGTTTTCATTAGTATTCCAGACTCACGAGGTCAACAAAATGACCGCGCGAGGCTGCTCTCCGTTCCCTTCCGTTTTTCCGTTTCTATTCCGTTGTCGAATTTCTCCGTGATTGGATAGTTCGCGAAACCATATTTCAAAAATTTGCGGCCGGCGCGCTTCGCGCGCTTTCCCGATCAGAAATCAGCAACCAGAAACCAGAAATTCAAAAGCGAATGGGAGAGCGCACTACACGCAACCCAACATTCTTGCTGAAGTTCGTCGCATCGTTCCCGAGACGCCTCGCGCTACGACAGTTCCTAAGTTGATCGTTCCACGACCCGCCGCGCAACACGCGCAACGCGCGCAACGCGTTGGTGAGCGGTTCCTTGGGGTCGTGGACCTCTTGTCCAGCTGCCTCACGTTGTTTGTAGAGGTCAGCATTATACCCGTCTAAGCACCATTCCCAAACATTGCCGACCATGTCTGCGACGCCGAGCGGGCTTGCGCCGTTGGGATACAAGCCAACGGGGGTGGTGCTGTTGAAACCGCTTTCGGATGAATTGCATTTGTCCTTGTCCCACGTGTCGCCCCAGGGCCAGAGCATGTGGAGACCTCGCGGGTCTCCAAGACCCGCGAGGTCTTTGTAGCGCGCCGCCTTCTCCCATTCTGCTTCGGTGGGTAGTCGAATTGGTTGCCCTGTCACCTCGCTTAACCAATTGCAATAGGCTTCGGCTTCGTACCACGTCACGCCGACGACGGGCAAATTGGGCGCGTTCCATTGTGGGTCGTCCCAAAAGAACGGCTGATGACGTTTGGCTTTGGGTCGTCCTTTCAACCAATGCACATACGCCTCCCGTATATCTTTGTCAGAGATGTATGACAAGTCTGCCTCCTTTAGTTGATCCGTGCGCCAACGCCAACCTTCATCGCCCCAAAATTTTTCGTGGTCATAGCCTTTGGCGTCTGTGACGAAGCAACGAAACTCGGCGTTGGTCACGGGGTATTTGCCGATGGCGAACTCGGATACGTAAACGGTGTGTTGTGGTCGTTCATCTTTCCACGGTTCAGCGTCTTGCGCTTTGAGCAGCTCGGCTTCGTCGTCGCTGGTGCCCATGCGGAAATCGCCTGCAGGGATGGTGATGAAGGTGGGCAAAATAATTTTTTGCTCGCGTGGGATTTGTAATCCCACGTCGTGAACGGCGGATTGCACCGCAAACGACGCTGCCGCCGCGAGCGTGGGTGTGAAGCGCGGGTCGCCCAATGCGCCGAGCGCGAGACCAATGGCGCGCCGTTGCGCGAGTCGGCGAATCACGGGTGGGTTGGCGATGAATTTTTCCAACAAGGGTTGCGCCATGCGCGCGTCATTCGTCTGCGCCAACGCCAAGCCTAAATCGGCGACCAACGAATCGCGTAAGGGCGAGGTCGGGCGCACAAACACCGCGAAGGCACTGTCCACGATTTGCTGGCGGAGTGTGCCTAAAGCAGCAGCACGCTTGGCTGGCAAGTCGAACAACGCCAACGCTGTCACTGCTTGGTGCCAGTCGTGCGCGTCTCTGTCAAACTCCAAGTCCCGGCCCAACGCATGAAGACGGTCTAGGAATTGCTCCACGCGCGCTTCGGCGTCAATCGCCAGAAAACCGACCGCTAATCGCAACGGTTCCTCCCATTGATCACGGTTATCTGACCGCGCCACCTGACGAATAAACTCAATCAATTTATCCAGATCGTAAGGCGCGTATTCTTGCGCCAGATAGCGCCCCGCCAGAAACTCTTGAAATGAACGGTGTGAGCGAAAGCCGTAATAATTTTCCTGTGTCTCTTCAATCAAACAGGCGTTTTTTGCCATCGTGTGCAGAAAGCTGCGCAACTTGTCCTTCAACGCTGGCACCTCGGAGGGTTTGGCGTCGGCGCAAACCCGCGTGAGCAAATCTTCGCGAATCAAACCTGCTTCGCCGACCGCTGCTTGCTGCAATTCAAAGGCGATGCGCGACAGCCAGGTGAGGCGTTGTCCGCTATCGCTGGCCTCGCTCACGCTGAGCGTGCGCTCTTCTTTACGATACACTTCGTCCAGAATCAGGTCAATCGCTTCTTTGTAAACGCGCGCGCGCTGATCGGGCAGACGATAGGCATTGTGTTGGAGCTTGGCAAAGATGGTCGCCAGCAACGGCGTCTGCGCCATCGTCTGCACCCGTTCATCGCTCTGGTCAAGACTATCAATCAACGTGCGGGTCTTGGCGTCTGTCTTATCGCGATCGCTGTAAATCGCGCGAAAAAGTTGATAGATGAGTGTGTTGCGTTGGTTGGAGGTCATCGGCAGCACATCACACTTGAGGAAGTCGTCGGACCACGCTTCACGTGTGTAACCCGGCGGGCGCGAGGTGAGCAACACACGTGACCGTTTCGACAAAGCTGCTTCGCGCAACAGGTCTTGCACCGCATGACGCACACCGTCGCGACGCTCAAAGCGCACTTCATCCATGCCATCGAACAACAACAACGCCCCCTCGCGCAAGCGACTGGTAAGATACTGTGGCGTGAAGAAATGTTTTAGACCGGCATGGCGCTGATTCACACGCCAGCAGGCAAATTTCAACAACGACTCGGCGTTGGGCGGCAAGGTGCCATCCAGTTTCTTTTCTGGCTGTTGCGGATCATGGGGATGCAGACAATATTGATCGAACTCGCCGAGCGGAATGAAGACGGGAAACAGCGGCTGCGTCAAATGCAGGAAGCGCAGGAAACGGAACAGCAGGGGGTGGACGGTAGTTTGGCTTAAGGCATAAACCAATTCGCGTTGCAGGTCGTCATTGAAATGCTGACGAGCACAATCTCTGGCACAGGCTAAACCAGCCCATTGCAAAAAGGTGCTCTTACCACAACCCGCACCGCCGATAAGTGCCAAATGCTTGCGTGCGGAGCGTATCGCCATCGGGAGTTGCACGCGACTCTCGCCGCCCATCCGCATCAATCGAGTGGGTGATAGCTTGTCAGTTGCCGCATCACCTTCAATATCACCGCTGGCTTCTGGGCGCAAATCCAGCGATAAATAGATTTTCTCTAGTTTGGGCTTACGCACGTCATCGCCCGTAAACGGCTGGTATTTGGGGTCTGAAAAATCGGCGATGAACAGCTTAAGGTAGCGACTGGTCGTGTCGCGCCCACGCCAGAGCTGCGGCAACCAATCGGGCAGGGCTTGCCCCGCATCCTTGAGGCGCACGAGTAAGCCTGCGCCCACAGCGCTAATCACTACAATGCCCACGATGATGGCAATAGCCCAAGGCAAAGGAAACTCTTCTGCAATCCCCTTGCGGCAATCTTCGCCCATCAAGTTGGCAAGGCATTTTTTATCCAGTGTCAACGTCGGCGTCGGCACAGGCGTCACCTGTGGCGCTGGCGTGGGCGTGCCACCTTGCGCGCGCACACCAGCGACAAAGAAGACACAGAAAAACAACAGGAGGCACAAACCAGCCACGAGAGATAGAGGACGCATAGGTTACACTCCCAGTCAAGACCTCACAGGTTTCATGAAGTTTAAAAAATTAATCCCGTGATGGTTCGACATGCTCACCCTGTACTGCTCGCGGTGGATGGACACATCCACCGCCCACCACGCGGGATGTGTCCATCCCGCGCGAGCGGAGCGTGGCGGAAATAATTTCGTAAAGTTCATTACAACCTGTGAGGTCTGTAGGTCTAATGAGCTACCGTTTTTCCACTGCGCGCCGCCTCATACACCGCCAACACCAACGCCAGCGAGCGCCGCCCTTCCGCACCCGACACGAGCAGCTCGTGACCCTCGCGCAGCGCCGCAACGAAGTTAGCGATGATGCGCGTGTGACCTTCGGCGCTGATGCCTGTCGGCGTCGCGCCCGCGCCTGCGGCGATGTTCATCGCTTTCGTCACGTTCAGCTTCGGCGCGTTGTTCGTGTTCTCCCAACGCACGATTTGTTCGCCTTCGAGCTGCACGCCGCCTTCTGTGCCATAGACTTCGACGCGATGCGGAAAGCCCGGCGCCGCCGTCGTCGTCGCCACAATGCTGCCCAACGCGCCATTGGCAAAACGCAACGTCGCCGTGAGACAATCTTCTACTTCAATCTGATGGGCGAGCGTGTCGCTGTGCGCTTGCACCGAGACGACATCGCCCATGAACCACAGCAACAAATCCACGAGATGAATGCTCTGATTCATCAACACGCCGCCGCCATCCAGCATCCACGTCCCGCGCCAGGCTGCGCTGTCGTAGTAACTTTGCGGGCGCCAATATGGCACGACGACATTGCCCATCGTGAGTCGCCCCAATTCGCCCTTGGCAATCGCATCACGCACTTGGCGAAACATAGGGTCGGTGCGCCGTTGCAGCACGACGCCCAACAACGAACCGTTGCGCTGACATGCGGCCATCATCGCATCGGCATCGGATAACGTGAGCGCCAGCGGCTTCTCGACAAGGATGTGCTTGCCTGCATTGGCTGCGGCAATGGCTTGGCGCGCGTGCAAGCCGCTTGGCGTGCAGAGGCACACAACATCCACATCGCGCCGCGCCAGCAACGCAGCGTAATCGCGCTCGCATGGCGCGCCGAATTGTTGCGCGGTCGCCGCAAGGTCTGCCTGATGCGCGCTGGCGCGACACACGGCAACGAGTTGCGCGTGGGGCGTCTGCTCAATCGCGGCAGCGTGATAGCGCCCCGCAACGCCCACGCCGACGATGGCGAAACGAATGTCTCCTGTGCTCATTAAATTCACCGCCAAAGAGCTGAAAAAATTACGCGCTTGTGTTGTGACCGTGCTGGGCAGACTTTTCGTAGTATAGCCACAACAGACTAGGCGCCGCTGAATCAATCAAGACATCAACGAGGGCGCCATGGCGCCCAGCAATGAATGTTTGATGCGCTTCATCGCTGATAGCATACGCGATGGTGAGCAACAACGCAAGGCGCGCGACAGGGCGCATACCCCCGTCGTAGGCACAGCGCAGCGCACGCAGCCACAACCCAAACAAAATCAGGAACTCGCCGACGTGTCCCAGTTTGCGAATCAGATAATTATCTACGCCAGGCGCTGGTGGGTCTGGCTGATGGGAAAAATAAAAGATGAGACTCATCCACACGACAAGCATCACCCCATTCAGCCAATTCCGCAGAGAGCGCTGTTCAATCTGTGAATGCATAGGCTCGCTCAACATCCTGCGCTAATTTATCCCAGCGAAAATACGTTTGCATACGCGCCTGCGCGCCCGCGCCGAGTCGCTCACGCAACGCGGCGTCGTTCAGCACACGCGCCACAGCCTGAACGAAAGCCGGTTCATCGCCGGCGCGCACCAACAACCCCGACTCGCCATGCGCGATGTATTCGGCGTTTTGCCCGACGGCTTCAGCGACCACAGGCACCCCCGCGCGCAACAGCTCCGTCAACTTCACCGCGCATTTGGCGCGATTGAGCAAGGTATCGTCGAATGGGTAGATGGCGACGGTGGCGCGCCGAAAGACGCCAAGCAAATCCGCAACGGGCCAACCCACGAATGTCACGCGCGCGCTCAACCCTGCTTCGGTCAAGAGCCGCGCAAATTGCTTTTCCTCGCCAAACAGTCCATTGCCGACGATCACAAATTGCAGCGTTGGCTGTTGCGCGGCAAGCGTCACCAACAGACGCGCCACACGCGCTACACTGAACTCGAAGAAACGGGTATAGAGGAGGAGGGTTGGAAGTTGGGTAGGCGCGCTGGGAGTTGGGAGCTGGAAGCTGGGTAATTGAGGGGCCACTCCGTTAGGGATATAAAATACGCTGGCGCGCGCCACGCCCAAACTCCACACCAACGTCTGCAAGGCGCGACTGGCAACGGTGATGGCGTCCGCGTGGGTGAGTCCCCAGCGCTCTTGCCACGCAAAAAATTTTTTCATTGCCCAACTGTATGGTTCAACCTCATTCCA
>CAZDYP010000034.1:14008-27028 GCA_964509505.1 uncultured Anaerolineae bacterium | reverse complement strand
AGCACATCCAGCGCTTTCTTCAGCGCCGTGCGGTCAACTTCGCCGCGCTGAATCGGGAATGCGCCGTAGCGCATGACGAACCATTTCACGATAGGCGTGTGAAAAGCCTCTTGTTTGGCCATCATCGTTACGGCGCGCGGCGCGTAAGCGCCAACCAGCATCGGATCAATGAAGCTCGTATGATTGATGGCGACGATGAGGGGCCCCGTCAACGGCACACGCTCTACCCCCTCGACTGTCAATTGCAAGCCGATGCGGAAAAGCGCCTGACGCAAAGCAAAGTTAGCAAGCTGATAGAAACGAGTAGGCATCAGCGGTTAGTCATTAGTGATTGGGAATTAGTTATGGGTGATTGGCTATTGCCACAGTTGCGCGATGGCGGCGACGACTTGCGCGATGGTGAGTGTTTCAGTGTTGATGACGTGCGCGTCGTTGGCGGCGCGTAAGGGCGAGGTCTTGCGCTCTGAATCAATTTGGTCACGGCGTTGCAACAAGCGCAACACTTCTGCGAATGAGGTTGGGTCGCCGCGCGCCACATTCTCACGATAGCGACGCATGGCGCGACACTCGATACTGGCGGTGAGATAAATTTTGAGTTCGGCGTGGGGCAACACCACCGTGGCGATGTCGCGCCCAATCATCACGACCTTGCCCCGCGCGCCGATGAGTCGTTGTTGGCTCACCATCGCAGCGCGCACCCGCGGATAGGCGGACACCACCGAAACATTCGCATCAATGAGGGGGTGGCGTAAATCATTCGTCACGTCGTTGCCATTGACCAGAATGGTGTTTTGCCTGCCGTCGGACACCGTTGGCGGCAACACATCAATTTTGATTTGCTCGGCGAGCGCGCTGATTTGCGCTTCGTCGTTCACATCGAGCTCGCGTTGTAGCGCAAGGCATGTCACCGCACGATACATCACGCCTGTGTCAAAATACAAATATCCAAACTGGCGAGATAGCAATTCGCCAACAGTGCTTTTACCCGAAGCGGAAGGACCATCAATGGCGATGGTCGAAGGTTTAGTCATGAATGGTAACGGGAGATGCAAGATTAGAGGTAGGATGTTGGAAGTTGGATGTTGGATACTTCACGCTTCACGCTTCAATGCGGCAATCTCGCGCGACGTGAGTGCGCGCCATTGACCGACGGGCAAATGGCCGAGCGTCAACGCGCCAAGCCGCACGCGAATCAGGCGTTTGACGGGATACCCTACTGCCAATAGCATCCGCCGAATTTGGCGCTTGCGTCCTTCGCGTAACACGATACGCAGCCACGCATCATTGGCGTTCTGCTGCTCAATGGTGACGCGCGCGGCAGTGGCCACGCCCTCTGCCAGTGAAACGCCTGTGCGCAATTGCTTGAGCGCGCTGGCGGATGGACGCCCCGTTACCAGCACGCGATATTCTTTTTCGTGTTCATAGCGCGGATGCATCAGCCGATTCGCCAACTCGCCATCGTCAGTCAACAGAATCAACCCTTCGCTGTCCGCATCGAGTCGCCCGACGGGAAACAAGCGCTTGCCTTTTGGCACGAAATCTAAAATTGTTGGGCGTCCTTGCGGATCAGAGACAGTGGTGATGACATGGCGTGGTTTGTGGAGCAGCACATAGGTATGCGCTTGCGTCATGTGAATCGGACGCCCATCTACTTGAATCAGATCGCGCGCTTCAACCGTCACGCCCATCGCGGTGATGACCACGCCATTGAGCGTGACGCGCCCTGCGCGAATCAATTGCTCGGCGTGACGACGCGAAGCAATACCTGCCGCTGCCAACGCCTTTTGCAGGCGCATGGGCTTAGGAGTGGTCGTCTTTGGGTGAACTGTCGTGGTGGGGCGGGTCGTTGGGCGAGCGGGTTGGGTCGCGGGTGGGCGTGATTGTTTCATCCTCTTGATGACTCACATTATCTGAAGTGATGAAGGCAAGCGTGGGCAGCGCCTCCTTTGGGTGTTGCGAAACCAGCTCCTCGGGATAAGGAGAGGATGGCGGCGCTTCGCCCGTAATGACCGCGTAAGTTGATGGAGCGGGTTCGGGCGGCAAGGGCGGCAACTCCGCCAGCGTTTGCAAACCGAAGTAGCGCAAAAATTCAAACGTCGTGCCGTAGCGAATGGGATGACCTGCGGTGTCGAGTCGCTCCAGTTCGACGATGAGTTGGCGCGCGAGCAAGGTTCGCAGCACGCCGTCGCAATCCACGCCGCGCAAGACTTCGATCTCGGCGCGCGTGACAGGTTGGCGATAGGCAATAATAGCCAGCGTTTCGAGCGCGGCGTGCGAGAGTCGTGTCAGCGCCGACAGTCCCAAAAATTTTTCGACATAGGGCGCGGCGGCGGGCGCGGTCGCCAGTTGCACGCGCTGCCCACGCCGTTGAATGCGGAGACCGCGTGTTTGCAGCTGCGCGTCAAGCTCCAGCAACGCCGCTTCAATTTGTTCTTTCGACGCCTCGAGTGCGGCGGCGAATTGCGCGAGGTCTGTCGGCTCGCTGGCGACGAACAACAAACTTTCGAGATGGTTTTGTAACTCGGTGGTGGTCATAGAGCGGTCTGGCATGTGGTGAGCAATACGCAATCTGCAACTCGTATGTTATAATCGGGCGCGTCGGAGGCACGTCATGGGACATTCACGTCAACGCATGGTTGGGTTGACACTTATGGTGTCGGTGTTGTTTGGGTTAGCGTGCGGAGGTTCGGGCAACGCGCAACCGACGCCGCCGGGCGGCTCGGTTAAAATTAGTCAGGCGGCGGCGGAGGAATTGGAAAAAAACGTCCGCAATCAGGTTTTCAATCCGCTTCAAAAAGATTTTCGACTCACGATTACCAATCAACAAATCACGTCGTACATCAACCTGAAAAGTTCAAACTTGCCGTTGGACAATCCGCAAATCTGGTTCACGCAAGGCAAAGCGTTCATTCGCGGCTCGTTCACGTTTTTGTGTTTCTTCCACCCCGAAGTGTTGGTTGTCGCCGCGCCGAAGGTCAAGGACAATCGGTTGAGCGTCAACGTGCAACAAATTTACGTCGGCGCATTTCAGCTGCCACAGGATTGGTTGGCGACCGCTTCCAAAAGCATCACCGACACGATAGATGAAGCGCAAATCAATTTGAATTTTGAAAAGGTCGAGATATTGGAAGGCGAGTTGGTCATCACGGGTCGCAAGCGCGCGAATTAGCTGCTCGTCGTTAGTCGCTAGACATTGGTCACTAGAAACCCGTTTTCACGATGGCTTCGGAAAACGGGTTTCTGTGTTTATGGTGGATTCGGTTGTGTGGGAGGCATCGTTGGTTTGTCTAGCAGCGGCAAGGTCGGCGCTTTGATGGGCGGCGTCGCGCCGCGCGGGTGAGGCGCATGATGGATGTAGATGCGGGGTGGCCGACTGAACTTCAAGCCCAATTTTTCTTCGACGACGTTGTGGGCAGTGCGCGAAATTTCTTCGGTCTTGGCGCGCACATCAATATCGGGTGTGGTCTCTACATCCAGCCGCACATCCACTGTTTTGCCGTCCGTCGTGAGGCGTGGTTTGACGCGCAAGACGCCTGTCAAACCGTCAATGTAATAGCTCAAACTGTGAGCGACGGCTTGCGCGCTCAACTGCGCTTGGCTGCCCGTGACTTGCTGAATTTGAATCGCATCGCGCGTCGTGCGGCGCAATTCTAAAAAGAGTAGCACAACGGTTGGCACGAAAAAGATAATCAGCATGGTGATAAGTTCGAGCGCGATTTGAGGCGGCAGCCCGGTAGCGGTAGGCGTGCCAAGCGACCGTCCCAAAATGGCGAAGATATTGGACAACGGCGCGCGCGCAAAGAGCAGCGCCAAAATACCAACCATTTCGACGATGATCAAAACAAGCAAAATCCCAATGATCGCCAAGCGATTGAACGTGTTCACGCGAAGTCTCTCCTCTGGTGCAGATTGGCGCGTATTATAGGCAAGACCGCGCAGGTTTCCAAACCCTAAAGGTCTCTAAAGGGCTCCAAGACCTTTAGGGTTTCTCAGCGCCCATACCCACGCGCTGCCATACAGACACACCAGCACGCCTGAAATGAATGCGCCCCAACGCACGGTGTCGGGTTCGAAGCGCAACTCAACGGTATGAGCGCCGCCGCGCACGAAGAGCGCGCGGAAGTAGGTGTTGGCGCGTTCAATCGTTGTGGGCTGTCCATCTACCCATGCGCGCCAACCTGGATACCACGCATCTTTCAATAGCAAATAACCATCCGCATCATCGCGCGTCGTCAACACGATGCGTTCAGGCGTGTAGATTTGGATGGTGGCCGCCGTGGTGGGCGCGTTGAGTTGCAACGGGTGACCCGCTGCAAGAATGAGTTGGGTATTGGGGTCGAAAGCGGATGCGGTCATGCGGCGTAGGGCTTGCGCGTCGTCGGCGATCACTTCGGCGCGATGGATGACCTGCGCGCGCGGCGCGGCGTCCAAGCGTTCATAGAGTTTGATGTCGCCGCTCTGCGCGATACGCCATTGACCTGCAGCCGCAAATAGCACAGGCTTGCCCGTCGGCGCGCGCGCATCTATGAGCGTGAGTCCTCGCAAAACAAAATCGCCTTTTGGGTGTAACGCGCGCACGGTCAACGCGGCTAGCTGTGTTGGCGTATCAAAATTGAACGCCGTGTGATACTCATGGGCGTTGGGCTGGTCGCGTAATGTATGCACAGCGCGCGCTTGCTGGTGCGACGCATTGGCATAGACGCTCTCGGCGGTGGCGCGCCCTGCGCGCATCACGAAGGTGTGCTGGTTGCCGCGCGTGTCAATGGCATTGAGCTCTGCGATGGGTGTATCGTCGGGCAGGCTTGCGCCCTCACGCAGATACGAGATGACGCCAATGCCCGTCGCCTCAAAATCAAGCGGACCCGTCAGCGCATAGCTGCGCGTGTCGTTGGGGCGCAGCGTGAGCCCCAAGCCCAAGTCGTAATAGACGCCATCTACCCACACATCGAAAATTTTGTCGGCGATGACGTAACGCACGTTGAACAGATCGAGCCAACGCGCTTCGGGCATGGCGCGCAGCCGCTCGCGCAAACGTCCATCGGGATTGACTTGCGCCTCGTCCAGGAACAAAGTTTGCAAGCCGACGAAACGACGCAACGGCAACACGCCGCCGTCATAACCATCTACCGACGGCAAGTGATACCGCATGGCGAGATTGGGCGCAACGATTTCTTTCGCTTTGACGGCGACGGTGTATTGATAAATTTGTGCGTCGGAGAGTTGTCCGGTGAACATCGTGCGGAGGTCTGGCAAATCGCCGGGGTCCCACGTGAGGTCGGAATAACTCAAGACGCGAAACGGTTGAGCAGCGTTCTGCGCTTTGAGATAGGCGATGGCAGGACGCAATGACGAGTAGGCTTCGGGCGCCGTCGGCTGATTGTAGGGCAGCCAACGGGTCGCCATGAACAGTTCGCCACACACGAGCCCCATGAGCGCGATACGCCAAACGATGGCGCGCTCCGCGCGCACAGGTCTTGCCATGATGATGAGCATGATAACGCCAACAGCAAACCACAACAGCATGGCGGTCAACGGCGGCAGCTCAAGCCAACGCAGACGAGCAGCGCCGACCAGACACACGAACATCGTTATGCCAATTCCTATGCCAACGGCGAATTGCGAGTTGCGAATGGCGAATGGCCATTGACTATTCGTTATCCGCCATTTGCCATTGGCGCTCTGCCACCCTATACCCGCCAGCGACGCCAACGCAAACACCATCAAGAACAACCAGCGCGCCGGCGCGCGAAACAAGCCAAAGCCCGGCACAAGTTTATAAAAGACGTAATACAATGGAGTGTAGAGACCGAGCGCGAGAATGAACCCAGCGACGAGCAACCACAACACAGGATAATGCAACTGCGAGCGCTGTGCGACGATGCGCCAGCTGCCCACCGCTGCCAATAACCACGCGCTCACACCGACAAAGGCAACGTATTCGCTGAACACCGCTTCACCCAAACCATACGTCGGCAACAAAGAGACGAGCAACTTGCTCGGCGCGAGCGAGAACGCGACAACTTCGCGGAAGGTCATGCCGCCGCCGCGTATCGAGAGCTGCGAGAGTTCGAGCATGGGAAGGAGCTGGAGGGCGCTAAGGGCGAGACCCATGACAACGATCGTCATGAGTAATAAGTAATCGGTAAGTGGCCATTGGAGGGCGGTCGTCAATAATTTTGGATTGCGGATGAACGACCGCCAATGACGCATTGCTAATGACCAATGACGCACTTTGCCCAGTGTCCATAACCCCAGCCCGACAAGGCTGATGTATGACACTTGCGCGTGACCTGCGAGGAATTGTATGGCGAAGACGAGACTGCCCAGCAAGATATAGCCCACCCATCTTTTTCTTTCTGCTGCGGCGACGCTCGCTTTGTCCAAGCACCATACCAGCAACGGGAACCATGTCGCCGCTTGCAGCTGATTGACATGCTCAACCAGCGAGCCCATGAAACCGCTGAACGCATAGACGCTGGCGGCAAGCAGCGCCGCATAAGAGTCGAGTCGCAACGTATCACGCGCAAATAGGCAGAAGAAAACTGCGGCGAGGAAAACGTGCAAGACAATAGTGTAGTTGATGGCTTGTGGCGCGGGCAAGGCGACGAAGAGCCAGTTGAATGGATACAACACGCCGGCTTGCGCGTTGGCAAGCAATGGCACACCCATGAACAAATCAGGATTCCACAAGGGCCAGCGCCCCTGCGCCAGGGCTTCGTTGACGACGGCGCGATAGGGATAAAAGTAGGTGAAGATGTCCACGCCGACCATGATGAGATTGGTCAACGCGAGCTTCCAGAAGAAGCTGAATGTGAGGAGGAGCAGCGCGACGACGGTTAGAGTGGAAGTTAGATGTTTCGTTAGACGTTTCATTGAGGTGTGAATAATCGTCTAATTTCCACCTATTGGCAAATCTACTGAACTGCGATACAATTTCGTCGCTCACATTGAGTTATTTTGAAGACGATTGTTTGAATCATCATTACTCGCTCTGCGTCATAGCCGAGCGACGAGGAGCAGCTCTACGACCACGCTGGATGCTTTGAGTGTCTATATCCCCATGGACCGCCGCCAAGCGATGGCGCGCGGCGAATCGTTGCCTGAACGGACGCAGGGCGCAGCGCTATTTGCCGACATTTCTGGTTTCACGCCGTTGACCGAAGCGCTGACACGCACGCTCGGACCGCAGCGCGGCGCGGAAGAACTCACCCGACAATTGAATCTCGTCTATGATACGCTGATCGCTGAAGTGGATCGCTATGGCGGCAGCACCATCAGCTTTAGCGGCGACGCGATCACGTGTTGGTTCGAACGCGACCATGGCTTGCGCGCGACACAAACCGCTTTGTCTATGCAGCAGGCGATGCAAGCGTTCAACGCCATCATATTACCCAATGGCGATACGGTGTCGCTGGCGTTGAAGGTCGCCGTCGCCAGCGGCGTCGTGCGTCGTTTCGTCGTTGGCGACCCTGCGGTCCAATTGATTGACGTCTTGGCAGGTCAAACCTTGCAGCGCTTGGCGTTGGCTGAACATCACGCCAACAAAGGCGAAGTGGTGCTCGATGCCTCGGTCGTCGCCAACGTGCGCGAGCAGGTCGGCGTGCGCGAATGGCGTATGAGCCATGAACAGGACGAACCTTATGCGATTGTCAATGCGCTGCTGATACCTATCTCTCCCCACCCTTGGGGCTTGCTGACGGCAAACGCGCTACAACCCACGCAACTGCGCCCATGGATCTTGCCGTCCATTTACGAACGCATTCGCGCAGGGCAAACCTCCTTTTTAGCGGAGTTGCGCCCGGCCGTGGCGTTATTCCTTAGCTTTGAAGGCATTGACTACGACCATGACGAAGAGGCGCGCGACAAGCTCGATGCGTTTTTGTGTTGGTCGCAACAAATCATCGCGCGCTATGAAGGTTCGTTGTTGCAGCTGACCATCGGCGATAAGGGCAGCTATTTTTACGTTGCGTTTGGCGCGCCCATCGCGCACGACGACGACACGGAACGCGCCATTGCCGCCGCTCTCGAACTGCGCGCTGCGCCCTCACAATTGTCGTTCATCAGCGCCGTGCATATTGGCATCAGCCGTGGGCGGATGCGCGTGGGTCCATACGGGGGAATGACTAGCCGCACTTATGGCGTGTTGGGGGACGATGTAAATTTTGCCGCGCGCTTAATGCAAACAGCTGAGGCGGGGCAAATCCTCGTCAGCCAACGTATCAATGAATCCGCGCGCGGCAAGTTTCGCTTCGTGGCTTTACCGCCGCTTAAAGTGAAAGGCAAAGCCGAAGCCGCTTATGTCTTTGCTTTAGAGGGCGCGCAAGTTGCGCCTGTGGTGCATCTGCAAGAGCCAAGTTATGCGCTGCCGATGGTGGGACGCAGCGCCGAGCTCGCGGTGCTGGTTGAGAAGTTGGAGTTGACGGCGCAGAGCTATGGACAAGTCGTTTCAATCGTTGCCGAAGCCGGCATGGGCAAATCGCGGTTGATCGCAGAGATGCTCCATCGCGCTCATGCGCTGGGATTTGTCGGTTTTGGCGGCGAATGCCAATCGCATGGCACAACCACGCCTTATCTGGTTTGGCGCAACATCTGGCGTGGGTTCTTCGACATTGACGCGCACGCTTCGCCAGCCGAACAAATTCAACAAGCTGAACGCGCGCTCGCGCAACTAGACCCCGCCTTCTTGCCGCGCTTGCCATTGCTTGGGCTCGCGCTCAATCTGCCCATTCCTGACAATGAGCTGACGCATGTGCTGGACGCGCAATTACGCAAAGCCTCGCTTGAAGCGTTGTTGGTAGATTGCGTGAAAGCGCGCATCGCCAGCAGGGGGCGTGGGACAATGGGAAGAGCTGCGAGCGGCAGCGAGCAAGGCTCCGCGCCACTGTTGTTCGTGTTAGAGGATAGTCATTGGATGGATGCGCTATCGGCAGATTTGCTCTCGGCGTTAGCGCGCATCGCGCCCAATTACGCGCTGATGATCGTGCTTGCCTATCGGCCGACGGATGTGCGGCACGTCTCGACCATTCCTCCGCTTGCGAACAAAAGCGTGTTGACGTTGCAAGCGTTCAATGCGCTCGAGGTGATGCGGTTAGTCGAATTGAAACTGGGGCAACTGGCAGGGGGTGAAACGACGCACTCGCCTGTGTTGGTGAAACGCATTAGCGAGCGGACGCAAGGCAACCCATTTTACATCGAAGAGCTGCTCAATTATTGGCGTGACCGTGGCATTGATCCCAGTGACACCGCCGCGCTGGAACAAGTGGAACTGCCCGATAGCTTGCAAAGTCTCATCCTTAGTCGCATTGACCAACTGAGCGAGAGCCAGAAAATCATGTTGAAAGTCGCCAGCATCATCGGGCGCGTGTTCCAGTTGAGATGGCTGTGGGGCATCTATCCTGAATTGGGCAACGAGGCGCAAGTGCGCTCAGACTTTGAGACGCTCAACCAAATGGAATTGACGGCGTTGGACACCCCCGAACCCGAAGTGCGCTATCTGTTCAAGCACATGATGACCCAGGAGGTCGCCTATAACAGCCAGCCTTATGCTTCGCGCAGCGAGTTTCACGAGCGGTTGGGACGCTATCTGGAAGGGATGTACAGCGAGGTGTTAGAAAAATATATTGACCTATTAGCGTACCATTATGGCCATAGCGAGAACATAGACAAGCAGCGAGAATACTATCGCAGAGCAGGCGAAGCGGCACAAGCGGCGTTTGCGAACGCCGCCGCCATTGAGTATTTTCAAAAATTGTTGCCCTTGATTACGGCGCATGAGCAAGTGGAGGTGTTGTTCACGCTAGGCACCATTTGCGAGCATATCGGCGATTGGAGCGCCTGTGAATGGAGCTACCAGCAAGCCATGCAGGTTGGCGAACAATTGGGTGAGGCGCAACAGTTGGCAAACTGCCAACGCGGGTTAGGACGCTTATTTTCGCTGCGCGGCGATTATGCGTTGGCGTTATCTTGGCTGGAGCGCGCGCGTGAGACGTATCTCGCTATCAATGATCAACATGGCTTGCGCCGCACGATCATTCGCATCGGTTGGGTCTATGATCGGCTGGGCAACTCGGCGCAAGCGCGCACCGTTTTGCAAGAAGGGCTGGCTATGAGCCGCGCGGCCAATGACTTGCAGAGCGTCGCCGAGTCACTGAATGATTTGGGTATCAACGCATATCGCAAAGGCGAGCGGGAGGAGGCGATGACCTTGTGGGAAGAAAGTTTGCCTATCCGCCGTCAAATTGGCGACAAGCCTGGCATGGCGCAGTCGCTGGGCAATTTGGGTATCGTCGCGCGCATTCAGGGTGACTACACCAAGGCGCGTGCGCTGATGGAGGAAGCGTTAGCCATCCAGCGTGAGATTGGGGACAAACTGAACATGGCCAAAGCCTTGAGCGGTCTAGGTTCGATTGCTAAAGCGCAAGGAGACCTCCGAACGGCTAAAGCGTACACGGAAGAAAGTGTGACCTTGCTGCGTGAGCTGGGCGCGAAATCCGTAATGGCAACCGTGCTTAACAATTTGGGCCATTTGATGCTTGAGCAAGGAGACTCTGCCAAAGCTTACAGTCTCTACGCTGAAAGCTTGGCTTTGAATCGTGAGAGCAACGACAAGCACGGCATTGCAGGCTCGTTAGCTGGCTTGATTGGCGCGAGCGCCGCCCAGCGCCAAGCCCCTAAAGCGGCGCGTTTGGCAGGCGCTATCGAGGCGTTGCTGGCTGCGATTGACGCCAAACTCGACCCGCCTGATATGGCCGTCTATCAACAAGGCATCACAACCCTCCATGCGCTATTAAATGAAGCCGACCTGAGCGCGGCGTTGGCTGCAGGCAAAGCCATGACTCTTGAACAAGTCATGGAATACGCCTTGCAGGATTTTTCAGCAACAGAGGCAAGGCAGCGCGATTGACCTATTTTTACTTATCTAACCTTTACCCAATTCAGCCTTGTATTTTGTTGCACTCCTAATTAAAATAGGCCATGCGTTAGCCGATCAGTAAATTTCCTATCAATCGTCTGGATGCGATGAACCACAGCAGGCAGTTTTGGTCACCGATATGCTGGGGGGAGCGAATGGTGAAACCGACCAGAGGATATTTTCATCTGGTCGGTTTTTATTTTTAAGGAGCACGCACTCACATTCTGCAATAATATCTCTTGCCTGTTCACGCCGTTAGCGAATGGGGAGAAAAGGGGGGGAGAAGATTACAATGATTACCTACTTATTGACTGGTCGGCGTGCGTCGGCTGCGTTATGGTCAGCGCTCGTGAACCTGTGCGTGGTGTTTGTGTTAGCATGGCTGCTAAATGCGGACACCCCATTAGCGTCCGCGCAGCCAGCCGCAGCGATACAGCTGGTGACCAACACCAATAACAGCGGCGCAGGTTCATTACGGCAAGCAATTCTTAATGCGGCCGCAGGCGACACCATCGCTTTTAGCTTGCCAGCCAATTCTACTATCGTCCTCGCCAGCGAGCTGCTCGTCAACAAAGCGCTCACGATTGACGGCTCGACAGCGACTAATCTCACCATCAGCGGCAACCAGGCGACGCGCGTCTTCAAAGTCACAGCCACGACCACACTCAAGAGTTTAACCATTGCCAATGGCAGCGCCAGCGATGGCGGCGGCATTTACAGCACTGCCGCTTTGACGTTGAACAACGTCGTCGTGCGAAACAACGTCGCCCATCACGACGGCGGCGGCGTCCATGCGGGCGACGGCATCACCATCGTCGGCGGCGCACTCAAAGACAACCAGACGTCGCATGGGAAAGGTGGCGCGCTTTACGTTGTGGGGAAAACGCAAGTGACGGGCGCGCAATTCCTTCGCAATATCTCCTCCAAAGCAGGCGGCGCGATTTATCACGATCACAGCCCCGTCTCAGGCTCTATCGTCAATAGCTTGTTTGCGAACAATGCTTCACAAACCAGCGGCAGCGGCGAAGTGCTGTACTATCAATGCGCCCATGGCACGCCGTTTGCTATTTTACACACGACGATTGCGACCAATGCGCTTGCCAACGGCGCAGCTATCTTCGTCCGTAGTTGCGCCTTCACCCTCAAAAATAGCATCATCGTCAGCCATAAAATCGGCATCGTCAATGATACCCTCAGCCCAGCCGTCGGCGAAGATTACAACATCTTCTATGGCAACACGACCAACCTCAAGGGCAACATCGTTAGCGGCGGTCACACGCTCGTCGGCAACCCAGGCTTCGTCAATCCTGGCACAGACGATTACCATCTGCAGCCGACCAGCATGGCGAGAGATGCCGGCACCAATGTTGGCGTGACCACAGACTTTGATGGTGATGCGCGTCCCCTAGGCGCAGGCTTCGACATCGGCTACGACGAATTTGTGCCCGATACCACGCCGCCTACTTGGCCCACTGGCAGCGCGGTGACAGCCACACGCCTCGATGCGACCAGCTTCCGTTTGGATTGGACGCCCGCGCAAGATAACGTGGGCGTGAGCGCATACCGCGTTTATTCAGCCACCAGTTTGCTGGCAACAGTGAATGCCTTGTCTTACACGGTGCAAGGATTGATGCCCAATCTCTCCTACACCTTCACCATTCAAGCGTGTGACGCAGCCGCCAATTGCAGCACCAATGGCCCCTCAGTCACAACACCCGCTTTGCTCTACCACTTCAACTCGACGTGGGTGACGGCATATCCACTGATACCAAATGGACTGGGCGAAGTGACCATCTCCGAGCATCTGATCCAACAAGGTCAAGCGGCCTGGTTCAAAGTGGCTGTGAAGCCTGGCGACAAAATTTTCGTGACGCTCGACCAATTGCCCGCTAACTATGACCTCTTCCTCTACAAAGACATTCGCGCGGCGTACGATGCTTACAGTTCGATTACGCCCCAAAGCACTACGGAGCTCACGAAACTGGGCGCTGAGTTTGCGGGCGACGCGCTCTTTGGCGGCGACGCGCTCTTTGGCGGCGACGCACTCTTTGGCGGCGACGCGCTCTTTGGCGGCGATGCGCTCTTTGGCGGCGACGCGCTCTTTGGCG
>CAZDYP010000034.1:0-13908 GCA_964509505.1 uncultured Anaerolineae bacterium | reverse complement strand
GGCGACGCGCTCTTTGGCGGCGATGCGCTCTTTGGCGGCGACGCGCTCTTTGGCGATGCAGCAACCATTTTGGCACAGCGTTCAGTGAACGCACAGGCACGCTCGTTGCTAGCTGTTTCCGTCAATCCCGGCACCATCAGCGAGAACATTAACCGCAATGTTTGGGACAACAACGGCGATTTCTACATCCGCGTGCGCGGGCGCTATGGCGCGTACAGTTTCGCGCAACCGTTCCGCCTCAAAACGACGGTGTTCTCGCAACAGTGCGCGAACGTCAATCCTGTGAGCGGCGCGACGCTGGCTGGCGTCGCTGGCAATTACAAGAGCCTCATCTTCACGAACATGGCGCGCATGACAGGCACGGCAGCGGAGAAGTCTGCATTGCAAGCGAAGCTCGCAACATTTGCGGCGCGCCCTGAAGTCGCAGCGGCCATTGTGGATGTGAGCGGCGATGCAAAGGTCAACGCGGCATACGCGCAAGCCGACGCAAACACGGGGTGTCCGTATGCCATGAACCTGGTGGCGTATGCCATCAAAGACATTGTGGAGCGTTACCGCGCGCTCAACCCGCAGCTGCAATACGTCGTGATGGTTGGCGGCGATAGCGTGATTCCGTTCTTCCGTCATCCCGACGAAGCAGGCTTGGCGAACGAAAACAATTTCTTCCCGCCCGTGCTTGACGATAGCGCTTCACAAGCGAGTCTGCGTTTGGGTTACGTCTTAAGCCAAGATCGTTACGGCGCCAACACCGAAATCTCCATCGAAGATCATACGTTGCCATTGCCGAATTTAGCGGTGGGTCGCCTCGTCGAAACCGCAGCCGAGGCAAGCGGCATGATTGATGCGTATATCGCTACGAATGGCGTCCTCGCGCCTAGCACAGCGCCGTTGGTGACAGGCTACGATTTCATGGCGGATGCCGCGACGGTCATCAAGGGCGAATTGGAAACGGGCATGAACATGGCGGCGGCGACGCTCATCGCGCCATCAGGCATTCCCATTTCGCCGACAAGTCCATTGTTATGGACTGCGACGCAGTTGCGGGATAGCTGGCTCAATACGCGCCACGACGTTGCCTTCGTCGCAGGACACTTCAGTTCGTTCAGCACGCTTGCAGCTGATTACACCACACGTCTCACGACAGCTGATGTTATGAACGCGGCGGCGGCGAACTTGAACAACGTGTTGATCTTCAGCTTGGGTTGTCACTCGGCATACAATCTGGTGGACGCGCATGGCGTGCCGGGCGTGACTAATGTGCTGGACTGGCCGCAAGCGTTCGCGCGCAAACAAGCGACACTCATCGCTGGCACAGGCTACCAATATGGCGACAGCGATTTGGTCGAGTATGGCGAGCGGCTCTATTACGAATACAGCAAACAGCTGCGCACAGGCGCGGGGCCCGTTTCAGTGGGCAAAGCATTGGTCGAGGCGAAGAAACGCTATCTGTACAACACCGCCGAGTTGCGCGGCATTCATGAGAAGACGTTGTTGCAGGCAACGCTCTTCGGTTTGCCGATGTTGAGCATCAACATGCCCGGCGCGCGACTGACCCCGCCATCCGACGCGCCCGCCATCGCCGATCCCGCTGCTGTCGCTTCCGGACCTGGCGTGGCGCTCGGTTTGCGTTCTGCTGATTTGACGGTGCTGCCAACACTCACTGAAATCAATCAACCCGTCAAAGATATTGCCGCGAATACGACGCTGATGGCAACGTACTATTTGGGCGACAACGGCGCGGTAGCTAATCCGGCCGAACCCGTGCTACCATTGGTCCTTCGCAACGTGACGGCGCCAAACATCGTCTTGCGCGGCGTCGGTTTCCGTGGCGGCGCGTATAGCGACAAGCTAAATGTGCTGCCACTCGCAGGCGCGCCCGCCAATGAAATTCAAAACGTCCATGCCGCATTTTTCTCCGATGTGTTCTATCCAGTTCGTCCTTGGCGCAGCAATTACTTCGGCGCGTTGACGAACTTGAACGGCGCAACTCGTTTGATGGCGCTGCCGTCCCAATTCAAATCATCCGCGCCCAATTCGCAGCTTGGCACGTTGCGCGCCTTCCAAGAGATGAATTTCCGCCTCTACTACAACGACAATTTGAATGCGGCGGCAGCCGGCGCGGGCGCGCCCGCCATCACCCACGTCGCAGTCTCGGTGATGGGCGGCACTGCGTATTTCAGCGTCACCGTGGCTAACGACCAGAACGCGGACATTCAAGCCGTGTGGATCAACTACACTGGGTTGAGCGGCGCGTGGTACGGACGTTGGTATCCCTTGGACTTGACGCGCAGCGGATCCAACCCGGCGCTGTGGACAGGCACGTTACCGCTCGGCGGCAATGCGCCACAAACAGTGGTCTTTATGGCGCAAGCCGTGAGCGCAGCGGGCTTGGTCTCGCTCGACACGAACTTGGGCGCCTATTATTCGGCGGCTGGCAATGCGCCCAATCCCGACGCCACTGCGACGACGCTCACCTTGCAATCACCGGCGACGAGCGCCAAATACAATGACCACGTTACCTTCAGCGCGTTGTTGCAAAGCGCTGGTTCGCCATTGGCCAATCAGCGGGTGATGTTTAGGATTGGCACTGCGAGCAAATCGGCTTTGACCAACGGCAGCGGCGTCGCCAGCGTGACCATGCTCATCTCGGAACTGCCGGGCGCGCAGACCCTGCTGGCTTCGTTTGCAGGCGCGGCGAACTATCTGCCCTCCAGCGCTGCGAGTCCGTTCACCATCAACAAGCAAACTACGTCGTTGACGTTGACGCCCAACAGTGCGACCATTGCCAACAACCAGACGCCGTTTGTGGCAACCTTGCGCGATGGCGCGAACAACGTCGTGAACAATTCGCAAACGATCTTCTTCGTGTTGACGTGCAACGTCCCGGCGTGTGGCAGTGCGTCCGCGGCTGTGCCTGTCATCGTTGACTTCGCGGGGCGCGCCCCGCTCGGCGCGGTGAACTTGCCATCAGGACAATACAACGTGACGGCCTACTTCCTTGCGCCCGCCGGCGGCATCAACTTAGGCAACGGGCAAATCATCAACCCAACTAGTGATCGCTACTTGCCGTCGCAGGCAAGCGCTTCACTCATTGTAGATAACATCGCGCCGACGACGACAGCGACGCCATCACCCGCTCCAAATGCAAATGGGTGGAACAACACGAACGTCGTCGTCACGCTGAATGCGACCGACAATGCGAATGGCTCAGGGATCAAGCAAATCAGTTATAGTTTGAGCGGCGCACAGACATTGCCCAACACCATCATCAATGCGGCGTCCACGCAAATCACGATTAATATCGAAGGTCAGACGACCATCACCTTTGCGGCGATGGACAATGCGGGCAATAGTGAGACGCCGAAGACATTGGTCGTGAAGTTGGACAAGACTGCGCCGACGTTGAACGCAGCAAGCACGTACACCGTGAACGAGGGCAGCGTCATCACGCTTACTGCGACTGCCGCTGATGCGGGGAGTGGTCTGGCAACGACGGTGTGGGACTTGAACAACGACAACACCTTTGAGACGAATGGGCAAAGCGCGCTATTCACAAACACTATCAACGGGCCGGCTGCGAAAGCCGTGCAAGTGCGGGCAACGGACCTGGCAGGGAACACGACGACCAAAGCGGCTACCGTGAACGTCTTGAACGTCGCGCCAACTGTTGGAGCCATCGTCGCGCCGCTCGGTTCTATTCTCATCGGCACACCTGTGACGCTTACCGCAAACTTCACCGATGCAGGCAAACAAGACACGCATACGGCGTCGTGGAATTGGGGTGATGGGCAGAGCACGGCAGGCAGCGTAACCGAAGCGAATGGCTCAGGCGCCACACAAGCGAGTCATCTCTATACGCAAACGGGCGTCTATGAAGTGGTGTTGAGCGTCACCGACAACGACGGCGCAACAGGACAAGCCACGCTCCAATACAACGTCATCTGTGACGCGATTGAGGGCACGTTTGCGACGGGCGGCGGCTGGTTCAATTCGCCAGCAGGCGCATATACGACACAACCAACCGTGACAGGCAAAGCCAACTTTGGGTTCTTCGTGAAGCTGACCAAAGGTTCAACGAAACCAACAGGGGTGACCAAACTCCATCTCAACAACGTCAACTTCAAGTTTGCCAGCACTAGCCACGATTCGTTGAGCATCAACGGCGCTAAGGCGACGTATAAAGGCACAGGCACCGTCAATGGCAGCGGCGCCTACGGCTTCCTCGTCGTCGTTACCGATGGACAGCCCGATAAGATTCGCATTAAGATTTGGAACAAAGCCAACAATCAAGTGGTGTATGACAATCAGCCGGGCGCGAGCGATGGCGCCAATCCAACCACGGCGCTGGGCGGCGGCAGCATCGTCGTTCACAAATAAAAAAAGCAGTGCGGGCAAAAACAACAGCGTCACACTCAAGCGGTGTGACGCTGTTGTTTGCTAGCCCCCCATCACCAATGGACATAAGCTCTATTCAGTTAAGCGATTGTCGAGAGATGAGTATGAGCTAGAAATCCCAACCAGTTTGGGGATGAGCTGATAAACTATGAGCGAAGGGTGCCCATCCTGATGATAAGTGATGAACACGGGCTCGGCTTTGAGGTTGACTGAGGCAAGCGCGTCGGTAAGTTCTTGTCCCCAATGTTCCCAAGTGGCGAGGACGAGAAACTTTTTCGCCAGCGCCATGTGCCCCGCGTCAGCAGCCAGCTCGATGGGACTACTCACCCAACGGCGGTCAAGCGCGCGACCAAACGTGTAATAGTCAATTGACCAGCTCAGGTGGCGCATATAGAGAATTGTTGCTGTGGTGTCAGTGCGCCAAAAAAACAACCCCACCTCGTCTATCCCGTCATATAAACCACGCATCCCGCTCACATCGAGCTCGCGCTGCAGGACCGCGCGTGCGGGTAATATCAACGCAACGGCTAATGACACAACGAACAAGACCTCGCCGGTTTTCGAAAACCGACAAAGTCTGTGGCGCCACGCAAAGGTCACGCTGCGCGCAATCATCAACGCTGCAATGGGCGCAAGCGGCAGCAGGTACCGATCCCAAACCTGCAAGCTCAATACGAGATGCGACACAAACCAGTAGCACGCAAAGAGCCACACGCCGATGTCGGCGTGATGGCGTTGTCGCGCCATAAGGAAGGGTGAAGCCACAATCGCCAACAGCAACAACCACTCCGACGACAACACGCGCGCAAGCGTAACCCATGCGTAGAGGCGTGCGGGATAGCTGTCAAACGTCGCAAATGACACACCCCCGTAATGGTCGAGGCTGGCTTGCAGATAATTGAGCTGTGGACGCAGCAGGCTCCAGCCCATAACGCAGCTGAGGGGAAGTAGCCAGCCTAAGAGGAATGATGCTAGATATTGGCTATTAGCTCTTAGATATTTGATAGTGAATTTCCTATAGCTCATAGCTAATAGCCAATTACCAATGACCAGTAACGGCAGCAGCAGGATTGCATCTTGTTTCGTCGCCAGCGCAAGCCCGTAGGCGATGCCCGCATAGAACACACGACGTTTGAGCGTGAGCCACCATGCCAACAACACCCAGCCTAACATGAATGGGTCAGTGAAAGCAGTCGGCGCGAAGAGGAGCGTGTAGGGTGAGAGCGCGAACACGCCAGCGGCAAGCCACGCCACACCATGCTCACGATATAAACTGTGCGCGATGCCATAGAGCAACGCGATGGAACACAGGCTAGCAAGGATGTTCGGCAAACGCGCGAGCTCTTCCGATGCGCCGACTGTGCCAAAGGGGATGGCGATGGCATAGATGAATAGGGGAGGTTTGTCCACAACGCGCTGCGCGAGCCACACATCTTCGCCCGTCGCAACAATGCGCGCCCACGTCGCGTACAACGCTTCGTCGGGATGAAAGCGCGCGCCGCTGATAAGCGAAAACTGCAACCACGCAGCCAGCAGGAGGATGGACGGTAGGACGCAGTGGCGCAAGATTAGATTTTTGATTTTTGATTTGAGATTGGTCATCCGCTGTGTCAATCAAAAATCTGCAATCTGAAATCTAACATTAACGCGAGTTGTGTTATAATCGCGCGCATGGAAAATCAACCTTCACCAGTCACCTCCTCGTCTCAAGCGGCGTTGCCCATCAAAGACATTCCCATCTTGAAAATGGATTTGACGTTTGCCGACGGCTTTCGCTTCGGGTGTGGTTTCATGTCTGCCATTCTCGTCTTTTGGATCGTGTTATCCATTCTAGCGTTGACGATGATAGGGATTGCATTGCTCTTGGGTTTGATGCCTGCGATTCGTTAATCCATTGGGTGTTCAAAAACGAAACCCGTTCTCTGCGAGCGACCCCGCCGCGCGGAGAACGGGTTTTATGTTGCGCCAGTTGCGAAGGGCTGAGAGCCTTCACAAAGTTCAGTGCTAAATTTTTCCCTCAGCTGTGATCACAATCGCCTGCGCAATTTCTTTCATCGGGCGACGGGTGTTCATGCTCATCTTTTGAATCCGACGGAAGGCTTCGGCTTCGCTCAAGCCTTTCGTGTCCATCAAAATACCCTTCGCGCGATCAACCAGTTTGCGCGTCTCCAATTGGTCAGCTAAGTCGCCCACTTCTTCTTCGAGCGTGCGCATTTCGTCGTAACGCGCAAGCGCGACTTCAATGGCAGGCGTTACTTCTGTTTCACGAAATGGCTTGACGAGATAGCCCATCACGCCTGCTTCGCGCGCGCGCTCGACGAGCTCTTTCTGGCTGTACGCGGTGAGCAGCAGCACAGGGCAGATTTTGTCGTCCCAAAGCGCTTTGGCGGCGGAGATGCCATCCATCACCGGCATCTCAATATCCATGATGGTGATGTCGGGGCGCAGTTCACGCGCGAGATTAACGGCCGTCTGTCCATCCGCCGCTTCGCCGACGACCGCATATCCCAATGCTTCCAAGAGCTCACGCAAATCTTGGCGTTCGATGGCTTCGTCTTCGGCTAGGAGTATGTGGGTTTGCTCCATTGCTACCTCTCCTCACTCTTTATATTTTTGAAAACGCAATCTCCACCTTTAGTCCATGCGCTGGACTTGGCAGATTAGTCAACGTCAATTCACCATGTACATCCTGCACGAGCGTGCGAACGATTTTCAACCCAAGGCTATTGGTGCGCTCCAAGTCGAAGCCATCGGGTAATCCACGCCCATTGTCCACAACGCCAAGCCACACCCGATGAGGGTCATCTTGGAGTTGAATGCGCACGAGGCCATTACGCTCGCTCGACTCGAAGCCATGTTCAAGCGCGTTCTGCACTAATTCGTTGACAATGAGCGCGCACGCCGTCGCTTGGCGCGAGGGTAATTGAATGGGGTCGCCTTCGACCTCGATCAAAATTGGATGTTCCGTCGGCACAATGGTGTCGCGCGCCCGCGCCGCAATCTGCTTGCAAATGTCTTTGAATTTCACCGTCGCCAAACTGTCGGAAGCCAGCAGCTCATGCACTTGCGCGATGGCAAAGATGCGATTGGTGATGTCGGCGAGCGCTTGCTTGGTTTCCTCTGATTTGGTGCGACGCATCTGAAAACGCGCCAATGAAATCAGCGTCTGCAGGTTGTTCTTGACGCGATGATGAATCTCTTTGATCATCGCGGCTTGGCGCATGGCAATTTGCTCTTCGCGGCGCTGCGTGGTGACATCGTGGATCAACAGCAATGCTAGTTTGAGCACTGGCTCGCGCCGCGCTAGCGGCAGCCAGCGCAATGGGCGCGTCGGTTTTTTGGTTTCCTCAAAAATGGGGATGGCTTTGCGAATCCAAATGTCGTCGCGCACCTTCTCTTCAGTTTCGACGCACGCGCGTTCGTTGACCGCTTGAATAATGAGCCGTTCATCGCCCGTTTCAAATGAACCAATCTGATAGCCCAGCATGGGGCGTGGGATGCCGATGCGCGCGTATAAATGCTCTGCGACTAAGTTGACGTATAGGATACGCAAGTGGTTGTCCACCACCACCAGACCATCTTGGTCTCGAAACGGCGAGAGTTTGTCGGCGCTGGGTAGCGCGCCATGCACGACAGCATCTTTGAATTTTTCGAGCAGGTCGCGCCACTCGCTGTCCACCGAACGATGGCGATAGCTGGCGCGTTCGGTGTCGGAGGTTTCGATGCTGATGGCGCCGATGACCTTACCCATATAGTCGCGCACGGGCCACACTTCCTGATGCGCTTGAGAGTTGCTGTTGCGTTCAGGCAATGTGCCGCGTCCGCGCGAGCCGTTGAGCAGCGCCGTGCCTAAGACGCTATCCTTATCTAGGCGATGGATCGTGCCTTTGAGGTTCTCGGCATAAATGGATACGACTGTATGCGGTTGCGCGTGACAAAGCACTTTGATCTGTTCAGATGAGAGCAGATCATAATATATCACATCGGCGCGGGCGATGTCGGCAAGTATGGGCAGCGCATCCAGTGTCGCTTTTTGACGCGCGATTTCATAATCGAGGACAGCGCTGTCCAACATAGTTGCTAGTCTCTAGTCGCTAGTTGCTCGTCGCCAGTCACTAATCGCTAGTCGCTAGCGGCTAGCGGCTAGTGACTAGCAACTAGTGACTAGCGACTAGATAGCCGAAATTCTACCTATATCGGCGGCTTTGGTCAATTGGTCGAATTGGTCGGATTAGTCGCATAGTTGGTTGGTCGTATAGTCGCTTGGTCAGTCGTTACTCGCCGCTCGTCACCAGCGAGTGACGAGATAATGCGGTCGAGCTCGCCACGCAGTTCAGCCAGCGGCACGACTTTACTTGTCGTCTCATGGCGCAGCTTTAGCTCGACGCCGCCCGCCTTGAGCGCGCGTGGGCTAACGGTAAGACGAATGGGAATGCCGATGAGGTCGGCGTCGTTGAACTTCACGCCTGCTTGCGCGTCTTCACGGTCATCATAAAACACTTCGTATTTTGCTTGCGCTAACTCCTGATACACTATTTCGGCGGCGTCTTTGACGTGCGCTTCGTGCAGGTTAAGTCCAACGAGGTGAATGTGGAAGGGCGCAATGGGCAGAGGCCAGACAATGCCTTTGTCGTCGTGATGTTGCTCAACTGCCGCCGCCATCACACGTCCAGACCCGATACCATAGCAGCCCATGATGAGCGGCTTTTCTTTGCCATCGGCGTCGAGGAAGTAGGCACGCAGCTTATCGCTGTAGTGCGTGCCGAGCTTGAAGATGTGCCCGACCTCGATGCCGCGTGTGAAAGTGAGCTCGCCGCCGCATTGCGCGCAGCGATCACCGGCTTGCGCGTTGCTCAAGTCGTAGAATGTGTTAAAATGCAAATCGCGCTCGAGGTTGGCGTGTTTGGTATGATAGCCTTCCTTGTTCGCGCCGACGACGAAGTTGTGTCCCCATTTCACCGACTCATCCGCATAGAGTTTGATGCCCTGCAAGCCGAGCGGCGAGGCATAGCCTTCGACTGCGCCGATCAAGCGAATCTCATGGGGCGTCGCGGGGCGGAACTGATCGGTCTTGAACACTTTAAGCAATTTGAAATCATTCACCGTGCGGTCGCCGCGCAACACCACTATCACGACTTCATCGTTCACGCGATATACCATGCTCTTGAGCGTTTGCGCCGTCGGCACACCCAAAAAGTTTGCGACTTCTTCAATGGTTTGGCAATTGGGCGTCGCAACCTCTTCCAATGCGCGCAGCGTTTCATTGGGTATAGAAGGCGCCGCGCACACGGCCGTTTCAAGATTCGCCGCGTAATCATGGTTGACGCAGCGCACGATGGTGTTCTCACCGCTTTCTGCGATGACGACGAACTCGTGCGAGCCTGTGCCGCCCATCATGCCCGAGTCGGCTTCGATACGCACGGCGTCGAGCCCTGCGCGCCGAAAAACATTCGAGTAAGCTTGTGAGATGATAGGGTAATAGGCGTCGAGGTCGTCGTAGCCCGCATGGAATGAGTAAGCGTCTTTCATCGTGAACTCGCGCACGCGAATCAACCCACCGCGGGGGCGCGGTTCGTCGCGGAACTTCGTCTGTAACTGATAGACCATCTGCGGCAACTGTTTGTACGAGATGATGTCTTTGCGCGCGAGGTCAGTAACGACTTCTTCGTGCGTCATCGCCAACACCATATCGCGTTCGGCGCGGTCCAAGAAGCGCGCCAATTCGGGTCCGATGGCTTGCCAGCGGCCCGTTTCCTGCCATAGCTCGGCGGGATGCACGACGGGCATAAGGATTTCCTGACCGCCAATCGCGTCCATTTCCTCGCGGATGATTTTTTCGAGCTTCTTCACGACGCGATTGCCGAGCGGCAGCAACGAGAAGATGCCTGACGCGAGCGGACGGATGTAGCCGCCGCGCAACAACAGTTGATGGGAAACAAGCTCCGCTTCGGCAGGCGTTTCGCGGAGCGTGCGCGCGAACATTTTGGAGAGACGCATAGGAACCTCAAGGAATTGTTGATTTTTGATTTTTGATGGTGAAGCCCTGTGTTAGCAGGGAACAATCCGAAATCTAAAATCAAAAATAAAAAATGCCAGCATCCATGTCTGGAAAGCTGGCTTGATGTGTGAAATCAAAAAAATAGCTGCAAGCCGCCTATCCAGACGCAGGGTCTGGCAACGGGGACGGGCGGCGCGGGCTGACGAAAAAATGCTTCATGGTGCGCGAGAGTATATCGGGATGAATTTTGATTGTCAAATGAGGTTGAAAGTGCGATAATGGGCGCGTCTTGAGGCGCGGAAGTGCGGCGGTGGGTGAAGGAGCAGGGGGTGTAAGCAAGAGGAAAGAAGAAAAATGACGCTTGCTTTCGTCAGGCATGTGCGGAAGCGGGTTTATCATGGCGTCATACCTGAGGAGGTCAAATGGTAACGCTCTATCGTATCCATCTGAATTTGGAACCTAACCCTGATGGGGTTTTTACCGTCACCAGTCCCGATGTGCCGGGCTTGGTGACCGAAGGCGCGACAGCGACTGAAATTCAGGCGAACGTGCAAGAAGCCATTGAAGCGTTAATGGAAGCTTGGACTACATTGGGTAAGCCAATCCCTTTGGCGCTTCACCCCATTGCAAACGATAGGACGCAAACGGTTGAAATGTTGGTGGCTGCATGAAATATCGTGAAGTCGCCAAACGCTTGCACGAGTTAGGCTGCGTTGAAATCAGCGGCGGCAAGGGCTCGCATCGCAAATGGCACAATCCTGCCAATGGTATGGTGACGACCGTGCCTGATTGGGGTGCAAAAGACCTCGCGCCCGGCACCGTGCGCGCCGTGATTCGCGAGCTCGATATTTCGCGCGAAGATTTTGGGCGCATCAAGTAAGTTGGTGGGAACCTTTCGCCGCCTCCCATCGTCTATCCAACAGACGAAACCAAAGTTAGGAGGCGAAAGATGTTTACCTATATTTCCCGCGCATCACGTTCCTCACTATGGCGTGTGACGTGGGCTGTTTTCAGTTTAATGCTCTTGACGGCGTTGTTCGCGTGGTCTCCCCCGACTGCGCGCGCCGATGGCATCGTCATCCCTTGCCCGCCGCCGCTCCCCGATGGGCGACCCGTGCCATGCCCCACGCCCGTTCCCGGACGCCCCATTTACTCCCTCGCCATCAAGTACCATCGGGTCAACGTCCGCATTGACAACCAAATCGCGACGACGCGCATTGACCAAGTGTTCATCAACGATTCAGGCGTTGACCTCGAAGGCACGTACGTCTTCCCGTTGCCCGAAGACGCAACGGTGGGCGAGTTTGCGATGTGGATAGACGGCAAGCGCGTCGAAGCGCAAGTCCTCGACAAAGACAAAGCCAAGCAGATTTACGTCAACATCGTCAACTCGATGCGCGACCCGGCGCTGCTCGAATACATCGGACGCGGCGCATTTCAGGCGCGCGTCTATCCGATTCCCGCGCGCGGCGAGAAGCGCATCGAGCTCGAATACAAGCAAGTCTTGCAGAGCGACAATGGGCTCATCAAGTATGTCTATCCGTTGAACACCGAAAAATTTTCGTCGCGCCCATTGCAAGATGTATCGGTGTCGGTGAGCATTCGCTCCAAAGATGCCATCAAAGCGATTTACTCGCCGTCGCACGATGTCTCGGTGCAACGCAGCGGCGACTATGGCGCGACGACGGGTTGGGAAGCGAAGAACGTGCGCCCTGACCGCGACTTTGCGCTCTACTACTCTGTCTCGCAAGGCGACATTGCGCTGAATCTGCTGACGTACAAACCAAACACGCGCGAGGACGGTTTCTTCGTCTTGCTCGCCGCGCCGAAGGTTGAAGCGCGCAGCAGCGAGGTCGTCGCCAAAGACGTGATCTACGTCCTCGATGTATCGGGTTCGATGCAGGGCGCGAAGATTGACCAAGCGAAGAAGGCGCTCGAATACGTCATTGACAAACTCAATCCCGAAGACTCGTTCAACATCATCACGTTTAGTACGGGCGTCACGAAGTACGCAAACTCGTTGCGCCCGGGCACGGAAAAGCGTGAGGCGCTGTCGTTCATCCGCGCCGTGCGCGCCGAAGGCAGCACGAACATCAACCGCGCGCTGCTCGAAGCGTTGGCAATGGTCCAGAAGAGCCGCCCGACGCTGGTCATCTTCATGACCGACGGCTTGCCGACGACCGACGAGACCAATCCGCAGAGAATTATCGCCAATGCGAAGAGCGCCGCGCCGTCTAACGTGCGTCTGTTTGCCTTCGGCGTCGGGTACGATGTGAACACGTTTTTGCTCGACTCGCTCTCGCAACAGATGCGCGGCTTGAGCGCGTACATCAAGCCTAACGAAGACATCAACGAAGCCGTGTCTGCGTTCTACGCGAAAGTGGCGACGCCTGTGCTGGCTGACTTGAAGATTGATTGGGGTAGCATCGTCGTCAACGATATGTACCCCATGCCATTGCCTGATCTGTTCGCAGGTCAACAGTTGGTATTGGTTGGACGTTACCGCTCGCCTCCGGCAGGCTCAGGCTTTACGACCGTCAAGTTGAGCGGCACCGTCAACGGTCAGTTGCAAACCTTCACGTATCAAACGGCGTTCAATGTGGGCGGCGGCGACGAGAGCCTCGCGCGCATCTGGGCGACGCGGAAGATTGGCTACCTGCTCGACCAGATTCGCTTCAAGGGCGCGCAGAAAGAAATTGTGGATGAGATCGTCGCGCTCTCGGTGCGCTATGGCATCGTCACGCCCTACACATCGTTCTTGGTGACCGAAACTGAAAAGGCTATGAACCAAGCTGGACGCGACCGCCTCTCAAATGAAGCGCAGAAGGCTTATGATGATATGGCAAGAACGCAAACAGGCGCGGCGGCTGTGCAACAGTCGCAAGCCAATCAGGGCATGAACCAAGCGCAGAGTGCGCCCGCGCCAGTGATGCCGCAAGCGACAGCTGCAGCCGGTCAACGGCCCGGGGGCGGCGGTCCTCCAACGGCGGTAAATCAAGACCCCACACAAATCATCAAATACATCGGTGATAAAACCTTCGTCAACAACAACGGCGTGTGGATGGATACGACGTACGACACCCAGAACATGAAGACGCAGAAGGTGACGTTCCAAAGCGCCGATTACTACAAGCTGCTTGATGCGCGACCGGAGTGGGGACGCTACTTCGCCGCAGGCAATCAGGTCATTGTCGTCGTGGATGGTAATGCTTACGAAGTGATTGATCCGAATGCGCCGCAAGCGCAACCGACGCCCTCGACGCCGCTCATCATCCCATCGCCATTGCCGCCAACGCCCGTGCGTGGCAGTCAGATTGTGCCGACAGCGACACCCGCGGGCGTGAGTCAGGTCGTCCCGCAACCGACGGTGAGCCGTTCTACAACGGCGACGACTACGACGAGTACTGATATGTTGGCAACCAGCATCATGGCTTGTGGCATTGGGCTAGCGGCGATGATTGTGGTGGTCGGCGGGGTGGTGTGGTTGCGACGACGCAGCAAAACGTGATACAGAT
>CAZDYP010000033.1:1998-33996 GCA_964509505.1 uncultured Anaerolineae bacterium | reverse complement strand
GACCGTCATTTCGTCGCGCAAATGGTGGGCGAGCTCCGCGACGATAGCGCCGCGCATCGCGCCGATGATGCCGAAGCGAATCCGTTGCATTCCATTCATTCCTTAGAAAGTGTTTTGAAAATATGGTTCTACTGACTTTGGTGTAGAACGCTCGCGGCGGATTTGCAATCCGCCGTTTGGCGCGGGATTACAAATCCCGCACGAGCATCAAGAGGATTTTCTACATCAAAGTCGGAAGACCCGGGTCTGAATTTCAAAACACTCTCTTATGCAAACCTCGCGGGTTTCCGAAACTAGCGAGGTCCTTTCATTTCAGCACAAATCTTCTGCCAACGCCGCTGCGCCCCATAACGGCGCATCATCTCCCAATGCGGCAGGCACAATATCGAAGCGCGCTTGCGGCAACGCCGTCTCCCGCGCGACATGGCGCACGACCCCCCAAAATTTTTCGCCTGATTTGGCGACGCCGCCGCCCAGAATGAAGCGTTGCGGGTTGATGAGATTCGCTGCGTTGCCGATGCCTATGCCCAACGCCCATGCTGCAATGCGTAATGTCTCCCATGCGAGTTCGTCGCCTTGTGCGACGGCTTGACTGATATGTTGTGCGCTGAGAGCAGTTACGTCGCCGTTCACGAGCTTACGTAAAATGGGCCCCCGTGTGGGCTGCATTGCCAGCCATTCGCGCGCGCGTTGCGCGAGGTACGGACCCGATGCGAGTCGCTCGATGCAACCACGCTTGCCGCACAAGCAGAGGGGGCCATTCGGATCAACGACGACATGACCGATTTCACCTGCCATGCCATCCGCGCCTTGCCACAACTTGCCGTTCAGAATCCAGCCGCCGCCAACGCCCGTGCTGACGGTGATGTAGAGCAAACTATCGCACCCTTGTCCTGCGCCGAAGCGTTGCTCGCCCAACGCCGCGACATTCGCATCGTTGTCCACGCTCGCGGGCGCGTTGAATGTTGCTTGTAACCAATCACGCAGTGGAAAATTTTCCCAACCCGCCACATGATGCGACAAGCGCACGACGCCATGCTGCGCCTCCACAGGTCCGCCGAAGCTCACGCCAATTGCATCAGGTTGCGCGCCATGCAACACCTCACGCGCCAGCGCCGACATGAGGTCGAGGTCGCTCTGCGCGTTGCCGTTGGCGGGCGCAAAGGCGCGACGATGCGTCTGCCATCGCCGCGCGCCTTTCACGATGGTCGCCGCCGTATGTTTCGTTCCTCCAAAATCCAATGCCAACACCAACTCGCTCACGCCACGACTCCCATACTCCACTACTTTTTACTTCCTACTTTTTCTTGCTTCTTGCTTCTACTCCATCTTAATCGGACTTACCTCATCATGCTTCAATGTGCGCCGCCCGATGCGCTCAATGCGCATGATGAGCCGACACATAGGGTCAGGGCATGTCACGCGCGCATCGGTTTCCATCCAATCAGCGGGGTGGTTGAGACGCTGCTTCGCGGGCAACAACGGAATTGCCGCTTGCAGCGCATACAAACAAAAATCTTTGCGGTCGGGCAACGCGAGTTTGCCGCTACGCAAATATACCATATCGCCTACGGACATCGCGCAAGTGCAATGCCCTTCGATGGCTTCGACGACCAGCGCGAGATCGTATAATTCAAATTCGTCAGCATGCTGACTCATAAGATTCCTTGATGTAAAGCAAATTGCCAATTTGCTCTACTGTCGTAACGCAGGCAACACCCGCTCACCCAACAAGCGGAGGCCTGCTTCTTCCGTCAACCCATGCGGCGTGCCGAACTCGACGCGCTGCGCGCCTGCCACAAACAATTCGTGTGCGTGTGTGGCAACTTCATCGGGTGTGCCTGCAAACGCAAACTTTCGCAACAGCGCATCGGGTATCAGGTTGCCCGCGCGTTCGAAGTCATACGCAGCTGCAGCCTCACCGATGCGGCGCAGCAGCTCAGGGTCAATGTTCAAGGTGGGGTCGAGCTTGGCGATGACGGGCAGATACAACGCGGCTTTGCGTCGTACGTGTGCGCGTGCCGCCTCGCCGTCGCGATCTACAACGGTCACAGCGCCAGCAACAATCGCAATATCATCGGGATTGCGCCCGATGGCATGCGCCGCTTGTGTGACGATAGAGCGAATGTGTGGAATGAGGTCAGGGTTTGCTGTGCCGCCGATTTTGATTTCGTTCACGTGTGCGATGCACGCGCGTATCGTCTGCTCGCCCCATGCGCCCAACAGGAATGGAATATCAGGGCGCAAAATTTTCCACCGTAGCGTATCGCCGCCCGCGAGTTTGAACACCTTGCCGTTGTACGGTTCTTTCGATTGCTGCAACAGGTGACGTACGCATTCAAACGCTTCACGCAATGCCGTCACAGGTTGTGCTGGTTCGAGACCAAGAAAGTCGAGCCAGGCGCCGCGCACAAGTCCAAGATAGGCGCGCCCTTGCGAGGCTTCGTCCAGCAGCGCGATGTTGCCCGCGAGGTTGATGGGATGGCACGTGAAGGGGTTGACGCCTGCAGGTCCCAAACGCACGCGAGTCGTGTGTCGCGCCATTTCCAGCAAGGGCAACCACGCAGGTTGATACAACAAATCATTATAGACACTGACGCCATCAAACCCATATTGCTCGACGGTCGCAGCCAACGCCCCATACGCGCTGATGGGCTGATCCGATTGAAAGGCAATACTGATTTTCATGCGCGCGATGTTACCACATAGAAGCAGACTGTCAACAATCGGGTAAAATAGCGCAAACTTACTCAACCCGAAGTAGCCACGAAGCACACGAAGAAAAGCCTAGCTGTCTGTGTGAATTTTTTGCGCCTGCGTGTTAAACCATCTACACACCATGAAAACTTCTATCCGACTAAACTCACGTTTCTATCCTCTCTTGCTCATCGCGCTGATCGCGTTGCAATGGTTCATGCCATATCAGGCGTGGAAAATTTTGTTGGTTGGCATCGGCGGCGCGTGGTTGTTGGGCTTCGTGTGGGCGCGGGCGTTGGCGCGTGGCTTGCGGTTCGCGCGTGAGATGCGCTTCGGTTGGGCGCAAGTCGGCGACCGTCTGGAAGAACGCTTCGCTTTGAGCAACGATGCGTGGTTGCCCGCGTTGTGGGTTGAGGTGCGCGACCAATCCACGTTGCCCGATTACAACGTGAGTCTTGCCACAGGCATCGGCGGAGGTGAGACGACCACGTGGCTCACGCAAGGTGTATGCGCACGGCGCGGCTTGTTCACGTTGGGGCCGACGCAATTACGCTGCGGCGACCCATTCGGTTTTTACACGGTGACCATCGGCGACGATGCAACCGCTTCACTGCTCGTCATGCCGCCCATCATCCCATTGCCCACGATTGAGGTTGCGTCGGGGGGGCGCATGGGCGAAGGGCGTCAACGCGTCTCGTTTACTGAACCGACAGTCAGCGCGTCGCGGGTGCGCGCTTATCAAACGGGCGACCAATGGCGCTGGATTCATTGGCGCGTCTCGGCGCATCGCGACGCCTTGCACGTGCGTCAATTCGACACGATGCCTGCGGGCGATTGGTGGGTGTGTCTCGATGTGAGTGCCAGCGCGCAAGTGGGCGAGCGTGAGCAAGGCGAAGATACGCTGGAGCATAGCGTGATTCTCGCGGCGTCGTTGGCGGCGCACGGTTTACGCGAAGGGCGTGCAGTGGGTGTGATGGCTCATAGCGAGCCCGCCGTTTGGTTACGTCCGCAAGTGGGCGAAGGACAACGCTGGAGTATCTTGCGCGCGCTCACGACAGTCAATGTGAGTTCACATTCGCTCGCAGCCGCGTTGACGCGCGCGCAGACGCTGTTTCATCAAGCCAGCAGTCTCATCGTCATCACACCCGACACGAGCGGCGCATGGCTCCCAGCGTTGTGGCAGTTGGCGCGACGCGGTTTCGCGCCAACGGTGTTGTTGCTCGACCCGCGTTCTTATGGCGCAGTCGCCACATCCAACAATGAGGTGCGTCGCGTTACAGCCTCGCTCGCCGAGTTGTCCATCGCGCATGGTGTCATCACGCGCGAGCTGCTTGATCGTCCTGAATTGCGCGCGGGCAAGCAAGGGCAATGGCAATGGCGCGTGAGCGGCACAGGGCGCGCGATTGCCGTCGAGCAACCCCGTGATTTGCAATGGAGGACGCTCGCGTGAGATTGCTCTTACTAGTGTTGCAGTGGATTGGCGGACGCACGTTACTGATGTGGTTATTGCTTTGGGTGGCGTGCGCGAGCGTCGTATGGCAACTGTCGTCCCTCGTGCAACCATTCGACGCGACATTGATGGTGTCTTTGCTCACCAGCGCGTTGGGGTTGGGTTGGTTGTTGGCGCGTTCACGTGTGTCGTGGCGCGCGGCGAGCATCGTCGCGCTGGTGTTGTGCTTCACGCTTATCTTTGTGCGGGTGGGGCAATTGTGGCAGCCGCTTCTTGCCAGCGGCGTCGCCTTGATAAACCTGATAGGTCTGCGAGACTGGTCAGGTTTGCGTGAAGTGTGGCAAACATTTTTTGATTTGTGGAACGCCGTCACCATTTTGTGTATGCGCGTGTGGACTTGGTTGTTTGCATGGGCGCAAGAGCAACCGTTCTTTGATCCCGTTGCGAGCGCCATCGTGTGGGGCGTGACGTTGTGGCTGATGGGTGCGTGGGCGGCGTGGGCGGTGCGGCGACGCATGAATGCGTTAGAAGCATTCGCGCCCATGACGATTTTGTTGCTCGTCAACACGTATGAAGCGCGCGTGTATCCAACGGCGTTGCTCGTCGTGTTTGGCGTGTGGTTGTTGCTGATGGCGTGGCTCGCTCATTTAGCGCGCGAACAAGATTGGCGACGCGAGCGCATAGATTTTTCGGAAGACATTCGCTTTGATCTGGCGTTTACCGTCGTGCTGTTGACGATGTTGTTCGTGACGTTGACGGCGTTGCTACCCTCAATTTCCTTGCAAGACTTCGCACGCTTGTGGCAACGCTGGGCCGGACCATTGCCCAGTGCGCCCGCGCCCATCGTCGGATGGTTTGGCGCAGGGTCAGCCGTCACCAGCCCATCGCCATTCGAACGCATGAAAATCGCGGGCTTGCCGCGCAGTCATCTCATTGGTTCGGGTCCCGAATTGTCCGAGCAAATTGTGATGACCATTAAAACCGACGACATCATCACCCAAACTGCGCCACGTTACTATTGGCGTGGTCTCACCTACGAGCGTTACATCGGACAAGGTTGGGCGACGAGCGAGGTGCTGGAATTTTCGTATGCGGCAGGCGAGGCCTTGTATAAGGAGGCGTTGCCGTTTCATCGTTTGGTGCAGCAAGCGGTCAGTGGCGTGGGCGAAGCGGGCGGCGTGGTGTATGTCGCGGGACAACTCGCCGTCGTCCATGAGCCATACCGTGTGGCGCGTCGGGCAGAGGGTGATTTCTTTGGCGCGTTGGTTGACACGGCTTCGTATCGCGCCGAATCGTTCGTGCCTGCCGTTGGCGCGACACAATTGCGCGCGCAGCGCGCGACGACGAGTCAATATCCTGATTGGATTCGCGCGCGGTATTTGGCGTTGCCCAGCGACGTGCCGGCGCGTGTTGTGTCGCTTGCGCGCGACCTGACGGCGACTGCGCCCACACCCTACGACCGCGCGCGCGCCATCGAGTCTTACGTGCGCGCGTACTCATACACGTTGGCGTTGCCCACGCCGCCGACGAATCGTGATGTTGTGGATTATTTTTTGTTCGATTTAAAGCAAGGCTATTGCGATTATTACGCGACCGCGATGGTTGTGTTGGCGCGGGCAGCGGGATTGCCCGCGCGCTTGGTGGTGGGTTATACTAACGGGCGTTACGATGCGCTCAATCGTCACTACGTCGTCACGGCGGCTGACGCGCATACGTGGGTCGAGATTTATTTTTCGGATGTCGGCTGGATCGAATTTGAGCCGACGGGCGGGCGCGCGGAGTTGTTGCGCCCCAATGAGGTGACCTTGCCCGAAGCACGCGCACCGACGAATGCGCCGACTCCATCGAATACAGGTCGCGCTTGGGATGTGAGCGATTTTATCTATGTGACGCTCACTGTTTTGTCGTTAGCATTCGTGGGCGCGGGCGCGTGGACGTTGAGCGAGTCGCGTCGTTTGCGGCGCATGTCGCCTACACTCGCCGTGCGCGCCATCTATCAACGGCTCTACACGCAGGGCGTGCGTTTGCGCGTGCCTTTGCGTGAGGGCGACACGCCTTATGAAATTGCGACGGCGTTGTTGCAACACGTCGCGCCCATGTTGCGCGCCGACGTGAACGCGCGAGTCGCGCGGGAGGTCTCATGGCTCATCGCAGTGTACGTGCGTGCGTCGTTCAGCACACATCAAACGCATGCAGACGAGCAGCGACAAGCGATTGCGTGTTGGCGTTGGTTGCGTTGGCGGTTGTGGTGGGTGTGGGCAAAACAAAAAGCTCCTTACACCGCTTTCTCAGCACACAGGCGCTAAGAAACACGAAGCGCACAAAGACTTTGCTCTTCGTGTCCTTGTGAAAATTTTGTGACTTTGTGTTGAAAAGGTTTAATCGAACTGCGCGCGCGGCTTGGGAATTTGCGGCACATGCCCGCGCTTATAAACCATGATGGTGCGTTTGAGCTCCAGCACAACTACACCATCTTGATTGTAGCCGATAGTCTTGACTTTCACGATGCCCATGTGCGGACGCGATTGCGATTCGCGCTTTGTGAGGACGGTGCTTTGCGCGTAGAGCGTGTCGCCTTCAAATACGGGCGCGGGCAAGCGCACCTCATCCCAACCGAGGTTGATGGCGTTGTGTGAAATGTCGCTGACGGACAAGCCCGTGACCAACGCGAGTGTGAACGCCGAATTGACCAATGGCTTTTTGAATTCTGTTTGCGCGGCGTAATGCGCGTCCAAGTGAATCGGGTTGGCGTTGACGGTCAATAACGTAAACCAGATGTTGTCGGTTTGCGTGATGGTGCGGCCGCTCGGATGTTGATACACCTCGCCGACGTTGAAATCTTCATAGACGCGACCTACAATGCCAGCTTGAAAGTTCATACACTCACCTCATGCAAGATGGCGCGATTATAGCATATTCAAACCGTATGCTGTTCAACCCAAAGGCGCCAAGTAACCACAAAGGCTTTAACACATACGCTTGCCTATATGATATAAACGAGGGGAACATTTCGCGCGTGTTGCGCGTCTAATCACAGGCGCGATGTGCCATCCAACTTAGGAGTGATGTAGTTCAGACCGTCATTGCGAGAGAAGCGAAGCAATCCCCCGCCAATGTATCAGGGAGATGGCTTCGCACACAACGCTTGCCATGACCAATGACATAACTCCTAGAGATCTTTGCTGCGACTGAGTGGTGATGTGTCTGCGTTGCGTCCATATCAACTGATAAGGTTCATTACGTATTCCGGAGGAACTATGTCTAAACGAATCGCATTCACGCTTGGCGCAATCACGATGCTGGTTGTGCTTGCCCTCATTTTATTATGGGGACCGTTTACCAACAGCCTCTCGCCGAACATACCCCAAGCGACAGCCAACGCTAATACCGCGGCGAGTGGCAACGCTTCCAACACCGCTAGCACTGCCTCAAGCGTAGGCGCGCAAGCTGCGCAAGTTACTACGCCTAGCACGCTCATGGTCAATGGCACGGGCAGCGCATTTGCCGCGCCCGACGTTGCGCGCATTCAAATCGGCGTCCAAAGCCGCGCCAGCACCGCACAACAAGCCGTCGCCGACAACAGCGCCAAACAAGCGGCGGTGATTGACGCGCTCAAAAAGAAAGGCGTTGACGCCAAAGACATTCAAACGATCAACTTTAGCGTGAACGCAGAACGTCGCGCCACCAGCGGCGGCGGCGATACCATTACTGGCTATGTTGCATCAAACATGGTGCGCGTCACTATTCGCAAAATAGATCAGGTCGGCGCCATCCTCGATGCCGTTGTGACTGCAGGCGCGAATCAAATCTATGGTATCTCGTTTGGGTTGTCGGACCCAGACAGTTTGATGAACGAGGCGCGCAATAAAGCGGTGGCGAATGCGCGCGCGAAGGCAGAAGGATTGGCTAAGGCGGCAGGGGTCAAACTGGGGAAGGTCATCACCATCAATGAATCGTTCGGTGTTGTCAGCCCACGCGGCGACATGATGGCTGCGCCAATGGCGGAGGCGCGCAGCGTGCCCATTGAAACAGGCGAAACGCAAGTGACCGCGCAAGTGCAAGTGACGTTCGCGATTGAATAGGTAATTGGGGGGGTAGTTCGACGGTTCTAATGACCAAACCAACGAACTACCTAACCACCCCATTTAGCGTAGTGCGATTCTGTGAAGCAACAAGCGATCACTTAACGGTTTGCCCTCGCCGTCGAAGATGGGCAAGCGCGTGTTGGTGCTTGGATCATAGAGACCGATATATACATTGTAGTCACCAGCGGGCATGGACGTGGGCAAATCGAGCGCGTAAGGATCGGTCAGATATTCGCCTTCTAGCCAGCTGGTTGTAGGCGACGTCCCGTTGCCTGGTTCGGCGTCGCGTTGCGTGATGATTTGTTCGTTAGGACCAACTAGATGCGCGAAGACTTTGTAGTTCGTCGTCATCTGTGACAAGGCTTGCCAATAGAGCGTGAGGGTCAGGGTGCGCGTCGCTGTTAATGGCGTCGTCGTTATGTCGTAGCCGATGAGCGACACGCTTTCGCCAAAACGCGCGCGTAAGGGAGTGCTAATGGTGGTGGGCGCTTTCAGAAGATGCTCACGTCCTTTGATGGCGATGCGCGCGAGTTCATAACTGTCGCTTTGCCATAGCCACCATCCATCCCGCACAGGCACGCGCTCGCGGCTATGGCCGCGCGTCCAGCCCACCATCACGCGATATGTGCCATCGGGCGCCTCGGGCGGCACCAGTACGTCGCGCACATCACGGACATATTCCCCTGCGCTCCACTGCGATGTGGGATAGCGTCCTTCCACGGGCGTGGCTTCTTGCATCACCCACGAGCGCCCCCGCTCGTCAAGTAACTGCACAAACACTTGCTGATCATTTGGCGGCGCGCGTCGCGTGTGCCACACCAACTCGGCATGAATCACCTCGCCAGGTTTTACCTGCTCCGTTGACACATCGTATCCATACAAGGCAATGCCATTGTCGAATACTGCATGTGAACGCACGCGCGCTTCAGGCTCCGGGCTGGGCGCGTGGTTAGTGTTGCGCGCCACTTGAATCTGTCCTAATGACACACGGACACCCTCGATGCCACGAGGCGTAGGCAGCGGTTGATGCGTGAATGGATCATACAGTAATACTTGCAAACTGTAATCACCCGGCGGTGTGCCTAGTGGCACGAGCAGATTGCGCGCATCGGGCATGGTTTGTTTCAAGGGCCACTCGACCATAGGCAAGGCTGCGCCAACGGGCATCCCGTCTAGCTGCGCCCAGCGTCGTCCGCGCGAATCGAGCAAGCGCAGCGACACGTGATAATCCACGTCAAGCGGCGCTTGAACTTGCCAAAAGAGTGATACCTTGAGCGCGTGACCTGCCGTGATTGTGGACATACCGCTCCAACCCAACAAGGTCACACGCTCGCCCCACGTGACTGACAGCGGATAAGTTGGTGTGAAGACAGTGGGGTTTGCGCCTGTTAGCAACAACCCTTGCGCCTTCACGTGGCTTTCCCCGGTGACTGTGATTTCGTCAAACACCATGGTGCGCGCTTGTAGATATTGACGAATGAACCCTTGTGGGTCGTTGACTGTATCATTCGCGCGCAACTGCCAGAGGCGTGGATGTTTTTGCAACAATAGCTCGAGCGCGCGGGCGGTAGTTGCTTCATCCGTCACATAAAAATCAGACGTGGGGCTGTTCCAGCCCAGATGTGTCGTCGCCTGTAATGAACCTGTTTGCGCTACGACAATACTCTGTGCGGTTTCGTCGCCACGGTAATCGCTGAGACGACCACGCCAGTCTACTGTGAAAGGAAAGTAATACACGAATGTTGGATAGATATAGCCTGCGTTGATGAGAATCGCGTCACCAGGACGCGCACGTTCCGCAATGAAGTTGACGGCAGTGCGGTAATCGTCTTTTGCGTAAGTCGGAGCGGTGCGACGCTCATAGTCGGCGTAGAGTGTGCCGCCCGTGAAGATGCCGAGTAAAACGACCAGCGTCAACACCGAATGCCTGCCCAGCGCTGCCAATCCCAATGCGACAACGACGTAAAACGGCGCAGCCACTATGTACGTATAACGCATGTGATAGAGCGGCGTCCATGATGACGCGGCGAGCATCAAGACAAATGGCGCGACGGCTGAGACACACACCACCCACACTGCCAGCCGTTCCCAACCAAAACGCGTTAATTGCTTGGAAGCGGGCGCGAGTTTGAAGCGCGCGCGGTAAGGCGCGAACAGATGTAAATGTGTGAAACTTCCCCATAGGGTTAAACCACAGACTAACCACACAAAGAACCAACCTTGCGTCGGTGAAAACCCTTGCCCAATGGCTAAGGCGGTCAACGTCTCACTCAATGCGGTTTGCCAAGCGACGCTTGAACGCCAAGGCGGCACGGGCGGGTCGGTCACTTGGCGATAGGCGATGGGCAACCATGGCGCAAACAACACTACGACAAACACTTGGACCCATTGCCAATAAAAAAACGGCGAATGCCATACACGAGCTAGCCACGGCGAGGCGCTGCGCCGTAACATTTTGATGCGCTGCATGATGGGCTTTGCTTGTTCCATGACAAATGCCAGCCTTGCGCGCAGACGCTCGTTGAACGGCGCAATACGCGCACGCAGTGGGGATAAGCGCGCCTTCAAACGCTGTGCGGGTGGCGTGAGACGAGCGCGCATGAGAGACCATCGGCTGTCGTTTCCAGTCGCTGCAATCGAATGTGATGACGCTGCGGCCAAAGTTTCAGGCGCGCCAAACGCAGATGGCGTTGTTGTTGGCTCAACCGCCACGAACGACGATGGCGCGCGCTGCCAGCGCGCCATTTGATGGCCCACCCAATAGACAGCAACTAACAGATAGTGCGCGACCCACAGGAATCCAAAATAGTAGTGTGTGTACAACCCCAGCGCAACGACCAACGCATACAGACACGCAACGCCAATACGCGCGCCGAACCAACGCCAACGCTCGCGGCGCGTCGGGGGCGCAGTTCGCGCGCTAGAAAAGGACAGGAGGCGCAGCAACAAGTAGCATGAGCAAACTACTAAGCATGCGACAAGCGTGTACATGCGGACTTCTTGCGCGTACCACAAATTGAACGAGGAAACACTGAGTAGGAAGGCTGTCAACACGCCAACGGGTGTGCCGAAGGCATCACGCGCCAGGCGAAAACTGAGCGCGACGAGCAGCACGCCAAAGAACAAAGAGAAGTAAGCGGCTGTAAATTCGGACGTGCCTGCCCATGCAAGCCAATAGTGCAGCAGGACATAATACAACGGTGGGTGGATGTCGCCTGCCGTGTGCGCGAGCAGGTCGGGGATAGATTGCTGCGCGATAAACAGACTCACCGCTTCATCGTACCAGAGGCTTTGCGCGCCGAGTTGCCAGACTCGCAACGCAAACGTCAGCCAGAGGATGAGGAGCAATGGCCTGGTTGGCGCGAATAGCAGAGACTCGTCTTTGAAACGCATCGGCAGATGTTAGCATCAGGCGCGCGCAGCGCAAAATTTTCTCCCTGCTGCGGCGTTTGACAAATGACTTTAAACGTCTTTAATATCCCCTCACGCGGAAGTGTCGCGGAAGCAATAAGGCACGTTCAAAACTATTCAATCCCAAAGGAGGATAACCAATGAAAAGCATCAAATGGCTCGCGTTAATTCTGGCGGCGTTTGTCGCCCTGTTCGCCATCGTACCCGCGTCGCTGCTGGCGCGAGAAGCCAATGGCGATGGCGAAGCGTGGGACGATGGCGGCTTGATGTACAACCTCAGCACTGCGCTCGATAGCTCGGCTGGCGGCGCACCCGCTGCGTCGAGCGCCGCGTATTGGGTCTATACCGTCAAGCGCGGCGACAGCCTGAGCAAAATTGCGTGGCGCTACAGCACAAGCGTGTGGACGCTTGTCAAAGCCAACAACATCAAGAATGCAAACTTGATTTATGTTGGACAAAAATTGTACATCCCAGCAGGTTCGTCTAGCTCATCCTCGTCATCCTCCTCGTCGTCCTCGACCACCACTTCAACTGACTTGAAGCCGGCTGTTTGCAACCCATTGGTGAGCATCGCCTCGCCGTTGATGGATCAGGTCATCAGTGGCACGGTGACGATTACAGGCAGCGCGAGTTTGCCCGCCGAATTTGATCCGGGCTCAGGCGGCTTCAGCTTCTATAAGGTTGAATTTGCCGCAGGCGAAAAACCGATCGCGCCCTGGATTGTCATTGGAAGCACCCATAGCAACACCGCCAGCAACGGCACACTTGAAACGTGGGCTACCGACACACTCGCCGAAGGGGTGTATAAATTACGCTTGTATGCGGTCAGCACGCGCGGCAACTTCCCGAAACCTTGTGAAGTGCGTGTGATCATCAAGCGGTCATAACAGCCAACTTCACAAAAAAGGCTCTACTGAGTTGCGTATGAAATTGCTCGCGTTGGACTCCTGTGGGTCGCGCCTTCAGCGTGTAAGCGGCGGATTGGGCAATACGCCGTGAGCGTTCTACATCAAAATCCGGCGAGAGCCACAAAAAAGCAAAACCTGTTTTCCGAATCTCGGAAAACGGGTTTTTTTATTCCGCTCTAGCCAGATACGAGCGTCTTATCCAAGGCGGTGTGCCTGAGTAACTAACACTTTTCCAAAATGATTAGCGTGATGAGTGTATTGAAGCATGTGGGCTTGACTAATTGCCCGCATCCTAGTATCTTCGACCCGTTCAGGATGCTGGGGTATTTTGATAACCAGGTTCCTACATCTAAATCAGTAACGCTGTAAAGCTTTGGGCTTCGTGTTGCATAGGTTGGTATCTGTGAACGACAAACTTCGTTTCATTATTGCCTGCATATTGCTTACCAGCGCCACGCTGGCTTACGCCGCTTTGCAGCGCGCGCCAACGCCTTTGCCCAGCCTGAGCGAAACCACCACCTTGAACGGCGTCGTTTATCTGGTGGATGTCGAAGGCTGGTATCGCATCACACCGCAAGAGCGCGCGGTGACGGCGAAGTACGATTTGCGCTTGTCGGCGTTGCCCAACTCGTTGCCTATGCAAATCGGCGCGTGGCAGGGCACGACGTTGAAGCCCTCGCCTGACCTCGACGTATGGTTCGACAATCCTGAAGTCGCCATTGAGCGACAATATATCAACGCGCAAGGGGATGTCGTATGGCTCGCTGTGCTGGGCAGCGCGGGACGCAAGAGCTTCTATCTGTTTGAGCATACACCGCAAACATGCTATCCGGGCGCAGGCTGGAATGTGTTGCGCCAAGATATTGAGCGCATCCCGCTTGGCAACTCAGCCATCTTCGCGCAACGTGGTCTCGCCGAAAAAGACGGGCAACGCTTGCTCGTGTTGTATTGGTACGTCTGGGATAATCTGGAGCGTGACGCCCAAAAGGGCGTGTTGTCATTCCGCCTCACCGCGCCTATCCTCAAAGACGAGGCAGCCACGTTGCGCGCACTAAAGGACGATTTTCTCGCGCAGATTTTCGAGCGCGTCCTCGATTGGAAACGCTTTTAGAGACTGGTTTAGAAGCATATCAAACTAACCACAAGGTTACCAACTTGCTTGCCGATTTTCCATCACTCAAAACGCTCGACCCGCTGCCCAACAATCTACCGATACAACTAACGAGTTTCGTTTCGTCTAACCAAGCGACCAAGCGACCAAGCGACCATCTGACCACACGACTATTGACGTTGACGGGTTCAGGTGGCACGGGCAAGACGCGCCTCTCGTTGCAAGTGGCAGCGGAAGTGTCGGATATGTTTGCGGATGGGGTCTGGCTCATCGAGCTCGCGCCGCTGGCCGACCCCGCGCTCCTCCCGCAAACCATCACGACGACGCTCAATGTGCGTGAGGAACCGAATCGTTCGTTACTCGCCACGCTGACCGACTATTTGCGGACGAAGCAGCTGTTGTTGCTGCTCGACAATTGTGAACACTTGATTGAGGCATGCGCGCAGCTGGTACTGGAGGAAACAGAGAATCACTGAGACGCTGAATCCGCTGAGAACACTGAGTAGATGTCTTCAGCGTCGTCAGCTGCATCAGCGCCTCGGCGCTTCAAGGTTTGCGCCGAAGTAGTAGGTTGCTTTGGAATAGATGTTGTATTATTATCCTTCTATTCTTTGGGCAGTTTATATTCCTCATTAGCCGCCTCTAACACCATTCATGTCTAATCTGTATCTGAGTTTGCGCTGGAAGCTCATCATACCGTCGCTGTTGCTGATTTTGGTCGTCGTCGGCGTGTTGCTCCCCAGCCTTAATTCACTGTTGGCTTACCGCGTCGAAGCCGAAGCGGATCGCCGCCTCACGCAAATCGCCCAATCGGTGGCCGCGCTCGTCGAACAAACCGAGGAACGCGCGCAACTCAGCGCCAGTTTCGTCGCCGCCTTACCCGAGGTGACTACCGCCACCGCCAATCAAAATTTGATGGCCGCTGCGCTCATGCCCCGCAAGCAACAACTCGCCTTGCAGGAGTTGAGCTTTTATACATCAGACTTTCGACCGGGCGCGACGCCATTCTACTATGGCGGCCCCACCGCGATTCGCCGCGGGCAAGTGGATCCCAATCTGGCGCGCGTGCGTGATAGGTTGATTCAACAAGCCTTGGACAAGGCACAGGCGACGAGCGGCATCGCCATCGCGCCTCAATCACAAATCATTGGCGTCGCGCCCGTGCGCACGCTTGGCAACACCCAAGGGCAAGTGCAGGGTGTGGTCGTCGCCGTGTTGTACATTGACGACGCGTTCATCGCCAACGTCAAAGCCGTGCTGGGCGCAGATGTCGCGCTGGTGAAAGACAACGCGCTCATCGTCTCGACGCTCAACGCCAACAGCAGCTACGACACACTGCTGGCGCAAGGTTTCATTGACCCCACCGGCAAAGTGACGAGTCGCAACCTTGACTCGCAAGAACGCTTGCTCGCGCATCCTTTACAATTGAACGGCGAAGTGCAAGGCACGGTGCTGGTTGCGCAATCTATCAAAGAACTGCTGCAAACACAACAGGACCTCCAAACAGCCTTGTTTATCTTTGCGGGGCTCATCGCGGTTGGTGGACTCATCTTCGGCGTTGCCGTGCTAGTTAGCTTCGCGCGCCCCATCGCCACACTCGCGCGCGCCACGCGTGAAGTTAGTCGTGGTCAACTCGAACAACAACTGACGGTGCCGTACTTCGTCGTCAAAGACGAAATCTCCGACCTCACTGAAAATTTCAACGTGATGTCGCAGCGCTTGAAAGAGCTCTACACCAACCTTGAAGACAAAGTGCGCGAGCGCACGCACGAACTGCAAGTCGAGCGCGACAAACTGAACGACACCTCGAAGGCGTTAGCGGTGGCGCGCGACCAGGCGCTCGAAGCGAGCCAAGCCAAGAGCGCGTTCTTAGCCAATATGAGCCACGAGCTGCGCACACCCCTCAATGCCATCATCGGTTATAGCGAGATGCTGCAAGAAGAAGTGGTCGAGATTGGCGAAGAGGCGCTTGCCTCGGACCTTCGCAAAATCAACACGGCCGGCAAACATCTGCTCGGTCTCATCAATGACATTCTCGACCTGTCCAAAATCGAAGCGGGCAAGATGGAGTTGTTCTTGGAGACGTTCAGCGTGTCCGAACTCATCCACGATGTCACGATGACGACCCAACCGTTGGTGCGACAGAAGCACAACCAGCTCGTCGTGCAAAGCGACGAGCATTTGGGCGATATGCGCGCCGACCTCACCAAGGTGCGCCAAGCGCTGTTCAATTTGTTGAGTAACGCCAGCAAATTCACCGAGAATGGCACCATCACCTTGAAGGTTACGCGTCAAGCCGAACGGCGACACAGCGCGACCTTCCGACTCGACGGCGACGAACGGCGGAGTGGCAACACACCACGTTTGAGCGGTGATTGGGTGGTCTTTAGCGTTTCGGATACAGGCATCGGTATGACGCGTGACCAAGTGAACAAGCTGTTTCAAGCGTTCACGCAAGCCGACGCTTCGACCACGCGCAAATATGGCGGCACAGGGTTGGGGCTGGCGATCACCAAGCGTTTCTGTCAATTGATGGGCGGCGATATTTTTGTGGAAAGCGAGCCTAATGTTGGCACGACCTTTACCATCTATATGCCCGCGCGCGTTGACCAGGCAGACGGTTCACAGAGTCGCTTGTCCACACTCTCCAGCGTGGCGCCCTTCAGTGCGACTTTGAATACTGTGCTGGTGATTGACGACGATCCCACGGCGCGCGAATTGATGAAACGCTATCTCGACAAAGAAGGTTTCACGGTCGTACTGGCAACGAATGGCGCGGAAGGGTTGCAACTCGCGCGCGAAGTCAATCCTATCGCTATCACGCTCGACGTGATGATGCCGGGTATGGACGGTTGGAGCGTGTTGTCTGCGCTTAAAGCTGACCCTGAGTTGCGCGAGATTCCCGTCATCATGCTTACGTTTGTTGACGAGAAAAACAAAGGCTTCACACTCGCCGCGACGGATTACCTGACCAAGCCGATTGACCGCGAGCGTCTGCTGGCGATGTTGAACAAACATCGCTGCGAGCTCGCAGCGTGCACGATTCTCGTGGTTGAAGATGACGCGACGACGCGCGAGATGATGAAACAATTGTTGGAGCGAGCAGGCTGGACAGTGTGCGAGGCGCATAATGGGCGTGCGGGCTTGGAGCAAGTAGAGTTGCAAACCCCACACCTCATTTTGCTCGATTTGATGATGCCCGAAATGGATGGCTTTCAGTTCGTGACGCAGCTGCGTCAACGCGAAACGTGGCGCTCTATTCCTGTCATCGTCGTTACCGCCAAAGACCTTACACCCGAAGATCGCTTCCGCTTGAATGGTTCCGTTGAACAAATTTTGATGAAGGGCGCGTACGACAACACCGAGTTGCTCGCGCAAGTGCGCGATATGGTGTTGGCGCACGTGCGGATGCAAAAACAAAAGCCCCCATCCTAAGAGAGGTTTTTGATGAATCGCTTTCGCTGGTTGTTACCATTGCTGTACCTGTGTGTCGTTCTCATGCTAACGGCGTGCGGCACCACCGCCGCCCCGCGCACATTGACGGTGCTGGTGGGCGGCGGACAGGACACGACGCAGCTGCTCGCGTTCTTTCCGGAGAAGGTGAAGATTCGGGTGGGCGACACGGTCAATTTCAAACTCAACTCTGAAGAGATTCATACCGTGACGTTCACGAGCGGCGAGCGCCCGCCGGGCGCGACGCAAGCGACGGTGGCTAACGAACCGCTGGCTGAACCGGGTCGCGTGATTCCTGTTTTGGCGGTGCCTGTGCCTGGCGGCAACGCAGGCGAATTCATGATCAACCCGATCGTGGGCTTCCCCACCCGACAGCAAGGGGCGCCCATTGAAACTTATGATGGCAAGGGCTATCGCAATTCAGGCATTCTCTCGAAACAGCCGCCTGCGCCCGGCGCGCCGCCCAACGACAACTTTTCGTTGACCTTTACCCAAGCAGGCACCTTCAAGTATTTGTGCATCTTGCACCCCGATGTGCATAAAGGCTTGATCGAGGTGGTGTCTGCGGACACAGCCGATGCGCCTGACCAAGCGCGACTTGACGCGCAAGCGAAAGCGGAGATGGCGCCGTTGTTGGCGCAAGTCGAAGCGGCGCACGCGCAAGGACAAGAAGCGCGCAAGGAAGGCGGACCGAACGGCACTACCGTTTGGCATGTGCGCGCAGGAGCGGTAGATTTTCTGTCCGGCGATTTGCGCGCGCAAGCCTTTGAATTTTTGCCGAAGCAGCTCACCATCAAATCGGGCGACACAGTGGTGTGGGGTTCATTCTATTTTCATAGCGTCGTTTTTCGCCCCACACCCGAGCCAGCTGAACCGATCATCGTGAAACCGCAACCGCAAGGCCCCCCGTTGTTGCTTTTCAATCCGTTGGTTTTTGCGCCGTCGAAACCGAGCGGCATCTATGATCCAACCAAGTATTACAATTCGTCTGACCTGGGTTTCTTCAGCCCCGGCGGCTTCAGCTGGGCATTGACCTTTGACCGTCCTGGGACCTATCAATACTACTGCGGCTTGCACGAAACCTTTGGCATGAAGGGCTCGTTAATCGTGCAAGCGCGCTAATCCACCTTCCCCTGCCCAAACTAAGAACGCCAAGCGTTCTTCGACATGCTCAGGATAATGTAGAACAAGTTTATACCTTGTCCTTGTGGGCAAATTTGCAACTTGTCCTTGTGGCAAGTTACAAACTTGCCCTACATCGCTTCCGTATTCTGACAGCCTTGTGTACCGTGTCGAAGGACGACATGCTTGGCGTTCTTGGTCTAGCCGCATCCGATGATGTTGCATACACATTCAATCAATCCTCGACTTAATTCGCATCCTCCTCTTGCATGGTCAACATGTTTGTTGATGCTTTGCCTCTTAGCCGTTGGAGGCATCCAACTCTTCGTCGCTCCGACGCACGCGCTGCATGCATGGACGCACGGTTGGTTCGCGCAACTCGTCGGCATGATACAAATCGCGTACGCCGTGCAGTTGCTCATCCGCACAAAACCGACCATGCGCGCTGCGCGTTGGCATCGTGACTCGCTTGTCTATCTCATCGGTTTACTCTTCCATCTTGCGCTCCTCGTCATCAGCAACACACCAGCCACTGATTCGCACACCCTCAATCATCACAGCCATCTTGCGCCAACCTTTAATCTACTTGATGCCATCATCCTTTGGCTCAATCTTGCCATCCTCATCCTCTTCACCGACCAACTCATCACAACCTGCATCTCACACGCCCTACGCACGTTTCACGTTTCACGTTTCATGCCCTACGCTCTACGCTTCACACTCCACGCTCCACAACACCTCATCGCCCTGTTCATCCTCCTCACCGCTTGCACCATGTCAGCAGAGACCTCCACGCCCACCCCCATACCCACTGCCACCCCACCGCACCATGAAACGAGCGAAGGTTTGTTGCTCGGCGGCAATACGGCAGAGAGTGTGTACGCCAGCGCACGTTGTCCCGCCTCTGCGGCTGTGCGCGCTTACGATATTGTCGCGCTCAACGTCGAGATTACGCTGAACCGCTACGGCGATTATGACCCACAAGGACGCATGTACGCCCTCGCCGACGATGTGCAGCGCGTGCGTCAAGAAGAAGCGCAAAACAAAGCGGCGCGCGCGGGGCAAGGTGACTTCGCTGTGACGATGGGCTTGCAAGGCGATGCGATTCAGCCGCTAGTCATTCGCGTCAATCAAGGCGAATGCTTGCGTCTCACCCTACGTAACGAATTGAAAGACGGCGAACCAGCAAGCCTGCATCTGCACGACTCGGCGCTCTACGTGAAGCACACGGGTGCGCCCGCCATTGCGACGAATGCGAATGCGATGGCTGCAATGGGCAAGAGCGTCACGTATGAGTGGATGGTGACGGCCGACGAGCCTGAAGGCACGCACTACTTCCACAGTCACGGCAACGCCCGCGTGCAGACGAGCCTCGGTTTATTCGGCGCGGTGATCGTGGAGCCCAAAGGTTCAACGCATTGGAATCCAACCGATGGGCAACCATTACACAGTGGTTGGACAGCGATGATTCAACCGCCAACGGGATCCGCCTTCCGCGAGTTTGCCGTCATCTACCACGAGATTGGCAACGAGCGCTATCGCCTGCTCAACAAACAAGGGCAACAAATTCCGCAAGTGGATCCGTTCACGCAAGCGTATCGCCCCGCCTCGCGCGCGTTGAACTATCGCAGCGAACCGTTCATGAATCGCCTGTCATTGCAAGCGCAACAAGGGCTAAAACCTGATGTTTCGCAAGCGTACAGTTCATACACCTTTGGCGACCCCGCGACGCCCATTGCGCGCAGTTACTTGGGCGACCCCGTGAAGCAGCGCGTGTTGCATGGCGGCTCCGAAGTGTTTCATGTGCATCATGTGCACGGCGGCGCGATTCGTTGGCGACGCCAACCCAACGTCGAGGACGCGCGCTTCGCAGCTGGTTTGCAGAAACATCCGCCGCTCATCCCCGCAGCGACCGAACGTATTGACTCACAAACCATTGGACCCGCCGAGAGTTACGATGAGTTGAGCGAATGCGGCAGCGGCGGTTGCCAACAAAGCGTCGGCGACTATCTCATTCACTGTCACGTTGCGCATCATTATCTCGCGGGCATGTGGGGCATCTGGCGCGTGTACAACACGTTGCAAGATGGAAAACTTTCTTTGGATGGGTTGCCCAGGTTGCGCGAGCTGCCTGATCGCGCAGGGCAGACGCAAGCGCCCATCACTTCGGAGCAATTGATTGGCGCGACGGTGGATTGGAAAGGACAGACCTTCAGCATCACCAAAGAAAATTTAGCGGAATGGGTCGAGCGACAATTGCCGCCGCCAGGCACGCCCAAAGGCTACGATGCGTCGGTGATGGATTGGCGCAAGGAGGGCGACCGCTATCTCAATGAACTGGAGACAGATAAGGTATGGGCAGGCTATCACGCAACCGCGACGCCCACGCGTCCACCGATTTATTTTGATCGTGTGACAGGCAAACTCGCATATCCATTCTTGCGTCCACATCTCGGCAAGCGTCCACCCTTTGCGCCGAATCATGGTCCCGCGCCATTCCTCGAGCCACTGCACAGCGGCGCCGATTCGGCGTTGCCCGGCGCCAATGGCCCCTGGAGTTTGTGTCCGAGCGGCGCGCGCATCCAACCGCACGTCATCCACGCCATCAACACGCCAATCACCTACAACACGCGCGCGGATCTGGTTGACCCGACGGGCGCGCTCTATGTGTTGAAAGAGGAAGAGGACCTCGTGCGCGCGAACAACGAGTGGCGCACACCACCCGCGTTCCGCGCCAATGCGGGACAAGATTGTGTGGACATCATCTTCAAGAGCGAGCTCGAAGACAATCAAGAAAATTTCTTTTTCAGCAAGATCAACCTGCACATTCACTTCATGCAATTTGACGTGCAGGCGAGTGATGGCGTTAGCGCGGGTTACAACTACGAACAATCGGTGCGCCCGTTCACCGTCGAGGGCGAGCGCATGTTGACGGCGGCAAGCGTCGGCGACGATACCATCATCGTGAGCAACACGGCTCGCTTTAGTGTGGGCGCGCTCGTCGGCGTCGGCATGGACGAAACACGGGTCTTTGAAATCAAGCGTATCAAAGCCATCGCGCACAACACGCTCGTGTTCAGCGAGCCTTTGAAGTTTGAACACATCATCGGCGAAATCGTTAGCACAGAGTTCGTGCGCTATCGCTGGTATCCTGATGTGCAGTTCGGCACGGCGTACTTCCACGATCACGTCAGCGCGTTGGTCGCATGGCGGCACGGGCTCGTCGGCGCGATCATCAGTGAACCGCCTGATTCAACCTATCATGACCCGCAAACGGGCAAAACCGTGAGATCACGTCCCATCGCTGACATCCACACGACCAACAAAGTCTCGGCAGACATCACGGGCAGCTTTCGCGAGTTTGTCCTGTTCATACAAGACGACAATCCGCTCACGCACCTCGAAGGGTCGAGCGGCAGCTCGTTCAACCTGCGCGTCGAGCCATTGGCGCGGCGTGCGCGCAACGCCGCGCCAGCCCTCATCTTCAATAGCCAAGCGCACGGCGATCCCGCCACGCCGATTGTGCAAGCGTATCTCGGCGACCCTGTCGTGATTCGTGCGCTTGTATCCGCCTCGAATGACATCCATACGCTGCGGGTGGATGGGCATTGGTTTCGCGCCGAGCCGTGGAGCGTAACCTCGCCCCTGATCAACGCGCTGCACATCGGCATCTCCGAGCGATATGATTTGTCATTGCGCGCAGGCGGTGTGCAAGCCAGGGCGGGTGATTATTTGTATTATAACGGGCGCGCGTTCAAATGGCGCGAAGGCAGTTGGGGCATCTTGCGCGTATTGGATGAGCCATCGCCTAATCTGCAACAATTACCAGACCGTCCAACGATTTCGCCAGCAAGGTCGCTGTGTCCTGCTAACGCGCCTAGCAAAGAGTTCAACGTCGTCGCCATCGAAACAGCGTTGCCAATGTTTAGTGATGGGACGCGTGGCAAGGTGTTCGTGTTGGCGCAAGACAAGGATGCGCTACGCGCTGGCGCGCGCACGCCCGAACCTCTCGTGCTGCATGTCAACGTCGGCGATTGCCTCAACGTGAATCTGAAAAATGAGCTGACGATGGGATCCGTTTCGTTGCACGCGGACATGCTGGCGTATGACCCACGCGATGCGGGCGGCAGCGCTGTCGGCGTCAATCCATCCCAAATTGTTGCGCCCGGCCAAACGCGCACTTACACGTTCTACGCGCACCCCGACATTGGCGAGACGGCGGCATTGCTACGTGACAATGGCAATGTGCAAGAGCATCACAAAGCAGGCTTATATGGCGCGATCATCGTGGGCCCGCGCGGCGCAACATACACGCATCCAGTGACAGGCGAGGAGCTGACGCTGCGCGCCAGTTGGCGCGCGGATGCGCATACGGCGAATGGCGATTATCGTGATTTTGCGTTGTTCATGCAGGACGAGGATGAGGTGATTGGCACCGCGCTCATGCCATACACCGAAAATGTGAAGGGGGTGGTCGGCATCAATTATCGCGCGGAGCCGTTGACGAAACGGTGGGAGAAAAACAAGGACACAGCAAAGGGATTCAACGTGGATACGCACGGCGACCCATCAACGCCCATCATGGAAGCGTTCGTGGGCGATGCGGTTCGCATTCACGTCTTCGCGCCATACAGCGAGCAAGCGCAAGTGTTCAGCCTCGAGAATCACCAATGGTTGCTCGAGCCGAACCGCAAGGGCAGCGATGTGTTGAGCGCGTCGCCCATCGGCGGCGGCGAGACGTTGACCATTCAGTTATTGTATGGCGCGGGCGGACGCTACGCACAGCCGGGGAATTATCTCTACGGCAATCATCGCGAGCCGTATCGTGAGGCGGGGCTGTGGGGATTGTTTCGGGTGTACGCGAAAGGAGCGACGACGAAGCTGAAGATCTTGCGGTAAGTTCACCCGAACGCCCGCCCCAACCCTCCCCCGTTCATAAACTGCGTGAACTGAGGAGGGGCAGGGTGGAGGGTTCACGGCTTCGCTGCCAACGCCGTCACAACCTCTATTGGCAAGCCCGTCACCTCTGCCACTAGCGACGGTTCTATTCCACGTTGCAACATCCCGCGCGCAATCGCTTGTTTCTCCTCCGCGCGTCCTCCCGCTTGCCCTTCTATACCTCCTTCTACCGTAGTAATATCGCTCTGTCTCTGTCAACGCCGCTTTCTCCGCGACTCCAAACGCTCTGACGTAGGGTTCCTCGGCTAACTCACGTGGAATATCGAACAACTCGGGCATCCGTCGCAGTGTGTAAATCCACTTCTCCGGAAGCCAAAGTCGGTGGTCGGACCAATGTAGAGTGGCCATGACAGCTCCGGATACGTAATGATGTATGTTTTTATCCACCAACCCGCAGCCGCTCCTGCTCGCGTTGCGCCGCGATTTTTTCAGGCGAGGGCGGCGGCGAGTCTGGTAGAATCAAACGCCCTGTGCCTTCCAACAACAGTTTCACACGTTCCATGGCAGGCTGCGCGCAATCAATCCATTTGCTGTGTGCGTGAGTGGGCAATTTCAAATTCTGTGCGTCCAGAGTCGGCTGCGTGAAAAGAATCACGTCCACTGCAGGCGCCAATTGCGCGACGGCTTCCATGACCAGCGCATCGTGTCCCGCTCTATCATCGCGTAACAACTGTTGATGCGCCGCAGGGATGACAATCGGCTCAACGTCTAGCTTCTTATGCAGCTCCTTCGCGCGCCGTAGAATCAAATGCACGGTAGGCTCGAGCGTGGCAGACAGCGTCGCCACGACGCCGATGCGCGTCTGAGCGCGGCGCACTGCTTCGGCTGCCATCGCATCATCAATCCGCACAATCGTCGCTGTCGCTTGTTGACGCAGGGGCCCAATGAGCTCGCCCAACGATGGACAAGCTAACAAGATCACATGCGCGCCGCCGTGTTCAGCGCCGTGCACGTAATGGCGCACGCGCCCTTCGATGTTTTCGATTTTGCCGCCTGTGGCAACAACTTCTGTCAGCAACGAATCGTCCACGATGTTGACGACCTCGCAAGTAGGCATCAGCGCCTTGGCGAGCGCAGGCAACGAGGCTGTCGTGGTGAGCGTTGTATGAATGATGACTAATTTCCGCATCAATTCCTCCCACGCGATTATATCGCAATTTGACTCGAGCTGTCAGTTTTTCGCGCAAGGTGTCGGACGGGTCTGACACGCGCTGTGAAAATGTGATTGCTGAAAACCTACCGTCTATGTTATAGTAGCACTATGTCATTGACCTCTATTTTGCCCGCACAGCCAGCGGCGGATGCAAGCGCTTGTTCATTATGTGGGCAACCCATTGATCCTCATGTGGGGCGCGCACTCCCACCCATCAGCGATAGCGCGGCGCGTGTGTTGCAAACTCAACATCCTGATTGGCAGCCTGACAATGGCGCCTGTCCCGCTTGCGTCGCTGAAGCAGCGCAAGTCGCAGCACAGCGACGCAGTGATCATTCATTGCACCACGAATGGCTTACGCCGTTTCCCGTGTATTCACTCGATGAACAGCGGATCTTGCCCCTTCCTTTGCGCGTCCACTCGCATCCACAATTCACGGGACGCGGCATCACTGTCGCCATGCTCGATTCGGGATTTTTCCCGCATCCCGATTTGACGCGCTACAAAACACGCAGTGTTCATTATATAGATGCGACGGATAGCGAACCTATCGAACAACCTTTTTTCAAACAAACGAAAGTTGAGAATTGGCATGGGCAGATGACCTCTTGCGTAGCGTTTGGCAGCGGCGCAATGTCGGAGGGTCTCTATCGCGGCATTGCGCCGCAAGCGAATCTAGTGCTGGTGAAAACGGGCAGCCCACGCATCAGACGCATTCACGACGGCGACATTCAACGCGCGTTATCGTGGGTGCTGGCTCAACAGCAGCGTTATCACATCCGCGTCGTCAACATTTCACTGGGCGGTGATCACGCCTCCAATAGTCACCTCACGCCGTTGGATGCGTTGGTCGAGGAAGCGACACGACGCGGCATGGTCGTCGTCGCCGCGGCGGGCAATGGCGGACGTGAAAGCGTTTTCGCGCCTGCAAGCGCGCCCTCTGCTATCACGGTCGGCGGCCTGAATGATCAAAATACTCTCAACCGTCGCTTGCATCAGCTGTATCATTCCAACTATGGACGCGGCGGCTATGGCGCCCCCAAGCCTGAACTCATCGCGCCTGCGCTTTGGCTTGCCGCGCCGATGTTGCCACACACCGAGACGCATCTGGAAGGGATGTTTCTGTGGCGACTCTTGAACGCGGACGACAAAAAATTTGCGCGCTTATTAGAATCGCCTTATGCGCGCGAGCTGTTCAAAGCCAGCACACGCCGCTTGCCAATTGACGAGATTCGTCGCAAAATCCGCGCGCGAATGATGGAGCAGAAGTTCATCCATCCGCATTATCAGCACGTGGATGGCACATCGTTCGCTGCGCCCATCGTCGCCGCGATTGCGGCGCAGATGCTCGAAGCGAATCCGACACTCTTGCCTGAGCAGGTGAAGCAGATGCTTGTGACGACTGCCGAGCCATTGTCGAATGCGCCTGTGGAGCGGCAGGGCGGTGGCGTGGTAAATGGCGCGCAGGCGGTGGCGGCGGCATTGCGCGCTCCACACGGCGCGCTGACAGGCTTGCCATTGTCGCCGTATGTGACGCCGTGGGCGACGACGTTCTATTACTTCAACGAACAGGCGAAAGAGGTCGCGTTGGTGGGTCGCTTCAATGCGTGGCAACCGCGCGGCTATGCGCTGCAAATACATCGGCGCGGCATCTGGCAAATCACCATACCGCGTCTGCCGCGCGGCGATTATCCTTATAAATTTTTGGTGGATCAGGCGCATTGGGTCAGCGACCCTGAGAACGTGAATGCGAGTGAAGATGGATTTGGCGGATTCAACTCAATCCTGAGAATCAACTGAGGAGAGATCGTTATGCAACGTATCTTGGACGGTTGGTACAGCCCACGTTTGAACAAGCACATGGAAATCGTGACATACGGGCATTTCGGCTTTCCGTTGTTGTTGTTTCCAACGGCGGCAGCAGATTATCTCGAATACGAACGCTTCTATTTGATTGACGCTATCGCGCATCACCTCGAAGCCGGCAAAGTCAAGGTCTTCTCGATTAACAGCATCAACCGCGAGAGCTGGATGTCGAGCAAAATGCATCCGCGCGACCGCGCCATTCGCCAACAGCAGTACAACGATTACATCGCCGAAGAGGTTGTGCCATACATCTGGCATAGCTGCCGAGGGCGCATCGGCATCATCACCAGCGGCGCGAGCCTGGGCGGCTTTCACTGCGCGAACCAATTGTTCCGTCGTCCCGATTTGTTCGATGGCATGATTGCGATGAGCGGCAATTACGACATTCGCAATTTCGCCGATGGCTATTACGATGACAATATCTATTTCAACGATATCTACGCGTACATGCACCATATCCCCGACGATCATCCCGCGCTGCAAGCGTTGCGCCAGAAACAACACATCCACATCCTGACAGGACAAGGCTCGTACGAGCGTCCTGAAAGCTCGCGGCGGTTGTCGAGTTTGCTGGCGTCGCGTGGCATTCCCCACGAGCTCGACCTGTGGGGTTACGATATGCCGCACGACTGGCCTACGTGGCGCGCGATGCTGCCATATTACATCGAGTCGCGGTTTTGAAGGAGGCAATTCTAATCAACGCGGCTCTGCAATAAGGATTGTCTTAGCCAGATGACAGAAGTAGCTAGCAGAAGTAGAGGCGCCAGTAACGTCAACCAGAATATCGTCGCGCCGAACTGCCGATAGACTTCTAAAACCCACAAATCAATGTGTCGTCCCTCAAGCAAGGCGCGCCCGTGCATGGCAAGCGGCGAGATGTCGGGGTGGAATAAGAACGTATCATCAGGCACTAAGTTCATGGGGGGCCATTCCCAATAGATGGAGAGGTAATTGACGGTCACGCCCAGCGCCTGCACGCCCGTTCCCAGTAGGCTGATGAATGTGATTACAACGCGCTGACTTAGTTGACCAAGCGCATAACCCAACGGCAAAACCAAGCACGGAATGATTGCCAAAAAGAAGCGCGGGCCCCATGCCCAGCCACCATCCCAAAAGCCATAGACCGAATAGAGCCCTAAGTAGCTAAGGCTTAATGCGGCGCACAATGAGGCGAAGGCGCGCTGGCGCGCATAAAATTTTTTGAAGGTGTAGAGGATGCACACTGTTGGCGGCGAATAGAGAAAAATGCTTCTGCCGACGCTGAACAGATTACCATACAAGCCAAACCAAAACGGCGTGGAGAACCCTTTGACTTGACCAGGGCCATGGAACGTCAACGGATGACCAAAGCGCACCACATTCAAGTACATCATCACGCCCAGCATGATCAATATCGGCAGCGCAAACCACCACAACGCAAGCAAGCTGTTGGGCTGGAAGATTACTCGCATGCGTCGCAAAATATGCGGTTGCCCGATAACTAATGGTGTAGAAAACCCAGTTTGCGTCAGAAGTAAATACCCGATGTACAGCGCAACCCATGACACCAAGGGGAGCAAACTAATGCGCGTCAGCACGCCTAGCGCCAGCAGCAGCCCCGTGAGGAACGTATGGCGTGGACGCAACTGGTTGCGATGGGTGAACACGATATAAATAGCTGACCACAGCATGACAGATTCAAGCGGATGTTGAAACGAATCGCGCGCCTGAGTCCACACCATTGTGCTGAAACCGAAGATGAGCGTCACGCTGAAGGCGGTCTGGCGTGTGAACCCCAAGCGTAAGCCAAACAAAAAAACGAGGAGACAATACCAGGGCGTGACGAATTGGTTGAGGAGCGATACGAAGAAGATCGGAACAGCGCCGCCCCAGTCGCCGCGCGCGACGCCGCCGAAATATGTTTTCAGCGCTGGTGAGCTGAGTCCGTCAACGAATGCGCCAACGAGATACAAGGGTATCGCCGCCAGCGATTGCCCTAACCCAAACACCGAATAGTATTTGCCGTCAACACCTTTCACCTCATCGTTGATGGGCGCAATCGCCAATGTGTGGCGTTCGACGATGCTTTGCGTAGTTCGATAGACGGCGATATGGTCGGTGCTGAAAAAATGACCTGCGCTGAACAGGAGGTAGATGGAGAAAAACAGGAGATAAATGCCCAGGCATAACCGAACATTTGTTGTGATGACTTGCTTCATGTGTGGTGAAACTGATTCAACCGGCATTGGCGTTGGCAATTGAGGCGATAGAATTGTCATAGGTTGACGCATCATAACAAACTTGCTATGGTGAGTCAATAAAATTCAAAGGTGATAATTTAGGAGAATCCTATGCTCAAAATTGGAGTTATTGTGGGCCGCGAGTGGTCGTGGCCCCCTGCCTTCATCGAAGAAGTGAACAAACGCGAGGTTGGCGTCACCGCCGAGTATGCGAAGCTGGGGGGGACGCGCATGAACGAGCCATGTGAGTATGCAGTCCTCGTTGACCGCATCTCGCACGAAGTCCCATACTATCGCTCGTATCTGAAGAACGCGGTGCTGCAAGGCGCGCGCGTCGTCAACAACCCATTCATGTGGACGGCAGACGACAAATTCTTCGGCGCGTCGCTCATCACGCAGCTTGGCATCGCCAGTCCGAAGACCGTTGTGCTGCCCAACAAAGATTACGTGCCGGGCATTGTCCCCACCGAAAGTCTCCGCAATCTGAAGTATCCCACGCCTTGGGAAGAACACATCGAGTATCTCGGCGGCTTTCCCGTTATCCTCAAAGACGCGCACGGCGGCGGCTGGAAGAACGTCAACAAGATCAACACCCTGCCAGAGCTGTGGCAGCGCTACGATGAAAGCGGCTTGTTGACGATGGTGCTGCAAGAATTCATCCAATGGGACAATTATTTGCGCTGCATGTGTCTCGGTCAGCGCGACGTGAAGGTGATGAAGTACGATCCCATCAACCGCAAGTATTTGACGCACGACCTGTCGTCTGAGCTGCACGAGCGCGTCGTCAAGGACACACTGACGATTTGCCACGCGCTCGGCTATGACATGAACACTGTCGAGTGGGCGATCAAGGACGGCGTGCCTTATGCGATTGACTTCATGAACCCTGCGCCTGATATGGACATCAACTCTTGTGGGCTTGAGTATCATCGGTGGTGCGTCGAGACGATGGCGGATATGTGCATTCGGTATGCGCTTCAGCCAGAGCCGCAGAATGCAGAGATGCGCTGGAGCAGCTTCTTCGGCGGGGGGAGTGCAGTTTCACAAACCCCTCCGTCACAACCACTCGCCGTTGCGGAGAAACCCAAGCGCACGCGCGCACCACGCGCACGCGACAAGGACAAATCGTCATAGCGCTTCCCCAGTCAGCACGTTATCTTTGTGAAGGCTATGGAGTCGAACCTTATGACTACCCATCTCCGCGAAGCCATTGATACCTACCACTCGTTGCTCACCGACGCCGTCGCGCAAGCGAGCCACGCACAGCTCGAGGCACAGCAACAACGGCGCGGCTTGTTCTTTGGCGAGCGAAAAATTTGCACGGTGTTGCGTCCGCGCTTCCTCACGTGGGCGCAGTATCGCTTTTTGCAAAATGCGATTCACGCCATCATGCCCGCATTCGACAAAGCATATCGCGCCGCATTACAGGACGAGAAAATTCGCGCGCAATTCAAGCTCGCCGATTGGGAAGAAGAACTGGTTCAAGCAGACCCAGGCTTCAAAGAGCCCAGCCCCGTCTCGCGGATGGATATGTTTTTCGTAACTGACACGAACACGCTCAGCATCACCGAATATAACGCCGAAGTGCCTGCCGCGAATACCTACAACGACCAGCTCTCCGACATTTTCTACAGCTTGCCTGTGATGCGTGAGTTCGAGAAACAATACGAAGCGCTTGCGTTGCCCGGCCGCCATCACACCCTGCACGCGCTCACCGATGCGTATCGGCAATGGGGCGGACGCGACCGTCCGCGCATCGGCATTCTCGATTGGAAAGAAGTGCCGACGTACAGCGAGTTCGTCTTGTTCAAAGAATACTTCGAGTCGCAAGGTTATGAAACGGTCATCTGCGATCCGCGCGAAGTAGAATATCGCAACGGCAAACTTATGTCAGGTGATTTCCACATCACGCTCGTCTATAAACGCGTCTTGGCGACGGAACTGGTTGAACGCGGCGGCATGGACAACCCCGTGGTGCGCGCGGTGCGTGATGGCGCAGTGTGCATGGTCAATCCATTCCGTTGCAAGATTCTACACCGTAAGACGAGCCTCGCTGTGTTGAGCGATGATATGAACGCGCACCTGTTCAGCGCCGACGATTTGCGCGCGATTGAGATGTATATCCCATGGACACGCTTGCTCAGTGAGCGGCACACCACATACGAAGGTCAACGCATTGACCTGGTGCCATTCCTCAGCGCGCACAAAGACGACTTTGTGTTGAAGCCTAGCGATGAGTATGGCGGCAAGGGCATCGTGTTGGGTTGGGATGTGAGCCAGAGCGAATGGGACAGCGCGCTCAAAGCCTATCTCGCCGATCCAACCATCGCGCAAAAACGCATCACGATTCCCAGCGAGCCATACCCCAGCCTCGTCAATGGACAACTGCAAACCTACGCTCGTATGCTCGACACCGATCCATACATTTTTTATGGCAACTACATGTCGAGCTGCCTCACGCGCATCTCCACTGCCGCGTTGCTCAACGTCACGGCAGGCGGCGGTTCGACTGTGCCAACCTTCGTCATTGAGAAACGCGGCTAAGATGAGTAATTAGTAATTGGTCATTGGCATCCCTCCAATCACCAATTACCAATTACCAATTACTACCCACAGAGGATGCCCTATGTCCACCTCCCGCCCATCTTTCAGCATCGGTATCGAAGAAGAATATCAAATCATTGACCCAAACACGCGCGAATTGAAATCGTATATCACACAATTGCTCGAAGCAGGTAAGGTTGTGTTGGCTGAGCAAATGAAAGCCGAGCTGCATCAATCTATTGTCGAAGTCGGCACGAAGGTGTGCAACACGCCTGCCGAAGCGCGTAGTGAGTTGGCGCGTTTGCGTCGTGGGTTGATGGAGCTGGCGGCGAAGAACGGCTTGAAGATCGCCGCCGCAGGCTCGCACCCCTTCTCGTCGTGGATGGAGCAAGACATCACACCCTTCGAGCGCTATCTCGGCGTGCGCCAAGACATGGGCGAGCTCGCGCAACGCTTGCTCATCTTCGGCACACATGTACACATCGGCATCGAAGATCCCGAGTTCATGATTGACGCCATGAATGTTGTGCGTTACCTGTTGCCACACGTCTTGTGTCTCTCGGCGAGCTCGCCGTTTTGGATGGGACGCGAGACGGGCTTGAAGTCGTATCGCAGCACCATCTTTCGCAACTTCCCACGCACAGGCATTCCGCCGCACACCTTCACCTCGCGCGCCGAATTTGATCGCTTTGTGACAACGCTCGTCCGCACGAACAGTATCCCCGATGCCTCGAAGATTTGGTGGGATGCGCGCCCCAATCCGAAATATCCGACGCTCGAATTTCGCATTTGTGATGTCTGCACGCGCGTGGATGAAGCTGTCTGTATCGCCGCTATTTTTCAAGCCATCATTTATAAACTGTGGAAGTTGCGCCGTGACAACCTGACCTTCCGCATTTATCCCGCCGCGCTCATCGAAGAAAACAAGTGGCGCGCGGTGCGCTATGGGCTCGACGGCAAGCTCATTGACTTCGGCAAACAACAAGAGCTGCCCGCGCGCGATCTCATCAAAGAGATGAT
>CAZDYP010000033.1:0-1898 GCA_964509505.1 uncultured Anaerolineae bacterium | reverse complement strand
CAATTTGATTTAGTCATTCACGCCACGCACGAAGCAGGTTGGAAAGTCGGCGGGATTGGCGCAGTGCTCGATGGCTTGCTCGCCGAGCCAGCCTACAATGTCGCCGTGCGCCGCTCGATTCTCGTCGCGCCATTCAATCCCGACAACGGCTCGGAGATGGAACGGCTCTATGCGAAGCGCAACGGCTTCCACGCGCTCTACTCCGCGCATGATGGCATCTATCACGTCACACCCGAACTCGCGCAAGCGTTCACACAAATCGAGCTAGGCGCGCATGTGCGCTTGCTCTATGGGACACGCACTTTCGGCGCGTACACGCACGAGGTCTTGCTGGTAGATGCGCGCAGTGTTGTTCCCTCTGCGGTCAATGACTTCAAGCACCACCTCTGGGAACGCTACGGTCTTAGCAGTGCGCGTTACGAATGGGTCAGCGAATACGATTGGTACATCCGCGCCGCCGAACCCAGTTTCGCCGCACTCCAAGCGCTCATTGACTATCACCCAACCAATCAACTGAGCAACCGACCACCTGACCAAGCGACCCCGCGACCAATCATCCTCATCGCCCACGAATGGCTCGGTCTCCCGCTTGCTTTTTCCACGATGCGCCATCGCCCCGACGCTTATCGCACCGTCTTTTACGCGCACGAGACAGCCACCGCACGCTTGCTCGTCGAAGCCAACGCAGGACATGACACGCGCTTCTACAATGCGATGTTCAAAGCGCGCGCCAACGGCCTCTATCTCGAAAACATTTTTGGCGACCAACATGCCTACTTCAAGCATCCGCTCATCCTCGCCGCCGCGCAATGTCATGGCGTCATCGCCGTCGGCAATTTAGTAGTGGAGGAGTTGCGCTTTCTCTCGCCGTTGTTTGAGCAGCGCGCGATGCCGCTGGTGTATAACGGCGTGCCGAGCGAAGCCATCACATTATCAGACCGTTGGTTGTGCAAAGAAAAATTGCAACACTACACGCAAGCGTTATTCGGCTTTCGCCCGACGTGGATTTTTTCGCACGTCACACGGCTCGTGCCAAGCAAAGCCTTGTGGCGCGATGTGCGTGTGATGGAACAGCTCGATGGGCAACTCGCCGCGCGTGGCGAGAGCGCTGTCCTGTTCATGTTGAGCTCGACTTTGCCCGCAGGCCGTCGCAGCGATGATGTGTGGCGTTGGGAATACGAGTATGGTTGGCCCGTCGGACATCGCGGCGACAATGGCGACCTCGTAGGTGAGGAGTGGAGTATCTATCAATCCATCGAACACTTCAATCGCTACGCGCGCGCGAGCCGTATTGTGTTGGTCAATCAGTTTGGATGGAGTCGTGATCGTTGCGGGTCACGAATGCCGCACGACATGGATTTTGCGGATTTGCGACGCGGCACGGATGTGGAGTTTGGTCAATCCATTTACGAGCCATTCGGCATTGGGCAAACCGAACCGTTGACGTATGGCGCATTGTGTTGCCTCACGAATGTGTGCGGGTGCATTGGTTTCATCAACAAAGCGGGCGGACTGGCTTTGCCCAATATCATCCTTGCCGATTACGTCACGTTGCCGCCGCGCTTTCACGGCTTGAGCCTCTACGATGTGTTACGCATTGGGCAAGCGGATCGTGACATTGTGGAGGCGATTGAATCTACCCAGGTCGCGCACAAAATCATCGCACGCTTGCCGCGCAGCAAAGAGGCGGCGCAACGCTTACTGGAAGATGGTTACGCGCTCAGTCAGAAGATGTCGTGGCAGGTCGTGGTGGAAGAAGGATTGTTGCCCGCGCTTGAGAAATTGCTTTGCATGTGACGCATCACGGAAGTAGTGAATTGCTCTGGCTGTGCGAGCGATGTGGAGCGATATGACCTATCGAGACAGAATTCGTGAACTGTCATTGAACAACCAATCGT
>CAZDYP010000032.1:32100-34981 GCA_964509505.1 uncultured Anaerolineae bacterium | reverse complement strand
CAAAGAGTTCTGCCATTTCTTGCAAATCGCATTGCGCTCAACCTACGCAGTGATGACGGCAATAGAAATTGCGCGCGGCTTGGAGTTTTTTTAGCACGAACGCGCAGCTGAGCTTCTTAAGGAGGGCGGCGAAATTGCCGCGATGATGGTGGGGCTTATGAAATCACTAAGCTGGAAGAGTTCACTGAAGATCAACCACTAGTCTGGCTACTGACTACTGATTACTTGAGGAGATCATGACCAACTATCTCGAACTGGAAGAACGCTACACCTCAGGCTTATATGCCAAGCGTCCTATCACGATTGTGCGCGGCGAGGGCGCGCGGTTGTGGGATGATACCGGCAAGGAGTACATTGATTGCGTCGGCGGACAGGGCAGCGCGAATCTGGGGCATTGCCATCCCGCCGTCGTGCGCGCCATCACCGAGCAAGCCAAGACGCTCATCACCGCGACCGAAATTTTCCACAACGATAAGCGCGCGTTGCTCTTGGAGAAACTCGTCTCGGTTGCGCCGCGCGGCATGAACCGCACGTATCTGTGCAGCTCAGGCGCCGAAGCGATAGAGACCGCTCTGAAGCTGGCGCGTTGGAACACGGGGCGCACGCAAATCGTTGCGTTCATGCGCGGCTTTCATGGGCGCACGATGGGCGCGCTGTCTGCAACTTATGAACCGAAGTATCGTGAGCCGTTCATGCCGCTCGTCCCCGACTTCACGCATGTGCCGTTCGACAATCTCGCCAAAGCCGACGCTGCCATCAGCGACAAGACAGCGGGCGTCATCGTCGAGCCCGTGCAGGGCGAGGGCGGCGTGCGTCCCGCGAGCGCGGAGTTCTTACAAGGCTTACAGAAAATTTGCCAAGAGCGCGGCGCGATGTTCATCGTGGACGAAATCCAAACGGGCTTCTGTCGCACGGGCAAGATGTTCGCGTGTGAGCATGACGATTTGCAACCTGATTTTCTGTGTGTCGCGAAATCCATCGCGGGCGGGCTGCCGATGGGCGCGACGTTGTTCGGACCACGCGTGAAGCCGTTGGAGCCGCTGCTGCATGGCTCGACGTTTGGCGGCAACCCATTCACGGCGGCGGTGGCGCTCGCGGCGCTGACGGCGATGCAAGACGAAAAACTAGCGCAGCGCGCAGCAGAGGTTGGTGCGTATTTCATGGGACGCTTGCAACGCATTGAGTCGCCCATGATTCGTGAGGTACGCGGCAAGGGCTTGTTGCTCGGCATTGAGTTGAAGCAGAAGGTCACGCCGTATCTGCAAGCGTTGATGGGCAAGGGCGTGTTGGCGTTGCCTGCGGGGACGAATGTGTTGCGACTGTTGCCGCCGTTGGTGATTGAGAAGGCGGATGTAGATGTGGTGGCGGATAGCATTGAAGAAGTGTTGAGTGAGGTCAAAGAGTAAACAGGAAAACAGGGAGACAGGGAAATGGGGGATGCGATGGCGAACAAAACGAGAGGCATTGCGAAGGTCGTCAAAATCGTGAACCTGTACGAGGCTGACAACGATTTTGAGTGGTGGCAATCACAGCCATAGCAGCTGCGACTGGCGGCGTTGGAAGAAATGCGACGCGAGTATCATAGCTGGAAAGAGGGCGAAGAGCCAAGAATACAGAAGGTCGTCACCATCTTGAGACGACAAGGCAATGTGTGTGTTGTCGTTGACCGACGTGGCGAGATGTGATGAATGAAGCGGATGCGAGCGACGCCAGCGTCAAGCCGGTGTTGTATGGATAGTGAAAAGGCATCCATAAAGTTGTGAAGAAAGCAACCCCGCACGAAGTTCTAAAGGAGACCAAGATGATCGACCTGTCTTCAACAATGTATGTTTGCTTTGGTGATGAAGAACCACACCTACAAGAATCGTAAATGAGCGAAGACGAACCAATGCGTAACCATCCCACCAACGACAACTCCATCCCCCGCGCGCCGCGCAATCGCACGTTGCGCTTGTCGCCCACCGAGAAGGCGTGCTATGCCAGTCGGTTGGTCAGGCTGTGCGCGCTTGCGCAGCTCCACGACATCGCAAACAAAACCATCCATCAAGACTTGCTTACGATGCTCGCTTGGCTGCCTGAGGCGTTTGTGGATTTGTTGTTCATAGACCCGCCCTACAATCTGACCAAAGAGTTCAACGGGACAACGTTTCGTGAGCAGCCAGCCGATGCATACACGGCTTGGTTTGAAGCGTGGTTTCCGCCGTTAATCCGCACGCTCAAGCGCACAGCCTCCGTGTATATTTGCAGTGATTGGCGCTCGTCGGCGACGATTCAGCGTATCGCCGAAAAACATCTTATCGTCCGCAACCGCATCACGTGGGAACGCGAGAAGGGGCGCGGCGCGAAACAAAATTGGAAAAACAACGCCGAAGATATTTGGTTTTGCACCGTCTCGGATGCTTACACGTTCAATGTGGATGCGGTGAAACTCAAGCGTCGCGTCTTCGCGCCATACACCGACGGCGAGGGCAACCCCAAAGATTGGGATGCAAATGAGGACGGCAACTATCGCCTGACACATCCCTCTAACATTTGGACAGACCTTACGGTGCCGTTCTGGTCAATGCCAGAAAACACCGATCATCCCACACAGAAACCAGAAAAGCTGCTTGCCAAAATTATTCTCGCGAGCTCGAATGCGGGCGATGTCGTGCTAGACCCATTTCTTGGCTCAGGCACGACATCCGTCGTGGCGAAGAAGTTGGGCAGGCAATACGTGGGCATTGAGATTGACGAGATGTATGGTTGTCTCGCGGAGAAACGTTTGGAGTTGGCAGAATCCGACTCAACAATTCAAGGTTATGCCGATGGCGTCTTTTGGGAGCGCAATACCCTCAATGAACAAAAAGGAAAGAAATAATTATGTCCCTCGCCCAATGCA
>CAZDYP010000032.1:29430-32000 GCA_964509505.1 uncultured Anaerolineae bacterium | reverse complement strand
CCCTCGCCCAATGCACCAGCAGCGCCCCCGCCTTGCGCGAAGGCGATTCACTGTGATTGAATCTCATTTCTTCTTAAGGAGCGAGCATCATGTCCCTCGACAAATTCAACATCATCGAATCCACCTTGCGTGAAGGCGAGCAGTTCGTCGGCGCGAATTTCACGACGATTCAAAAAATCAAAATCGCGCACGCGCTCGATGGGCTCGGCGTCGAATACATCGAGCTCACGTCGCCGCTCGCCTCGCCGCAATCGGCGGAGGACGCGAAGACCATCGCCGACCTCGGCTTGAAGGCGCGCATCCTCACGCACATCCGTTGCGCCAAAGAAGATGCGGCGGTCGCGCTCGATACAGGCGTGGATGGCCTCGATGTGGTGATTGGCACGTCGTCGTATCTGCGCCAATTCTCGCACGGCAAGAACATTGACGAGATCATTGACCTTGCCGCCGACGTGTTGAGCTACATCCGCGCGCAAGCGCCGCACATCGAACTGCGCTTCTCGACCGAAGACTCGTTCCGCTCTGAGCCAGCCGATTTGTTCCGCGTCTATCTCGCAGTGGATAAGCTGGGCGTTGTCAACCGCTTGGGCATCGCGGACACAGTGGGTATCGCTACGCCGATGCAAGTCTATCGCACCGTCAGCACGTTGCGTTCCATGACGAAAGCCGACATCGAATTTCACGGCCACAACGATTCGGGCTGCGCCATCGCCAACGCCTTCGCCGCGCTCGAAGGCGGCGCGACGCACATTGACACGAGCGTGCTGGGCATTGGCGAACGCAACGGCATCACGCCGCTCGGCGGTTTCATCGCGCGCATGTACACCTATAACCGCGAACTGGTGAAGAGCAAATATCGTCTCGACCGTCTCCGCAAATTAGATGAGATGATTGGCGAGCTATGTGGCATCGCCGTGCCGTTCAACAACTACATCACAGGCGTCACCGCGTTCACGCACAAGGCTGGCATTCACGCGAAAGCCGTGCTGAACAATCCCGAAACGTACGAGGCGCTCGACCCGCGCGACTTTGGCTTGACGCGCTATATCAGCGTCGCGCACAAGCTGACGGGTTGGAACGCCATCAAGGACCGCGCAGAGCAATTTGGCTTGCAATTGACCGACGCGCAAATCAAAGAAGTGACCGCGCACATCAAAGCGATGGCTGACCACAAACCAATTGACCTTGAGGACGTGGACGAGTTGTTGCATCGCTGGGCGAACGGAGTGGAGAGTAGTCAGTAGGCGGAGGAACTATGGGCAAAACATTCGTCGAAAAAATTCTCGCGCGCGCCTCGGGGCAGCGCGAAGTCGTGGTAGGACAAATCGTAGATGCGTCGCCCGATGTGATTCTGACGCACGACAACACGGCGGCTATCAACCGCATCTTCAAAGCGTTGGGGCAGGCGCGCGTGAAGTATCCAGAGCGGCACGCCATCACGTTGGATCATGCCGTGCCTGCGCCATCCACAAATCACGCGCAGAACCACGCGGAGGTGCGGCAGTTTGTCGCCGAACAAGGCATCAACAATGCGTTCGACGTTGGACGCGGCATCTGCCATCAAGTCTTGAGCGAAGAAGCCATTGCGTTGCCCGGCGATTTAGTGATTGGCTCGGATTCGCACACGCCGCACTTTGGGTGGATGGGCGCGTGCGGCGTCGGCGTTGGGCGCAGCGAGATGGCGGCAATCTGGGCGACAGGCGAGCTGTGGTTGCGCGTGCCAGAGAGTGTGCGCTTTATCGTGGATGGTGCGTTGCCGTTTGGCGTGACGGCGAAAGATCTCACCTTGCATATCATTGGCAAATTCGGCGCGGATGGTGGTCTCTATCAGTCCATCGAGTTTAGCGGCACGACGTTTGCGACGATGAGCATGGACAGCCGCGCCGTCATCCCGAACATGATGGCGGAGTTCGGCGTGAAGTGCGCCTACATCCCGCCTGATGAGGCGTTGTATGAGTGGCTCGCGCCGCGCTTGATGAAAAGATTAAAGACTAAAGATTCTAATCTTCAATCTTTAATCTTCAATCTTCAATCGCGCGCTGTCTTCCCCGATCCCGACGCGACCTACCTCGCCACGCATCGCATTGACGCGACCACACTCGAACCACTCGTCGCATGTCCGCATTCGCCTGACAACGTGAAGCCTATCTCGCACGTCAAAGGCACGCGCGTGCAACAAGCCTTCATCGGCACCTGCACGAATGGACGCCTCGAAGACCTCGCGGCTGCTGCCGAGATTGTGCGCGGCAAACGCATCGCGCGTGGCATGAGGCTCATCGTCATCCCTGCGTCCTCTGAGGTGATGTTGGATGCAGTGAAGGCAGGCTACGTGCAAACGCTGCTCGAAGCGGGCGCGGTGTTCAACACGCCGGGTTGCGGTCCTTGCATGGGCAATCACATGGGCGTGCCTGCGCCCGGCGAAGTGACCATCAGCAGCGCGAATCGCAATTTCCGCGGACGCATGGGCACGCGCGATGCGGAGACGTATGTATCCAGTCCTGCCGTCGTCGCCGCCAGCGCGCTGGCGGGCTATATTGCCGACCCAAGAGATATCATCTGATTTCAACACA
>CAZDYP010000032.1:25451-29330 GCA_964509505.1 uncultured Anaerolineae bacterium | reverse complement strand
AAACCTGTCAGGTCTGACACTCACGCAAAGCGACGCGCAAGCGATTCCATTTGCTGACGCAACATTCGATGTAGTGTTCGCCAATCACATGCTCTATCACGTGCTTGATTTGCCGCATGCGTTAGCGGAAATTCGGCGCGCGTTGAAACGCGGCGGCATGTTGCTTGCGGCCACGAATGGCGCGCGGCACATGCACGAGCTCCAAGAATTGCGGCGTGAGTGCGGCGTCAAACGCGCTTATGATGCCCTGACGTTCAATTTGGAAAATGGCGCGAGGTGGCTCGCGCCACATTTCGCATCGGTCACGCGCCATGACTTTGAGGATAGCTTGCGCGTCACCGAAGTTGAGCCATTGGTCGCCTACGTCAAGTCCATGAGCTCGCTGACGGGGCGACTCACGGATGAACATCGTGCGCGTTTCCGCGCATTGGCAGCAGAGCGCATCGCGCGTGATGGCGCCATTCACATTACGAAGGTGGTGGGGCTTTTCGTTGTAAGAAAATAATCAATCGTATCTAGTGTGATGTAGGTCGGATTGGCAATCCGATTTACAACAAGGTTGAACTATGAAACTACAAGGCTACGTTTGGAAATATGGCGATGGCGTCAACACCGACGTCATCTTTCCGGGCAAATACACGTACAGCTTGCACGACCCCAAAGAATGGTCGAAGCACGCGCTCGAAGATTTGGATGCGACGTTTGCGGGGCGCGTAAAAGAAGGCGACATCATCGTCGCAGGCAAGAATTGGGGTTGTGGCTCGTCGCGTGAGCAAGCGGTAGGCGCATTGAAATACGCAGGCGTGAAGTGCCTCATCGCCAAGTCGTTCGCGCGTATCTACTTCCGCAATGCCATCAACCAAGGCGTCTTGCCCATCGTCTGCCCCGAAGCAGTGGACGCGATTGACGCGGGCGAGACCATTGAGGTTGATCTCGACACGCACACAATTCGCTGCGCGCGCGGCGCATTCGCATTCCCGCCACTCTCGCCAACGATTCTTGCCATTCTCGACGCAGGCGGACTGATTCCGATGCTGCGGAAGAAATTGGGCGTAGAGCATTTGCCGCTGCCGGAGATTAAGGGAGGCGAATGAAAGTCGTCAGTCGTCAGTAGCCAGTAGCCAGACAAGGCGCATACTGACGACTGGGCACTGGCTACTGATTACTGTTATGAAAACGATTTGCTTGATTGAAGGCGACGGCGTCGGGCAAGAGGTCATCCCTGCCGCCGTCGAGGTGTTGAAAGCATTGTCATTGGATTTGCGCTTCACACAAGCGGAGGCAGGCTGGGCGTGTTTCCAACAATGTGGTAACGCAATTCCCAACGAAACGCTTGATGCGGTGGCGCAAGCGGATGCGACGTTGTTCGGCGCAATTTCGTCGCCATCGTCGAAGGTCGTGGGCTATCGCAGTCCGATTCTCACGTTGCGTCAGCGTTTCGATTTGTATGCGAACCTGCGCCCGACGCAATCGTTGCCCGGCGCATTCTCGCGTCCGAACCTCGACTTGCTCATCGTGCGCGAGAACACCGAAGGACTCTATGCGGGACGTGAGCGACGTGAGGACAATGACACCGCGATCACCGAGCGCGTCATCACGCGCCGCGCGTCGGAGCGCATCGTGCGGATAGCATTCGAGCAAGCACGTGCTCGCGCGAAATCCCAACTCCCAAATTCCAAATCCCAGTATCCAATATCTAATATCAAACGTCCACTCGTCACCATCGTCCACAAAGCCAACGTGCTCAAAGAGACCGATGGCTTATTCCGCGAAGCGGCGTTGAGTGTGGCGAAAGAATTTCCCGCTATGCCATACAACGAGCTGCTGGTGGATGCGATGGCGATGCGGCTCGTCAAAGACCCTGAGCAGTTTGACGTGATTGTGACGACGAATTTGTTTGGCGACATTCTTTCGGATGAAGCGGCAGGGTTGATTGGCGGTTTGGGCGTTGCGCCGTCGGCGAACATCGGCGCAAGCGCGGCTGTGTTTGAGCCTGTGCATGGCTCCGCCCCCGACATCGCGGGCAAAGGCATCGCCAATCCCATTGGCGCGATTCTGAGCGCGGCGCTGATGCTCGACTACTTGCAGATGAGCGACGCGGCACAACGCGTGCGTAATGCGGTGAATGCAGTGGTGCGGGCAGGCGTGTTGACGCCGGACTTGGGGGGAACAGCGATGACGCGGGAGGTAGTGGAGGCGGTGGTGAGGGGAATTAGGGCAGGTTAGGAGAAATAACGAACCCCAGTTAGGTGTGCGGGTTGCTAAGGATTAGAAGTCTCACGGCTCGTAACTCAGCTCTGGCTTTTGATGTAACACAATCGTCTCCGTCGTCAGCGCCATCAGTGCGCCGCTTACGGCAGTCTCTAGTGCGAGGCGCAACACGCCAGCTGCATCCATGATACCCGCTGCGCGCATATCCACGATCTGTCGTGTGCGGGCATCATAACCAAACGTCGCGCCACAGCGTCGCGCTTCGTCCAACACCGCGCCTGTTGTGGTCACGCCCGCATTGCGCGCGATGCGTTGAAATGGCACGGTCAAGGCGCGCGCTAAAATTTTCGCGCCGTGCGCCTCATCAGGCGTAGCGAGGTTGCGCCGCAACGTCGCTAGGGCGTCAACGCAATTCACATACGCCACGCCGCCGCCCGCGACCACGCCTTCGCGTACTGCAATGGGCAACGCGCGTAAGGCCTTTTCCGCTTGTTGCGTAAGCGCCGCGCGTTCTGCCTCTGTCGCCGCGCCAATCTGCAATGTGGCGACATTCCCCTCCATGCGCGCTAAGCGCCAGCGCAACTCTTTTCGCGCTTCATCATCCTCCCTCGTCGGGGTGGTAGTTGAACGGCCGCCCTGTCCACTCAGCTGCCTGCGAATCAATTCAGCCTGTGCGCGCGCGCGTTCAGCATGTTGCGCGTAGCCGACGACGATGAGCTCATCCGCATTTGCCTCGATGCGTTGCGCTGCGCCGAAATCGCTGGGCTGAATCGCGCGCCATGAGCGCCCACGTTCAGGCGCAAGGATGGTCGCATCGGTCAAGGCGGACAAATCGGTGAAATCATCAGCGCGTTTTGTAGGGACGCTGCGCGAGGTGGCGGCGATGAGCTGCACCGCTTTTTGTTGATGATTGACGACGAGCGTATTGAGCGCGTCGCCGCGAATCTCATGCGCGATGATGGCAACGCGCTTTGTTTCGGTTTGCGCGACGAGTGAGAGGATGCGCTCGACATCCTCAACCGTGTTGAGCTCGCCCGCGCATAGCACGACGTAACAATCGGGTTGCAGTGCGCGGCGTGTCGCCGTTTCGGTGATGAAGTAGGGTGAGGCGAGGCGCGCCTGCCAACGTCCGCCTTCGTGATAATCACACGCGAGATAGCGTGCCATGTATGCTTCGATGCTGACGTACGCTTCTGCGCCCAAGCGCGCGAATAGCTCGCCCAACAACTGACTGAGCTCCGCTTGGCCGGTCACTGCGAGCGCGACACGCGTCAAGGTGTGCGCCTCGTGTGCGGGTTGCGCTTGCGCTTGCAAGGCATCAAGCGCGGCTTGCGTTGCCTGGCTTAAGCCGCGCCGCAACGCCATCGCGTTGCCGCCTGCCGCGACGTAGCGCTGCGCTTCATGCAAAATCGCTTGCGCGAGCACCGCGGCTGTCGCGCCGCCGTCGCCCGCTTTCACGTTCATGCGCCACACCAACTGTCGCAGCAACATCGCGCCCACATCGTCCGCGCGCTTGGGCAGCTGCAACACGCGACGCGCAATCGTCGCCGCATCCGTCAAAATTTCGGGACGGCCATCGGCGATGGCAGACGAGATGACTATGCCTTGCGTTGGACCGAGCGTGGCCGCGAGTAAATCCGCGAGCTGATCGAAGCCGCGCTTGAGCGC
>CAZDYP010000032.1:8861-25351 GCA_964509505.1 uncultured Anaerolineae bacterium | reverse complement strand
CCCAGCTCTTGCAAAATTTCTGCGGTGTGCGCGCCGGGCGCAACAGGCGGTGACGGCATCGTGGGTTGGGTGCGGCTGAAGCGCGGCGCAGGCGCGGGTTGCGTCACGCCTGCGATGTTGATGAAGTTGCCGCGCGCCTGGTTGTGCGGATGCTGTGGCGCTTCATCCCAATCTAACACGGGCGCAAAACAGACATCGCTGCCTTCCATTAGCTGACACCATTCGTCGCGCGTCTTGCGCTTGAAGATGACCGCGAGTTGGTCGCCTAACTCTTTCCACCGCGTCGTGTCTCGCTGATTTTGAAAGGCAGGGTCTTGACTGAGTCCGCATTTCTCCAACAACAACGCATAGAACTGTGGCTCCAGCGAACCAATGGCCACATACTTCCCATCGGCGCATTCATAGCAGCAATAATAATGCGCGCCGCCATCGAGCAAGTTACGCTCGCGCTCGTTGCTCCAACGCTGCGCGGCATGCATTCCATAGAACGACGCCGCGAGGACGGCTGCGCCATCCACCATCGCCGCGTCCACCACTTGCCCTTGTCCCGACTGTCGCGCTGCGAGCAAAGCACAGACGATGCCAAAGGCAAGCAACAAGCCACCACCGCCGAAATCGCCCACGAGGTTGAGCGGCGGCACGGGCGGCTCGTCGTGACGACCAATGGCGTGCAGCACACCGCTCAACGCAATGTAGTTGAGGTCGTGTCCCGCCACGTGCGCGAGCGGTCCCGTCTGTCCCCAGCCCGTCATACGCCCATACACCAACTTGGGATTGCGCGCCAAACACACATCGGGACCGAGTCCCAGGCGTTCCATCACACCGGGGCGCAACCCTTCGATCAACGCATCAGCGCGCGCGCTGAGTTTGAGCGCAACCTCGACATCGGCAGGTTGTTTGAGGTCGAGCGCAATGGAGCGACGCCCGCGATTCATCACATTGAAGCGTGTGCTGGCGGACGTCGCCAATGGATTCTCTGCGCCTTTGCGATCAACGCGAATCACGTCCGCGCCCATGTCTGCGAGCATCATCGCGCAAAAGGGACCAGGTCCGATGCTGGCGAATTCGAGGATGGTGAAACCTGCGAGGGGCCCCATAAGTCAAGCTCCTGTGAATAGCGAGTAATGAGTAGCAAGTAGCAAGTAGCAAGTAGCAAGTGGCAGGTATCCTGCATCGTGCATCGTGCATCCTGCTTCACTCCAACCTCACCACCTGTTGTGTGTGGATTGCTGCGAGCGCTGCCACAGACACGCGCAACGCCGCCTTGCCCGCTTCGCCGTTGGCTGGAAATGGTGTGTCGTTGAGGACGCTGTCGGCGAAGGCGGCAATCTCGCGTTGATACATGTCCTCGTCACACGCGGCGATGGTTTCCCATTGTCCACCCTCGCGCATAAGACGCGCCTCTTGATGTTGCATTTCCCACACAACATGCAGCAAACCCGTTGAGCCGTAGATCGCGTCGGGCGCCGGCGCTGGCGTGACCTGCGGTGGCGTGCCCCACGTCACGTGAAAATGCCCCACATCGCCCGACGCATAACGCACGTTGATTGTCGCCGTATCATACGCCACCTCTTGAATGTGCGCGATTTCGGGGCGCCCTTGCGCGAGTCGCAATGCCTGCGCGGATACTGATATGGGTTGCGAATCAAACATAGTTGACCACACGTTGAACAGATGCACTGCCATATCAATGATGGGACCGCCGTTCGCATTCGTATCGTGCATCGCGCGTTTGGGGCGCAGCTCGCGGATGTCTTCGGCGTGATACAACACAGGGCGTTGATTGGCGATACGCCATGCGCGCAAGGCGGCCAGGATGGGCGAATGGCTGCGCATGAAGCCGACGCCGAGTTTGACGCGGTGTTGTCGCGCAGTGGCAATCATCGCATCGGCGTCTTCCAACGTGAGCGCGATGGGTTTCTCGCACAAGACATGTTTGCCATGGGTCGCCGCCGCCATCGTCACGGCGGGATGCAAATACGTGGGAACGCAAACCGACACCACATCCACGTCAGGCAAAGCGACAGCCACGCGATAGTCTGTGCGCCATTGCGCTAAACCGCAGCTCTGTGCGAGTTGTTGCGCGCGTTCAGGGATGATGTCCACAACGGCGACGACGCGCGCCTCGGGCAGCTGGTTCCAGCGATGCGCGTGCTTCGTGCCCATGTCGCCACAGCCGACGACGCACACGCCCAATTTGTCATTCATCAAACAACTCCCAACTTTTCAACACCAAGACGCCAAGCAAGCGCCAAGACACACAGCCATACCAAAATTTTCTTGGCGTCCTTTGTGTGTCAAATGTTGAATGTCTGTCGCAAATACTCGCGGCATTCGCGCGCGCTCTCGAACGCATGGGGCAGCGCTTCGTCGCGCTCGACGATCAGCCAACACGCTTTGTCGCGCAACGCGTCGAAGAGTTCGTTGAATGGCACAACGCCTTTGCCAAGTTCGGTGAATTGGTCGCCACGATAATCTTTGACATGGAAATAGGCGATGCGTGGCAACAGCTCTTTGACGAGCGCGCCCACCTGCGCGCCGCCGCGGTGCACCCAAGCCACGTCCAACGCAAACGAGACGAGCGCTGGGTCGGTGTGCGCGACGAAATGACGCAGCTCGCGCGCGTTGTCCGCAATTTCCCAGTAGTGATTATGATAGCAGAGACGCACGCCTTGGTGCTGCGCGATGGCGCCGATGTGGTTCAGCGTCTCGGCGGCGACGCGCAGCTCATCGTCGCTCTTGCGGTCTTTCGGTTTGCCACTGATAGTGAGATGTGGCGCGACCACTTCGGAGGCGACGACGGCGACGCGCTCAAGGTACGCGCGCGCCTCCGCCGTGAACCATTGCGGGTTGTGCAGCTCGCCATGTACGTGCAGTGAGACGATGCTTTGGCGATAGTGCGTTGCCCAGCCGAACAGCACATCGGGGCGCGACAAATCAATACGATGCGCGCCAATCTCGAAGCCTTCGTAGCCTGCCCCCTGAATTTCTGCGAGGACATTCGGCAAGTCTCGATGGCGTTCATCGCTCCAGACGTTGGTTTGAATACCGATGCGAAACATAATAACTCCTTGAGGCGCTTGAGGTATTGGATATTAGATATTGGATATTGGATCTAAATCCCCAATCTCCAATGGCAATGCCTCCAGCCCACGCAATGCGATGTCGTGTCGCCACGCAAGTTTAGTCGCATCAACGGCGAGGCGCAAGTTAGGCGCGCGTCGCAACAATGTGCCGATGGCGATGGGCGCTTCGAGGCGTGCGAGCGGCGCGCCGAGACAGAAGTGAATGCCATGCCCGAAGCCAAGATGCTTGTTGGGTTGTCGTTCGATCTCAAAACGATCTGGATCGGGAAATTGCGCGGGGTCGCGGTTCGCAGCGGCGAGCAATGGCAATACGAGTTGCCCCTTGCAAATCGTCTGTCCACCCAGCTCTATATCCGCGGTGGCGATGCGCCAACTGCGTGGTACAGATGTATCGTAACGCAACATCTCCTCGATGGCTTGGGGCATCAACTCAGGATGGTCTTTGAGTTTTTGCCATTGGTCAGGATGACGCAGCAACGCGACGAGACCATTGCCAATCAGATGCGTCGTCGTCTCGTGTCCTGCGACGAAGAGCGTTACCGCCGTTGACACTAGCTCCGCTTCGTTGAGTTTCGCGCCTTCACGCTCTGCGCCTACTAAGCCACTCAGGAGGTCATCCGCTAAGTGCGCGCGACGTTGTGCGATCAAGTCTGCGAGGTACGCGCGCATCTCGCTCAGTTTATGTTGCGCGCGCAACACGCGCTCCGCCGAGATGCGTCCGCCTTTCTCGTATAAACCATTGATGGCGGCCGCCCACGCTTTGAATTGCTCGTGGTCTTGCGCGGGCGCGCCAATCATTGCGGCGATGATGGTCGCGGGCAGTGGATAGGCGAGCGCGCTCATCGCGTCTATGGTATTGGGGTGAGCGCAAGGCTCGCCCTTACCCAACGCTTTGTCTAACAATTCATTGGTCACGGCTTGGATGCGTGGACGTATCGTCTCGACCATGCGCGGCGTGAAGACTTTGGTGAGAAGCGAGCGGATGCGCGTGTGCGAGGGCGGGTCGGAGTGCGCGAGTCCCACTTCGTAATGACGCTCGAGCTGCGCGACTTGGCGACGCACTTCGGCGGGCAGTTGCCGTAACAAATGCGTGACGCGCCCTGCGCTCGAAAACGATTTCACATCGCGCAACGCGTTCACCACATCGTCGTAGCGCGTCAAGACCCAACCGCCAAGTTTTTCGCTCCACCACACAGGCGCTTCTGCGCGCAAGCGCTGAAAGAGCGGATAAGGATCGGCGAAAAATTCGGGAGTGAAGAGTAATGAATCGAATGAAGAGGCGAGGGGCATGTGGAGATATTGGGTATTGGCTATTGGATATCCAAATAGCCAATAGCTTTTACCTACCGCCAAAGCCCGTCGTTGCAATACCTGCCACGAAGTAGCGCTGCGCGATTATGAACAAGACGAGCATTGGCAAGAGCATCAGGGTCGCGGCGGCGAACACGATTTCCCAATTGCCGCCAAAGGTATCGTTTAACGCGCGCAAGCCTACCGCCAGCGTCCATTTGTCTTTGCCGCTCAAGTAGATGAGGGGTTCGAGGAAATCGTTGTAATGTTGCAGGAACGAGAACACGGCGACAGTAGCAAGCACAGGTTTGGCGAGAGGCAAGATGATCTGCGCGAGGATTTGCAAACGATTCGCGCCGTCCATGCGCGCGGCTTCTTCAAGTTCCATAGGAATGCCTTTGAAGAATTGGCGCATGAGAAAGACGTAGAGCGGCGTACCGGCGAACCAATACGGGACCGTGAGCGGCAAGAAGTTCAATGGCAGAACGTCAAATAGGTAGTCGGGTTTCGTCCAGCCCAAATTTTTGAAGAGGATGAAGCGTGGAATGAGCGTGACGATTTCCGGCAGCATCATCGTCGCCAAGAGCAAGCCAAAGCAGAGGTCGCGCCCAGGCCAGTTGATGCGTGAGAACGAATAGGCGACCAGCACCGACGAGACGAGCGTGCCTGTCATCGCCAACACGGTGACAGTGAGCGTGTTCAGCGCGTATTTGTCCATCGGCGCTCGCTCGAACACGTCGAGATAGTTTTTCCACTGCGGGTTTTGCGGAATCCACACGATGGGATGCTTGAAGATTTCCGTCGAAACCTTCAGCGACGACGACACCATCCACAACGTCGGCAGCAAAAATGAGATGAGGATGAGGGTCATGAGGATTTGCAGGGTGATGAGCCAGAAGCGGGAGGAGGTAGTCATAGCTCTAACTTTCGTAGTACACCCACCGGCGCGCGATCGTGAACTGCGCGATGGTGAAGCCGACGATGATGATGAAGAGTTCCCAAGCCAGCGCAGCAGCGAAACCCATGTTGAAAAATTGGAAGCCTTGACGATAGATGTTCAGCACGACGAAGAGCGTCGCGTTTTCGGGACCGCCGTCGGTCATGATTTGCGCGGGGATGAACGTCTGGAACGAATTGATGATGGCGATGACCATGTTGTAGAAAATGAGCGGCGTCATGAGCGGCACGACGATGCTGAACATCTGACGCAGTTTGCCCGCGCCGTCAATGCTCGCTGCTTCGAGCAACTGCGTTGGCACATTGCCCAAGCCCGCGATGAAGATGACCATCTGACGCCCAATTGCCCAGAACGACATGAAGATAAACGCGGGTTTGGCGAGGTCGGGTTCAGTGAGCCATTTTTGCGGCGGAATGCCGACCCAGCCCAACACTTCGTTGACGATGCCGAATTCGTAATGGAAGACGCGCTGCCACACGACGGCGCTGGCGACCACCGGCACGATGATGGGCAAATAGAAACCGGCGCGATAAAGGCTGCGGAATTGGATGTTCTGGGTGAGCGCAAGCGCGAGCGTGAACGAGATGACGAGTTGCACAGGCACAGCGAAGACGGTATAGAACGCACTGTTGTAGAGGCTCTGCAAGGCGAGCTCATCGGTCAATGCTTTGATGATGTTGTCGAAGCCGATGAAGCGCGGCGGCGTCAACAAGTCCCAGCGCTGGAAAACGAGATAAATCGAATAGAGCATCGGCCCCGCAACGAAGACGGTGAAGCCAATGAGGAATGGCGCAGCGAACAGATACCCCTCAAGCCACTCGCGTAGCGTTTGCGGGGAGATGCGGCGCTTGGGTGTGATGAGCATGGTGGTCATGTAGGATCCTAAAAGCGATGAAGGGGTGGAAGGGTGAAAGGGTGAACCTGTGGTCACCCGTTCACCCCTTCCCCTTGTCACCCCTTCATCATTGCGTCTTCCAATAATCGTCCAACACCTTCTGCAACTTCTCATCTACTTGCTTTAAGGCTTCGTCTGCTTTCAGTTTGCCTGCGATCATCGGGTCCCAACCGGTGGGCTTCACAGTCTCCGCCCAGATCTTGCTGCGCGGCACGCCGCCAATCACATCCACCTGTGACTTCTTGAGCGCATCGAGAAATACCTTGCCGTTCTTCACGCCGTAGGTGTCGGGCAGCTTCGGCAACCAATGTTTCTCGATCAGGTCGAAGGTATTGGGCATACGTCCTGTGATATCGGAGTAAATTTTCACGCCTTCTTCGCCTGCTGCATACATGACGAAGCTCCATGCTTGCTCGGCTTTGTCGCTCTTCGGGATGGCAATGCCTTCGCCCCAACCGCGATTGGGCAAGGGCCCAGCGCCCACCTTCGGCATCGCGACCACGTCGAAGTCAACCTGCTTCTTCTCTTCGCGCAGCTTCGGCGTGTTGAGTTGCGGCAAGAACCACGGCCCCTCGTACTTCAACGCGCAGTTGCCTGTGTTGATAGTGTTCGCGCCACCCTGTTGATCGGCAGCCGTCGGCGCAATCTTCAGCGTGTTGTACACGTCAGAGGCGACCACCTGCACGAGCTTCACGATTTCGGGTGTGTTGAATTGCGATTTCTTCGGGTCAACGATGTTGTCGAACTCGCGCTTGCCCGTGCCTGCAATCCAACCGATGTCGCGGAACCAACCGCCGTTCGCCTGATAGCCGAAACGCTTGTCTGCACCGCTCGTCTTTGTCAGCTTCTTCGCGGTTTCGATGAATTGGTCGAACGTCCAATCGTCCTTGGGATATGCTACACCGGCTTCGTCAAAAATCTTCTTGGCATAGAACATCACCATCGTCGCCAGTTGCATCGGAATCATGTATGTCTTGCCCTTGCGCTTGGTGCTGAGCTCGACGCTGTTGACGTTAGCGGAGAACGGCGCGGTGAATTTGTCACGCGCGATCCAATCGTCAATCGGTTGCAGCAAATTCTTGTCCGCATACGTCTGCCATTCCCATCCCTGAAACGACGAAAGGTGCGGCGGCGTGCCGCCCGCAATCATCGTTTGCAATTTCGTGTAGAAGTTGTTGTTGGGGTCGGCTACAGCGGTGACGTTGATTTTTGAGCCGGGATTTTTTGCAATGTAATTTTCGACCAGCTTCTTCCACGCGGGCTCATCGGTCGCATCGCCCCATGCCAAGAACTCGATGTTGATGGGCGCTTTGGTGGGCGGCTGCTGTTGCGAAGCAGGCGCCGCGGTCGCGCCCGCAGGCGGGGCAGGTTGTTGCGTTGCCGGGGCTGAACAAGCCGCCAGCAGCGCCGCAATGGTCGCTTGCCCACCCAACGCGATGAACTGTCGGCGCGAAATCTTCTTGGATTCGTCCATTTTCTCTCCTTGAGGTTTGGATTATTGGATATTGGATATTAGCAATTGGACCTTCGACGCCCAATGTCCAATGCCCCAATATCTAATATCCAATATCGAACTAAATTCACTATCCGCCATCTAAAATCCGAACTTCCATCACCTCCTTATCCGTGTCGCATCAAGCGCACTTTGTATTCGTAGCGGTCAGCGCGATAGTAAGATGTGGTGTATTCGACGGGCTGCATCTCGGTCGTGTAAGTCAGCCGACAGCGTACCAACAATGGCGCGCGGCGCTCGATGCCCAAATGCCGCGCGATGGTTGTATCGGCGACGGCGGCGTTGAGCGATTCGTCGGCTTCGACCAAGGGAATATGCAATTGATGCTCGATGATTTCGTAGAGCGCAATGGCGTTCAAATCATGTTGCGCGAGCTGTTCGCCAATGTCCATGCGCCAATAACCGCGCGCGAGCGCAATCGGTTCGTCGGCGGCGAGCTGCACTCGCTCGATGAGGTAAGCCTGTGGTGGCGCTGTCAATTGAAGCGCGCGCGCAGCAGGTTCAGGCGGCGCGACGACTTTAGCGTCAATCAACTTGAAGCTGGGGATGATGGCGCGGTTTTGCATCTCTTCGGCGAAGGAGGTGAGACGCAGCAACCGTTCCTCGAGTTTGGTGCGTTTGACGAAGGTGCCTTTGCCGGCTTTGCGATACAGCCAGCCTTCGCGCGCCAGATCGTGCACGGCGCGGCGCACGGTCGTGCTGCTCAAGCGGTAGCGACGCATCAGCTCATGCTCAGTCGGCAGTGGGTCGCCGGGTTGATAGGTCCCGCGCGCAATGTCATCGCGCAAGGTTGAACTTAACCATTTGTGGAGAGGAGCATAGCGTCCAGTACTCATAGAGCTAATCAGTGCATTATTGCACTATTTCAAGTTGGCGCGAATTTAGCATGAGTGGCGGAGGTTGTCAAGCGGTGTGGCAATGCAAAACCCGAAGAGTCGCCAGCGCCCTTCGGGTTAGATCGTGTACGCTACGCGCTCGCCCTGCGTCATGGCGAGTCCGTTGTGCAGCAAAGCAAGCTGCTGCTTGGGATGCGCCGATTGCTTCGCACCCAATGTGTACGGGAATGATGCGTGGTTACATCACCCATTTCAGCTGCCGAACTTGAGCATATCTACCTCGGCGGCGATGTAACCAAAAGCTGACCAACTTTTGGATTGCAAGACGCGCGCGAAAATGTCTTGCGCTTTGTCACGTTGCCCGTTGTAAAGATACCAATTGCCCACCCCGTAACCTTGTGTGACGACGGCGAGCTCGGTCGCCGCTTCTGTCTCTGCTTGCGGATGCAGCAACGATTCGGGCGTGACCAGACCCCTGTACATCAACAGGCGATTGTGATAGGCATGGTTCTCGACCACATTCAGTTGCGCGTGAATCGGCTCCAGCACGCGCGCCGCTGCGCTGGTATCACCCAGACGCCGATACGTCATGTAGAGCCAATCCGACGTGGCGACGATGCTGTCGTCGTTAGCCGAATACAGCAAGCACGTTTGATAGATGGGCACAGCTTGCGCGTATGCGCCCATCAAATAGTGGGTCAGTCCCCAGTGATACCAGATGTTGAAATGCGAATTGGAGAGAGGCTTGTTCAACCGATTGGGCACGCCATCGGGTTCAAGGGTGACAGGTTGCGAAGACGCCAGTTCAGCCGCTTGGGTGAAGTCAGCCAGAGCCTTGTCGAATTGGCGCGTCGAGATGTACCGATGCCCACGATGACGATAGAGTTGATGCGCGGTCGGAAAACGCGCGATGCCGTCGGTATAGACGGCAAACGCTTTCGCAAATTGAAAGCAATACGCTAAGCGTCGCCCATACCAAATGGTGTTTTCCAAATTGGGATCCGCTGCATAATGACGTTGTGCCTCGTCAAGCGCAGCGATTTGTTCAGGAGTGGGTGTGGGAGGTTCCAATGGTTTGCCGAAGAGTGAAACGCCCACATCGCCGACAACAGGTTGAGACATGAGAGCTCCTATCGTGCTGAATTATTTGCCGTGCCATTATAAGCCCTCTGCTTCGCTCGTCAAGCCTCCCCCCATGTGCCTGTTGTGTTTTGTGATGAACTGTGTTACATTCACCGAAGTAGAGATATAGAAAGCGAGACATGAGACTCTGTGGAAGACGCTATTGCGCTGCTTGAAGGCGCACTCACCATCTACGGCCCCGCCACGCAAGAAGAAAAAATCTGCGCGTACCTCGTCGCGCAAATGCACGCGCTCGGCTTCCGCGCATTTCGGGACGAAGCGGGGAATGCGGTTGGCATCCTCGAACCCTCACTCCCAACCTTTCTCCCTAATAGGGAGAGGGGCGAAGGGACAAGGAGGGATGTTACAAAGGAGATCGTCTTGCTCGGCCACATGGACACCGTGCCCGGCTTCATTCCCGTGCGGCGCGAAGGCGACAAACTGTATGGGCGCGGCGCGGTGGATGCGCGGGGCCCATTGTGTACGTTCATTGTGGCGGCGGCGCAAGTCGGTGCGCGTGAAGGGTGGCGCATCGTCGTGGTGGGCGCAGTCGAAGAAGAGTATGCAACCTCCAAAGGCGCGCGATTCGCAGCAACGCAGTATCGTCCGACCTATTGCGTCATCGGCGAGCCAAGCGGTTGGGATCGTGTGACGCTCGGCTACAAAGGACGCTTGCTCGTGCATTATCGCAAAGCGCGTGAGATGAGCCACACTGCAGGACAACAACGCGGCGTTGCCGAGAGCGCGGTCACGTTTTGGAATCGCGTGAACGCCCTTGCTATGCAATACAATCAAGACAAAAAGGGCATGTTCGAGCAGCTCGACCCATCACTGCGTCGCATCCACACAGGCGATGACCCCTTCACCGATTCGGTTGAGATGACCATCGGCATTCGCGTCCCCGTTGGCGTTCAAATCAAAAATCTAAAATCAGACATCAAAAATTTTGCCGATGACGCCGAACTTTCTTTTGCCAGTGAAGAAGAGGCTTATCGCGCCGACAAGAACACGCCGCTGGTGCGCGCGTTTCTCGCGTCGTTGCGGGCGCATGGCGCGAAGCCGGGCTTCACGGTGAAGAGTGGCACGGCGGATATGAACGTCGTCGCGCCGCTTTGGAATTGTCCCATCGTCGCCTATGGACCTGGCGACTCGAACCTCGACCACACGCCGCATGAGCATATTGACGTGAACGAGTATTTGAAGGCGATTGAGGTGTTGGCGGATGTATTGCAATCCTTGATGGAGTAGCCTATACTTCGTGATGAAAAAAGTGAGGACACAATGCCCATCTTACCTGATAATCATCCACTGCTGGAAGCCGTCAAAAATCGGCGGTGCATGTTGTTCGTGGGCGCGGGCTTGTCCATGATGGCAGGCTATCCCGCGTGGAACACCCTCGTGAAGTCGTTGACCGATGAAGTGAAAAAGCAAGCGCCTGCGCCGCGCGCGGCCATGTTGGATGAATTGACACAGCAAAATGATTACCTGATGTTGGCGGATGTGGCGCGCACGCAATTGGGCAAAAACCAATACGCGGCCGTGCTGCAAAAGCAGCTGAATAAGCCCACCAAACCACCGCACGCGCACGAGTTGATCGCCACCACCGACTATCGCGGCTTGATTACGACCAACTATGATCGCTTGTTGGAAACGGTGGTCACACAAGTGCGCGGCTGGGCGCCCAAGACGTTTACGCATGAAGCGGTATCGGCGTTGGCGACGGCGCTGTATGAACCTGAGCTGTTCATCTTCAAATTGCATGGCGATTTGCAATCGCCTGCCAGCGTCGTGCTGACCAGCCAGGACTACGACCAGCTCATTCTGCGTAGCCCGCATGTGCGGAGTTTTCTGCAAGCGGTCTTTCTCAACTACACCATCCTCTTCGTCGGCTACAGCTTGCGTGATCCTGATTTTCAATTGTTGTTGCGTGAGCTCACGCTCATCTTTGAGGGCTACACGCCTCAACATTTTGCGCTGCTGGCGGACTCCAACGATTTGACGGTTGACCATCTGTTCACGCGCATGAACATCCGCATCATTTCCTACAACTCTCACGGTGGGCATCAACCCGTCGTGGATTTGTTGGAGCAACTACAAGCGGCCGCGACGTGGACGCCGCCCGTCTGATGAGACCCGACAAGTCTGACTGAAGTTTAAGAAATTAATTCCGTTATAGCGAGTGTAGGGCACGTTTGCAACTTGCCCACCTGGACAAGTTAAAAACTGGTCCTACGCCTGCGCTCCATGTCCGTACTATTTGACAGCGAAATCTTAGGATACGATATGACAAACTCTGTTGAACAACTGCCCATGTTAGATGCGCGCGACCGCGAGGAAATTGCCCGTGTCACGGATCCACAGTTGCGTGATACGATCCTTGCGTCGTTACAACACTATCGCCGCCAACCACAAGTGCGTGTGGGCGATGCGCTACCCACGCTCTCGGTGACATGGCTGACGGATGGGCGCGTCGCCTCACTACCCCAGCTAAGTGGCGCGCAACCGCTCGCGCTGATTTTCGGTAGCATCACCTGACCGCCGTTCCGCCGCCAGTCTGGCGTGCTTGAAAAAATGTATCAGACCTATCGTGACCGCGCGCGGTTTTTCATCGTCTATATCGCCGAAGCTCACGCGCTGGATGAATGGCACCTGGAGTCTAACGAACGCGCAGGCGTGTGCTATCGTCAGCCGACGACGCTTGAGGAACGATTGGCGTTGGCGCGACTCGTGGAGGGTACCTTGGGATTAACTATCCCCACGCTGGTGGATGGCATGGATAATGCTGTCAACGAAACCTTCGCGGGCTGGCCCGAACGTATCTACATCGTCGGGACGGATGGGCGCATCGTGTATCAGGGGGGACCAGGCCCCTATGAGTTCAAGCCACACGAGGCGGCAGAGGTGTTGGAACGCTTGTTGAATGGTTAGGATGAGAGCGTGAAAAAGAAATCCATAGCTGGCGTCAAGCTGCTAGAAGTGCAAGATGCGCAAATTGACTAACATAAAGCCGAAAACCAAGTCCAAACGTCCTGCGCGTTTGGGCTCTATTATGTCATACACTGAGATACAAAACATTTTGACGCAGAATGGGTGCTGCTAGAAAATCCAGCAATGACGAAGATGCTCAAGCCACTTCCAGTGTGGAGGGCGTTCTAGGTTTAAATTTCTTGCGCGGCAAGCGTCTGACCATAGATTGTCGCAAAGGATTGGTCACTCTCAAATGAAATTGTTGATTCTCGGCGGCACCCAATTTTTGGGTCGCATGTTGGTCGAAGTCGCATTAGCGCGCGGGCATGACGTGACGTTGTTCAATCGCGGGCAGCGCAACCCTACCTTGTTTCCTGAATTGGAACAGTTGCGTGGCAATCGCGACCCTTCGACAAGCTCAGGGCTCGACGCATTGAAAGGACGCATGTGGGACGCGGTGATTGACACGAGCGGCTACGCGCCGCGCCTCGTGCGCGCGTCGGCGGAGTTGCTGGCAGATGCCGTCGAGCATTACACCTTCATCTCAAGCATCTCGGTCTTTGCCGATTTCAACACACCGGGTATGGATGAACATGCGCCCGTCGGCAAGCTCGACGATGAAACCGTCGAGACGATTGACGGCAAAACGTACGGGCCCCTCAAGGCGTTGTGTGAGCAAGCGGCAGAGCGCGCGATGCCCGGCCGCGTGTTGGTCATTCGCCCCGGCCTCATCGTCGGCATGTACGACCCGACGGACCGCTTCACTTACTGGCCCGTGCGTGTCGCACGCGGTGGCGCCGTCCTCGCGCCCAATGGTCCCAACATGCAAACACAAATCATTGACGTGAAAGACCTCGCCGAGTGGAACATCCGCATGGTCGAGCAAAAGCAAGTCGGCGTTTATAACGCGACAGGGCCCGATTACCCGCTCACATTTGGCGCGTTACTCGATGAGTGCCAGCGTGGGAGCGGCAGCGATGCGACGTTCACGTGGGTATCGGAAGAATTTTTGTCGCAACAAAATGTGCAGCCATGGATGGAGATGCCGTTATGGGTGCCAACCAAAGACAATGCGGGCTTCTCGACAGTCAACTGCCAGAAAGCGATACGCGCTGGTCTCACGTTCCGCCCACTTGCCGACACAATTCGTGACACGCTTGCATGGAACGCGCAGCTGCCCCCGGATCGTCAATGGCGCGCGGGCCTCAAACCAGAACGTGAGCAACAATTGCTGCAAGCGTGGCGCGCGCAGCAGGCATAATGCGCTGCTGTTATCAAACGCCACAACGAATTAGGCAAAGAACGAAAGACTCCATCCGTGGTTGTGTGGCATTAAATTTTTCGAGACGCTCCCCAACATCCACTATCCAAATACCCAACCCCCAATCCCCAATCTCTCATCTCCACTTATGCCCACCTTCAATTCCAACGGCATTTCGATTGCCTACGAAATTCACGGCGAAGGTCGTCCCATTGTCTTGTTGCATGGTCTCACCGTTTCATTCGCTACCAACTTTATGATGCCAAGTTGGGTCGAGTGGCTCACGAGTCATGGCTTTCAGGTGATCGGCATGGACCTGCGCGGACATGGCGGCAGCGCGAAGTTGTATCAACCCGATGATTATGGCTTTGTGAAAATGGGCGGCGATGTGTTGAATTTGCTCGACCATCTCAAGCTCGCGCAAGCGGATTTGCATGGCTATTCGCTCGGCGGTTTCATCGCGCTCGACCTCACGCTCAACCATCCACAGCGTTTTCGCAAAATCGTTTGTGGCGGCATCGGCGATGGCGCGCTGGGCGAAGGCGCGCACGCTCAGACCATCGCGCACATCGCGGAAGCGTTAGAAGCGCCGAGCCTCGCCGCCGTGACGAATCCCGTGACCGCGCGCTATCGCATGTTCGCAGAGAACATCCCCGGCAACGACGTGCGCGCGTTGGCAGCTGTCGCGCGCGCAGATTTTGCGCCCAAGACCCGCGCGCAAGTTGCGCAACTCACGCGCCCGTTACTCATCGTCGTCGGCGAGCAAGATGAGGTGGTCGGCAGCGCGCACGCATTGGCGAAAGCTATGCCACATACACAACTCGTCACGATTCCCAACGCCAACCACTTCACGACAGTGGGCAATCAGCAATACAAGGATGCGACGGTGAAATTTTTGATGGCAGAAATGTAGAGCAAGTTTGCAACTTGCGCAGCGAGGCAAGTTAAAAACTTGTCCTACTTTGCTCAACCTACTTTTGAGGGAAATTCATGCAGGACATTTACACTTACATTGACCAACACGCCGATGATTACATCGCGCGCGCGCAACGCTTGGTGCGCCAACCTTCCGTGGCGGCGCAAGGCATCGGTGTCAAAGAAGCGAGCGACATTGTGATTGAGATGATTGAGGCGGTGGGCGCCAAGGCGCAACGGCTGGAGACAAAAGGGCAGCCCGTGGTCTTTGGCGAGCTGCGCGTCGGCGCCGCGCGCACGCTCTCGTCGTACAACCATTACGACGTGCAGCCGCCCGAACCATTAGAGCTGTGGCATCACGATCCATGGAGCGGCGAGATTCACGACGGCAAAATTTATGGGCGTGGCATCGCCGACGATAAGGGCGATTTTGTCGCGCGCATCTGCGCGATTGACGCGATTCAAAAGGTGCGCGGGCAAATCGCGACGAACATCAAGTTCATCGTCGAGGGCGAAGAAGAAATTGGCTCACCTAACCTCGAACACTTTGCCAACCAACACAAAAAATTATTACAAGCCGACGCGTGTCTGTGGGAGTGCGGGGGCTTGAATGCGAATGAAGTGCCAGAGCTCGCGTTGGGCTGCAAGGGCATCGCGTATGTGCAATTGAGTGTGCAGACGGCGAAGGCGGACATGCACTCCGCGCGCGCCGCCATCATTCCCAATGCCGCATGGCGTTTGACGTGGGCGCTATCCACGTTGAAAGCTCAAAACGAGAAAATACTCATCAAAGGCTTCTATGACAAAGTTCGCAAACCCAGCGCCGCCGACCGCAAGGCGCTGCACGCAATCAAGTTTCCCGAACAAGCCATGAAAAAATTGCATGGCTTCAAGTCGTATGTGCTTGGGTTAACCGGACAGGCGATTCAGGAGCGACTCACGTTCCAACCGACCTGCACTATCTGCGGCGTGTGGAGTGGCTACACGGGGCAAGGCTTGAAGACCGTGTTGCCCAATCAAGCGTTTGCCAAAATTGATTTTCGCCTCGTGCCTGATCAAGACCCACACGACATTGTGAAGTTGCTGCGGAAACATCTCGACGCGCACGGATTCAACGATGTGAAAGTTGAACTGCTGGGCGGCGAAAAACCCGCGCGCACACCGCTCGATGCGCCCTTTGCGAAGCTGTGCGCGGAGGCCGCGAAACAAATTTGGGGCAAGACGCCCATTGTGTTGCCGTTGATTTCGGGCAGCGGACCGATGCACGCGCTCGGCGCGAAGTTCAATATCCCGACGGTCATGCCTGCGGGCGTCGCGTATGCGGGCATGAACATCCACGCGCCCAACGAGAATGTGCGCGTCGCCGATTACCTCGCGGGCATCAAGTATTTTGCGACGATCTTTCAGCGCTTTGGAGGTTAGAAGTTGGCGGTTGGAGGTTAGAAGTTGGCGGTTGGAAGCGAAATCATTTTGGCGCACCTCAATCGGCTCGGCTAATGAAATAGTTGAACATCTCGAACAAGTTGTGTTGTTTGAATATGCTCCGACTAAAGTAGTCGAACCGCTTATTATCGAATGCACCATTATCGCCAAGCAGCTTAACACGCCCATTCAAAGCTCCAACCATCCAACATCCAACCATCCAAC
>CAZDYP010000032.1:0-8761 GCA_964509505.1 uncultured Anaerolineae bacterium | reverse complement strand
CATCCAACCATCCAACGTCCAACCATCCAACCATCCAACCATCCAACGTCCAACCATCCAACCATCCAACCATCCAACTTCTATGACACACCAACTCATCTCCTCCCACACCCCTTGGGAAAAGCTCGCGGGCTATTCGCGCGCCGTGCGGGTCGGCAACGTAATTTGTGTTTCAGGCACGACGGCGAGCGATGAGCAAGGGCGCATCGTGTGCGCGGGCGATCCGGCGGGACAAGCGCGTTACAGCTTGCAAAAAATCGAGCGCGCCTTGCATGAAGCAGGCGCACAGCTGAGTGATGTGATTCGCACGCGCATCTATCTCACACGCTACGACCATTGGGAACCCGTCGCGCGCGCGCACGGCGAGGTCTTTGGCGAGATTCGTCCCGCCAACTCGCTCGTCGTCGTGCAGTCACTCGTGCCAAGCGACGCGCTCGTGGAAATCGAAGTGGACGCTATTAAAGGAAATTAGGGGAAATTAAGAAGAGATTAGGGGAAATAAAAGCGCGTCGGTCGCAAGGTTTATTTTCCCTAACTTCCCTTTATCTCCCCTAATCTCTCCTATGGCGCACCATGAAATTCTCATTGCGTTTGAACAATGATTTACCCATCGCTCGTTATATCGAGCTCGCGCAAGCCGCCGAGCGTCTGGGCTTCGCTCAGTTTTGGGTCAGCCATGATTTGTTTTTGCGGAGCGCGTGGGTTATCCTGTCGGCGGTCGCGCAAGCTACGACGCGTATTGAAATTGGCACGTGTATCGTCAATCCATACACCATGAACCTCGCAGAGATTGCAATGCAGGCCGCGACGCTTGATGAGTTGTCGCATGGGCGTTTCAATCTCGGTTTGGGCGCCGGCGCAGGCGACTTCCTCAGTTGGGTTGGCGTCACACAAGCGCAACCACTCGCGGCGATGCGCGAATCCATCGTCGTACTGCGTCGTTTATGGGCTGGCGAGCGCGTTGCCGCCAACGGCGCATTTGTCAAAGGATGGACACATGAGGCATACTTACGCGCGCCACACACGCCCGTGCGTCGCATCCCGATTTATCTGGGCGCGATGAGTGCGCGTATGTTACGACTGATGGGTGAGCTGGCGGATGGCGGCTTGCCATTGCTCTTTCCGCCTGAACATTTCGCCAATGTCAAGCCGTTGATCGAGCAAGGCGCAGCGCGCACGGGGCGCGCTTTTGCCGATGTGGATGTTGCCGCGTGCGTGTGGTGTGCGATTGCCAATGACCGCGAAGCGGCGCGTGACGCGTTGGTGGAGAAAATCGCGTATTATGGTCACACTCTGAGCCCGCTCATCCTGCAGCAGTTAGGACTGAGCGCCGACGACTTCGCACCGTTGCGACAAGCTGTGATTGTCGAAGGCAATCTGACGAAAGGCAAGCGCTTAGTCACTGAGGCGATGTTGCAGATTGGTATTGTAGGGACGGCAACTGATGTGATGCGACGTTGTGAGGGATTGGCGGCGCTGGGTGCGCGGCATCTGAGTTTCGGTCCCCCGCTCGGTCCCGACCCGCTCGCAGCCCTTGAGGTGCTTGGGACACAAGTGATCCCCCATTTTCGATTTTAGATTTCAGATTGCAGCGTCGCAATCAAAATCAAAATCAAAAATTCAAAGTGAGTCCACGATGGATTTGGTCGGTCAAACTCTTGGCAATTATGAGATCATCGAATTGATCGGACAGGGTGGCATGGCGAGCGTCTATCGCGCGCGTCAGACCAACCTCAACCGTTTTGTAGCCATCAAAGTGTTGGCGGGGCTGCAAGCGCGTGATCAGATTTTTCGCCAGCGGTTCATCCGCGAAGCGAAAGCCGTCGCGCAACTCAGCCATCCGCACATCGTCCCCATTTATGATTTTGGCGATGATACGGAGCGCAGCATCCTCTACATCGTGATGGAACTCATCACGGGCGGCAGCTTGCGCGATTACAAAGACAAGCAATTACCGCCCGATATGGCGATTCCCACCATCATCCCCATCGCGCAAGCGCTGGCTTACGCGCACACGCGCGGCATCGTGCATCGTGACATCAAACCGAACAACATTTTGATCAACGCCGATGGACGTCCCATGCTGTCCGATTTTGGACTGGCGCAGATGGGCGAAGGCTCGCTTTATACGGAAGCGGGCACGACGGTTGGCACACCCGCTTACATGGCGCCCGAGCAAGTGATGGGCGAGAAGCTCGATGGGCGCGCGGACATCTACTCATTGGCGATGGTGCTGTACGAATTGCTGGCGGGGCGCACGGCCTTTCAAGCCGACACGCCGCTGGCATTACTGCATCAACAAGTGTACGAGAATCCCCCCTCGCCGCGCCACTTCGATCCTTCCTTGCCGCGCAGCCTCGAAGCCGTGTTGATGCGCGCGCTTGCCAAGGATCGCAACGAGCGCCATCGCACCGCCGAAGAATTTTCTACCGAATTACAAAAGACGACGATCGAAGGTTCGGGCGACGTGACGCCATTGGTGCGAATGCCCACGATTGGTCAGTTTGCCGATACGAAGGTCAACCTTGCCAACCAGCCCAGGAAGCCTCTCGCCTTTAGCGAACGCATCAAGCAAGCGTGGCGTGCGTTATGGCGAAGCATCCGCCGCGCCATTGGCTGGAGCGTGCGTATGACCATCCGACTAGCGCTCATCTTGCTCATCCTCTTGCTCGCCGCCGTCGTCGCAGGCACGCTCATCACCGCCAATGTTGCCGAGCGCACCGCCGCCGAATATGCGTGGAACTGGAGTCAATTCAAACACGATCAGCCGACGGTGTTCACAGAGGCGGCGCTGCAAAGCGAGGTGGATCAATACATCCACGCGCTGAATTTACGCGATGGCATCTTGCCCATTTTCAAAGTGCATTTGAAGCCGAGAGAAATCATTCAAATGGAAGTGATTAGCGCGTTTGGCGTCTATTACATTGATACGCGCGTGTTCGTCGTGAGCGAGGCGGCGCAAGCGCGCATCGAGACCGTGAATAACTACACGCCCTACGTCGTGCGCGACATTATCTCGGACGGGCTCAATCGCGGCTTGAGTCGCGCCTTTGAGAATGGCCCCGTGAAGCTGGATAAGCTTGAGAGCGCGGATGGTCAACTCATCGCGCATGCGAAACTACGCCATCCGTCTGCTGCGCCGCCAGCAAATAGCGTTGCGCCAACGGCAACACCGCAAACGACGCTGTCGCCATCACCTCCCATTGCGCCGACGCTCGCGCCGATTGCGACTCGCCCCCCCGATACGCCGGCGCCGACCCGCGCGCCCGCGCTCACGCCAACTATCGCGGCGACGACCACCGTCGTTGTCACCCCTACCGCGCAAGCCACTGGGGTGGTGACGGCGACGGGGACGCCGAGTCGGTGACGCGCAAACAGTTTTCGCTCATATAAGGAGTGATTGGTGTTGCAAGAAAAAAAGACCCGAAAGATTGCCAAACCTTTCGGGTCTTTGCGCTTGTGTTTACGGAGATAGATTTACCGCACGATCAACGGCAGATAGACGTTGCGCTGTGGCAAGCCAACCACTTGCACACTGTATGGCGCGGTGAGCGTTTGCGGGTTCGCGCCCGTCGTCTGGAACGTCAACGTGCCTGTATAGATGCCCGTCGCCAAACTGCTGGCGTTGACCGTGACTTGCAGGTCGTTGGGCGTCGCGCCGCTCGTCGCCGAGAACGTCAACCAACTCGGTGCTGGATTCGCGCTGACCGTCCAACTCAATGCGCCATCGCCTGCGTTGCGGACGGGCAACGTCGTCGTCGCTAGCTGCCCCATCGCCACCGATACCTCCAACGTGCTGGGCGTCACGCTCAATTGCGCTGGCAACGATGGACGATTGCGATAGATTTCCACGACGAAGCTGTTTAGCAACCCTGAGAAGTCGGATGGTATGCTGTTGACATCGGTAATGAAGCTGCTATTGCCGTTGCCATCAATTGCCTCAAGGGTGATGGTGTGGCGCCCTTCCGACAATGCATCGGCGAAGACGCTCAAACTGTCACCCGTGCCTAGCAAGCCATCGCGGTCAGACCACCAACGTAGGCTCGGACCACTGAGCTGTCCACTCTCACGATCAAAACCTTGTCCACGCAAATTGATTTGTTGATCACCAACCGCCATGTCTCTGTCAGGTGCGCTGACAATGCCAGCCACAGGCACCTTTCTGGTTACGGTGAAGCTTTGCGTGAAGGTGTACCACGTCGTATAGAAGCCGTCGTTCACACCGACGCGCAACTGTCCGGCGTTGGTGCCCGGCCACAGGCTCGGATCAATGGACACGGTGAAGTTGGTCGCGTTGACATTGCCCAGCGCCGCCGTGCGCCATGTCCCATCAGGATTGTACTCGAGCAGATAGTTCAATGGGTTGCTGTCGGCGTCGCTGTTCGTCCACGACACATTGAGCTGTGAGGCTGAGGCGTATTGCGTGCTGCCGTTGGACACGATGGGTTCGTTGTTGGAGGCGGTGACGCTATGCAACACGGTGCTGCCGTACAACAACACGATCTTCTTGATGGCGCCCGCGCTGCTCAGCTTGTGCGGCAAGGCAACCGTGAAGAAGTTATGCCCTTCCTCATCTTCCCCATCGGCGGCGATGTTGTAGGTTGCCACGACGCCGCCACTGCCATTTTCCAAACGCAAGACAAAGGGGCCCGGGTCGGGTGTGGTAATGGGGCTGTCGGAGACATGCCCAAACACGGATTGGATAACACCGACTTGCGTGCCGGTGACGATGCCGCTGACGTAAATCACGTCGCTACCCGCAGGCGCTAACACCCGTTGCCCTAACAGGTCGCGATAATAGTCGCCGCCATCCAAGCCGCGCCCGTATTTCGTTTTCAAACTCGCCATACTACGACGGAATGTTTCGTAGGAAGACCAACTGGGTGGGCAATAGCCCATCACCTCATACGTCTGTGGAGCAAGCGCAGCGAGTTTGTTAATGTCGAAGCCGTAGTAGGTTGCGGTGGCGACGGTCCCTGCGCTGATGGTGACGGGCAGGGTGAAATCAATGCTGGCTGGGTTGCCGCAGTTCGCATGTCCCAAGCCCAAGTTGTGACCAATTTCGTGCGGCACGATGTTCAAGAACGTGCCGAGTCCAATGGAGGAGACGCCTTCGAAACCAGGTTTGTAGGCGACGCCGCCCAAATGACCATTGCCCACTGTCGAGAGCAGGCTGTGATAATGTTGCTTGGGTCTGCCATCGTTGCGATAGATGCTGCGCGTCAACGCCAAAAAGTTGCTTGCGATTTTGTCGCCCGCATACGCAATCACCGTATCGGCGGTGCTGACCGTCAAGCCTGATAACGGCAGATAGCTCTGTAACGCCTGCTGCCCGTAGCTGACGTGATTCATGTTCGACGTGTAGGTAAGCCCATTGTATTGGAATGCCGTCAAGAAGAATTTGATAGGCATCGCAGGTAAGTTTTGCGAGAACGTCACCATTGCCTTGCAGTCGTTGGCGGTGTTGTTTGCATCGCGGCAAGCTATTGGATGACTGACGCCCTTGAGCTCCACCGTCACGGTGCCTGTCAAATAACTGCTGGGCAACTCGAACAAGAAACTGTCGTTGGTGTTCAACGGGTTGGGCGAAGGCAAGATTGTGATGGAGCCACTCGTGTTCTGCGCGTCGAGCCGTTGCGCGTTCGCGCCTTGTGTCACTGTGAGCTGCGCCGTGACGTTGGCGATGTTGATGCCTGTGGCGCTACGCACATGCGCGCGCACAAAGGTGCGCCGTCCCGCCACCAACTCCATAGCGTTCTGTTGATTTTGCACGCCCTGCGTCACTTCGAGCGCGAGCAATTCAATTGGCAATGCGCCCGGCGCGACGATGGTAGCGATGACGATGATGGGAGTTTCCAAACCATTCGCATCTTTGAGCGTGACGGTTGCCGTATAGGTGCCCGGCGTGGGAATCTTCGTCAAGTCAACGCCCAAGGTGAGCGTGTAAGGCGTCGCGCCACTCAACGCGCTCAACGTCACCCAAGTTTGATTGGAAGTTGCCGTCCAATTGACCGGCGAGATCGAGCTGGTGCTTTGAATACGCACGGCTTGGCTGGCAATGGGGCCGGTCGTTTCGCCGCTAAAGCGCAACTCGTAACGACTGACGCGCAATTGCGGCGGGTCAACGATGATGGTCACAGGGATGGTGATGGGTTGGCTCTTGTAAATGCCGGTGATGGTGCGAGTGTATGTGCCAAGCGCCGTGAACTGCGCTTTGTTCGGTCTAACTTGTCGCACGGCTTCGCTGGACGATAGCCAACCGGCATTGACCGTGCTCCACGTGATGAAATTGATACCATTGAACGCCGTCTGCGCTTCGGTGGTGTTGCTGACGGGGAGACGCAGCGTTTGCGTGATGAAGTCATCGCCCAATGCCGCGCGGAATACCATGCTCTGCGGATCATAAGGCAAGGGGTTCGCGGCGGGCGCAGGGTTCACTGTCAAATCGAACGGCAGCAGGTTCGTCGTCGAAACCCCATTGCTGACGCCGATGCTGATGTTCACGTACGTGCCGACATTGCCTGCGCTCGGCGTGCCGCTCAACACACCCGTTGCCGTGTAGAACGTCGCCCACACGGGTTTGTTGGTCACGATGAAGGTGAGTGGACGATTGAGCGGGTCGCTCGCCGTCGGCGTGAACTGATAGAGTTGTCCTGCCATCGTCGTGCGCAGCGGCGTGCCCCCGATGGTCGGCGGCAAGGGCGGTGTGACGGGCGCAGACCCCAAGCGTCGAATCGTGCCGCCGCCGCCCACCGCGATACACAGAGAACTGTTGAAACAATCCACGCCCAACAGTTGTTGCGTCGTGTTGGATGTTTCCGCGCTCCAGACCGAACCATCCCAAGAGCGAATGACGCCGCCTGCACCCACTGCCTTACAGAGCGTGCTGGTGGGGCAACTCACACTCATAAGGATGGCACTTGTGCCTGATGTGTCACCGCTCCATGCGGCGCCATTCCAGGTGCGAATCGTGCCACCCGCGCCGACCGCTTTGCAGAACGTGGTCGTCGCGCAATCCACGGCGTTGAGTTGTTGTGATGTACCAGACGTGTTCGCGCTCCAGGCAGTGCCATTCCACGACAAGATGGTGCCATTGTCGCCGACGGCTTTGCAGAACACGCTGCTGATGCAGCTCACACCCCACAGCGTTTCCGTCGAACCCGACGTTGCATCTGACCATGTCGAACCATTCCAAACGTAGATGTTCGTCAAGAAGTTCGCGCCGACTGCGACGCAGAAGGTGCTGCTCGCGCAACTGACCGTGTACAATGTGCCGACGAAGCCCGTCGTGTCTTGCGTCCATGTCGAGCCGTTCCACGAGAGGATGACGCCGCTACCCGTGACGGCTTTGCAGAAGGCGCTGGTGGGACAGCTAATGCCGTTGATGTAATCGGTCGGCACACCCGACGACTCGCCGCTCCACGTCGAACCGTTCCACGACAGAATCGCGCCATTGTTGCCCACCGCTTTGCAGAGCGAGGCGGTGGGGCAGCTCACGTTGCTCAAGTCAACGGTTGCGCCTGCCGTGTCTATCTGCCAACTGACAGCCGCCGTCACCGTCACAGGCGTCGTCGCTACAACGGTACTGAGGCTGTTGGTCGCCGTGAGGCGCGCGGTGTAGTTGCCAACGCTCGCGTAGTTATGTGATGTAGTTGCGCCGCTCGCCGTCGCCGTGCCATCGCCAAAGTTCCAGGTGTAGCTGATGTTGCTGCCGCCGCTGACGGTTGCCGCGAAATTGACCGGCAACCCTAAGGGACGGGGGCTGTCATTCGTCGCGCTCAAGCCCGTGATGGGCGTCGGGCCGCTAAACCATTGCAAACGTAGCGCGTTGATTTGCACTGCTTGATTCGTGCCGCCTGCCTTGCTAATCACGATGACGATTCTGCCATCCGTCCCTGGGTCAATGTTCGAGAATCGCGCCACACGCCCCGTCGCGGCGTTGTTCATGATGTCCATGCTGGCCGTCTCGTTGCTTGCGCCTGAGATGGTCGAGCCAGCCGAGCTGGTATTGGAGAATGAATCCGCGCCGCTGATGGTGTAGGCGACGAGCCGTGTGCCCGGTGTGAAGGCACGATCAGAATACAACACCAAATCATAGAAGAGGTTGTCAGTAAGACCTTGCAACGTTAGTGTGATAGGATTGGTGCTGCTGTTGTCGAGGAGTCCCGCGCCGTTGGCGGTGGCGCCTGATGCGCCAAAGATGGCGAACGCGTCGCCGCCTGTGGGATGCGCGCCATTGTTGAGGAGGGCAAGCGTGTCGCCCGTCGTCGTGAGCGTGATGCCCGTGAGGCTGCCATCAGCAAAATTTTTCAGCACACCCGAGCTAGTGCCGAAGGTGGTCACATTCGCCGCCGACAGCGCATTAAAGTTGTTGAAGTCGTTGTAGGCGGTGATGGTGATGCCAGTCGAGGTGATCGTTACAGGCGTCGTCGCCACCACTGTGGTGATGCTGTTGGTCGCCGTGACGCGCACCGTGTAGCTTCCCGCCGCTGCATAGGTGTGTGTGACCGTCGCGCCGCTCGCTATCGTCGTGCCGTCGCCAAAGTTCCATTGGAATGCAGCGCACGTGCCTGCGCTAATCGTCGCTGTGAAAGCCACCGCACTACTGGGGGCTTTGGGGCTGTTGTTCGCGGCGCTCAAGCCCGTAATCGCCGACACGGTGTAGGGTGATTCGTCAAAGCCAAGGTCAAACGTGCCGCCTTGTGGCCGTGCTTCATTGTCAAAGTCGTTCATCACGCCCGCGTTGATGCCTGTATCAATG